>JARLGM010000012.1 GCA_031292755.1 Candidatus Sulfopaludibacter sp.
GCTTCGATCTGCCGGTGGCGCTCGGCATTCTGGGTGCGATGGGCGTGATTGAAAAGCTCGATCAGCACCTGGCGATCGGGGAGCTCTCGCTGGACGGCGCCATTCGTCCGGTTCGCGGCGCTCTTTCGGTGGCCATCTGCGCGCGCGATCATGGCATCCCCAGGATCATCGTTCCCTTCGAGAATGCGGCGGAGGCGGCGGTGGTGGAGGACGTTCAGGTTTACGGCCCGCGCTGCCTGGCGGAAGCGGTGGCCATGATCGCCCGCCCGGCCGATTTCGAACCGGCCGCGCCGCGCGCCAACGGGCATCCGGCGCAGGCGCCGGCCCAGTTGGATTTTCGCGACGTGCGCGGCCAGGGCACCGCCAAGCGGGCTCTGGAAGTTGCGGCCGCGGGCGCGCACAACGTCCTGATGGTTGGCCCTCCGGGGTCCGGCAAGACCATGCTCTCGAAACGATTCGCCGGCATTCTGCCGCCGCTGACGTTCGATGAGGCAATTGAGACCACCAAGATTCACAGCATCGCCGGCCTGTTGCGCGGCGGCGAAGGGCTCATGACGGAGCGTCCGTTCCGCGCCCCGCATCACACCATTTCCGACGCCGGGCTGATCGGCGGAGGAACGGGCATGCCGCGCCCCGGCGAGGTCAGCCTGGCCCACAACGGCGTGCTGTTCCTGGACGAATTCCCGGAATTTCCCCGCGATGTGCTGGAACTGCTCCGGCAGCCGCTGGAGGACGGTTCGGTCACCATCGCGCGCGCCAACATGACGCTGCGCTTCCCCTCGACGCTGATTCTGGTAGCGGCCCTGAATCCCTGCCGCTGCGGATTCCTGGGAGATGCCACCCGGGAATGCCGCTGCACGCCCGGACAGATTCAGCAGTACCTGGGCAAGATCAGCGGCCCGCTGCTGGACCGCATAGACATCCACGTGGAGGTGCCGGCGGTGCCCTACCAGGAACTGCGCGGCCATACGACCAGCGAGTCCTCGGTCGAGATCCGTGCGCGCGTGGCGGCAGCCCGGGCCGTGCAGCAGGCCCGCGGGTATTACAATTCGCGCATCCCCGCCCGCGCCATCCGCAAAATCTGCGCGCTGGACGACGCCGGCGAACGGACCCTGGAGATGGCAGTCCGGCGGCTGGGTCTTTCGGCCCGGGCGCACGACCGGATCCTGAAGGTGGCCCGCACCATCGCGGACATTGGAGGATCGGAGGCCGTGCTGGCGAAGCACGTGGCGGAAGCGGTGCAATACCGCAGCATGGACCGGAATTACTGGAATTGAGAAAGCCGGCTTCGGGTCCCGGCTGCGACCTATCGCGCTTCGACCGGCGCGGGCATGTTGTCTTTGGTGAATCGCGGGACCATCTGCTCGCGATTGGCCACCTGCCACACGGCCGCCGCCACTTCCGCCGCGGCCTTCTTCACATCGTCCGGTATGATGCGCTCGTAGGTGTCGAGATTGGTGTGGTGGGTGAGGCTGTTGTATTCGATGGGGTCCTGCTGAAAGCCCACGCCCGGCAGTCCGGCATTGTTGAACGACGTGCTGTCCGTGCCGCCGGTGGCGCGGCTGCTGGTTGTATTGGCGCCGAAGAGGCCCCAGTCGGCGAACTGCGCCAGAACGGGGCGCAGGACGGCGGCGGCCTCGGGCGGTCCGAAGATACCCGCGCCGCGCAGCCGGCCCGTGCCCGTATCCACGTTGAAATAGCAATCCAATTTGGCGAACTCGGGTTTGGGATTCTCGAACGTGCCGAAGTGCTGCTTCACGTAAGCCAGCGATCCCAGCAGTCCTTCCTCTTCGCCGGACCACAAGCCGACGCGGATGGTTCTCCTCGGTTTGAGTCCCATCTGCTGAATCAGGCGGGCTGCTTCCAACATGATGGAAGAGCCGATGGCGTTGTCGGTCGCGCCGGTTCCGCTGTGCCAGGAGTCCAGGTGCCCGCCCAGCATGACGATCTCATCGGCCTTGTCGCTGCCGGGAATTTCGCCCACTACGTTGTAGCTGGTTTTGCCCTCGGGATAGACGTGATTGGCGATGGTGAATTCCAGCCTCACGTCTTCGCCATCGGCCAGCAGGCGCTCGATACGGCCATAGTCGTCATTGCGCAGGATCACTGTGGGGATGGTCTTGGCGGGGTCGTAGGCGCGATGCTGCTGCGCCACGATGATGCCGTCGGCACGCGCGCCATCGTTGACGCGCACCAGGGCGCCGCCGGAAATCAGCATGGCATCCACGGCTTCCGCCACCTGGTTCGCCGTCAAGCGGTTCGGGTCCTGATTCCCGCGACCCCGGCCGCCTGCGCCGAAGCCGCCGCGTCCGCGTCCGCCGCCGGGATTGGCCGGATCGTACTGCGCCTTCACCTGCTCGTCGTCCCGGCGCTTCTGCGGAGGGTCGAAGTTGACGGGAATCACCGCCGCTTTTCCGATCAACACCATCTTGCCGCCGATCTTGCCTTTGGTGGCGGCGACCCATTGATCCATCTCTTCTTTGGTGGGACCGAGCAGCGCGGGAGAGCCCCCACGCCCGCCGCGGCCTCCGCGAGCTGCCGCCGGGGCATCCGGATTCACTGGCGCAGGCGGCCCCTGCGGCAACTCCAGTTGAATCGCCGAACCGGCTGCCGTGCCGTTCGTGGAGGGAGTCCACGCCAGCACTTCGAACTTCAGATTTTCACGCACGGGTGCATCGATGAATCCGTAGGCGCGCTCGTTGGTCCAGCCGGGATGCCCGAAATCCCAAGCTTCCAGATGCGCGTTTTTCATGCCCCAAGAGGTCATCTCCGCCACCGCCCACTTGGCGGCTGCCTCGTGGTTCGGCGTGCCGGTGACGCGCGGGCCGTAACGATCGGTGAGCATATGCAGGGTGTGCAGGATCTGGGAATGCTCCATTTCTTCACTACGGAATTTCGCGGTGGCGGCCTCGTCAACCTTGTCCTGCGCCATCAGGAGACAGGCAACCGCGGTGGCAAGCAACAGCTTTTTCATATCGGACCAGGATATCTCATCCCGCGGGGTGGCCGTTTCAATTAACATATAACGACAAGTGGCCACCGGGGATCCAGTCCGCCTGCAACTCGAACGAATCCTTGCCAGCCCTCAGTTTGTGGCGGCGCAGCGCCGTTCCCGTTTGCTGCGCTTCCTGGTGGAGCATAGCCTGGCCGGTGAAGCGGACGATTTGAAAGAGTCCGTCATCGCCTGCGAGGTCTTCGACCGCTCCGCCGGCCACGACCCCAAAGTCGATTCGCTGGTGCGCGTCGAGATGGGACGCCTGCGATCGCGACTGATCGAATACTACGCCGATGCCGGTAAGAACGACGCCGTCCGCATTGAGATTCCGGTCGGCAGCTACGCTCCGGTCGTCACTTTCAGCGATATTGCTCCCGTCGCGCCGTCTCCGCAAAGGCATTCAGCCAGACCCCGTATCTGGGCCGTTGCGTACGCCCTGCTGCTGTGCGGTGTGGCTGCGGCCCTCAGTGCGTGGCTGTGGCGAAGCCACGACGCCGGACAGCCTTCCATCGCGGTATTGCCGTTTCTTAACTTCACCGGGGATCCGGACAAGGATTTCCTGGGGGACAGCATTACCGATGAACTCACGGGAACTCTGGCGGAGTCCGGAAACTTACGCGTCGTGGCCAGGACGTCGTCGTTTGTGTTCAAGGGCAGGAACGTGGATGTCCGCGAGATCGGGCGCGCGCTGCGGGCCAACTCCGTGCTGGAGGGAAGCATCAGCCGCAAGGCGGATCAACTGGGCATTGTGGCGCAATTGATTCGAACCGGGGACGGGTACCACCTCTGGTCGCAATCCTACGCCTTTCCGGCGGACGATCTGCAAAAGACGGAAGGCGAGATTGTCCGCTCGGTCGCCAAGGCCCTGCGAGCGAATCGATCCGGGTTTGTCGACGCCAGCCAGTTGATGGCCACGCGGAACTCCGAGGCTCACGACCTTTACCTGCGCGCCCGCTACACGTTCAATCGCGGAACCCTGGAAGGCACCCGGACCGGACTCAAGCTGGCGCGCGAGGCCATCGAGATAGACCCTGGGTACGCCTTGCCCTACTGGCTTGCGGCCAACGCGGAATACACGCTGAATTCGTACGGCGCGGCGTCCCCGAGCGCCGTCTGGGACCGTCCGATGAAAGAGTTGGAGGAGGCGCTCCGGCTGGACCCGCGCTTCGGGGACGCTCATGCCAGTCATGCGCTCGGCGTCTATTCCGTCTATCACGATTGGCCGCGAGCCGAAGAAGAGTTCCGGCTGGCAATTCGCCAGGGTTCTGTCACCGCTCCCAGCCTTTACGGGTGGGGTTTAACCACCCGGGGGCGTTTCGGTGAGGCGCATCGCGAGTTAGCCGCGGCTATCGAGAAAGACCCGCTGGGACCGGGTCCGCGGCTGCACCGGCTGATCGTTTATTATTTCGAAGGCAACCGGTCGCAGGCCGCCGCCGAATTGGAAAGCGTTCTGGAGCTGAACCCGGAAAACATCACGGCGCTGGTCCAGTTGGCTTTCGGCGATGCTCTGGTGAAAAACTGCGGGGCCGAACAGGCGGAACTCGCCAAGCTCAGGACGATCGGACCCCGGCTGGCGGCGACTCAGTTTATCGCGGCCAGCACCAGCATCACGTGCGGTCACCCGGCAGAGGCGCGCAGGATCCTGGCCGGGATGGAAGCGCCGGACTATCCCGGTCGCAGCTTCTTCCAAATGGCACTGCTGGACCAGACTCTCGGCGACACCGGCCGCATGTTCGATCACTTGAAGAAGGCCGCGGACAACTTCGAGAATGCGGTTCTGTATCTCAAAGTGCATCCGATCTTTAAGCCATACCGCAGCGACCCCCGCTTTATCGCCTTAGTCGGCCAGCTCGGCCTCTAACCGCCGGCCCTTTGTTTTCAAGGTGACATTGACGTTACTAACGGCATGAGACTGGTATCCCCGGCGGAGCCGGACCATACTGGCCGAGAAATGACGCGCCTTCTGCTCCGTCTGCTGGCATTTCCGGCCTTCTGCGTTTGCGCTTCAGCCGCGACAGTCACGGTCTCTGGTGTGATGAACATTTTTTTCGGGACAGCGACGTTGTACTCGGGTGGAAACCCGGTGTCGCAGACCACGGGGGTTACCGCCGAAACCGAGATTGGCTCCGAGATTCCCTCTGACGTACTCGGCACGGCCCTCACGGACCTCGGTCCTGGCATTGTGAGCCAAGTGCTGGCTGACCCAACGGTCACGAACGATTCACCGTTTCCGCCCTTCCCTGCCTTTGTTCTGGCGGCACTCCCTGGCCTGGAAAACGCCAACGGTCTGGGATCGGGCGTCCCCGGCTTGTCCCTTCCCGCCCTGTTGAACCTCCTGGAAACCCAAAGTACGCCTTTCGCGGTGGCATCCGATACGGGACCGGTTTATTTCCCGGACCCGTCGCTGATCTATACGTACGCGCAGGATTTCACCTTCCCTCAGTATCCGGGAACCACATACGAGGTGGATGTCAACGTGAATTTTTATCAGGACAACCTGCGGCTGGACGCCACGCCTGAGCCTTCATCGTTCGTGCTGGCCGGAAGTTTGCTCCTGGTTCTTCTATGCCAGGGCAGGAGTCAACGGAGGAAATTGTGATTCGAATAGCGCTGCTTCTTTTCGCTTCCACGGCCTTGGCTTGGACGGCCCGGGCAGGCCAGTTCATCATCGACAGCTTCTCGACGGTCGGCATCTACTACGGCTCGGCGGAACTGTTTTCTCCGGCCGGCGTGCTGCTTTCCACCACGCAGGCAATAACCATGGAGGGGACCCCAGTGATCGACTTTTGCCCCGCCCCGCAAGCGGACCAGGTGGCTTGCGCGACGGCTGTGGGACAATCGGCTCTGCAGGGGATTCCCAACCCGCCGTTCGGCGACCCGGCACTCCCACCGGTATTCGCTGCCAACTTTCTGAGTCAACTGCCCGCTTTTGTAAACACCATCAACGGAATCGGCAATGCGTCGCCGTCGGATTTCGTGAGTTACGATCCGAACAACACGCCCACTCCCACGTCGGACCAACTGTACCGGAAGTTGACTGCCGGGGCCGGCAATTTTATCGTCACGTCAGACACCGGATTCGTGCCGTACTTCGGTCCGGCCGATTTCGCGCTCGTCTGGCAGATCACTCTACCCGTACCGGTTGACGTCATTCTCACAGCGGGCGGGCAGCCGACCTGCTGCGCTACATCCGAAGTTGGTTCATTCGCAGTGGAATTCTTCGAACGCGATCTTCGGTTGACGGAGGTCGCCGCGCCGGAGCCCGGCGGGACCGGTCTGGCGGGGATTGCGCTCCTGCTGGTATTGCTCGCGCGGCGCCGCGCTTGACGCCGGAAGCGCGGCGACCATTAGCTGCCGGTTGACGCGGGCGGGGAAACGGAAGATACTCTTTGTCGAAGGGGTCCATATGCTCTCTCCCCGCTCGTGGTTTTCCGCACTGTCGGTTTTGCTCTGGGTAGCTCTGCCGGTTGCCGGTCAATCCGTACTTTCGACCCGTGCCGGACTGATCCACTATTTTGAAGGCGTGGTCGCGATTAACGGCGAGCCATTGCAGGAGCAGTTCGGCCGCTTCCCCGAAGTCGGCGAAGGCGCCGAACTCCGTACCGGCCAGGGACACGTCGAGGTGCTGCTTGGTCCCGGCGTGATCATGCGCGTAGCGGACGATAGCGCCGTCAAAATGCTCGCCACAAGCCTGGCGAACGTGCGTCTGCAACTGCTGGCCGGCTCCGCCATCGTGGAAGCGAAAGATGCCCTGCCGGGCAACTCCGTGACACTGTTGTACAAGGACTGGCAGGTGCGGATTCCCAGTCAGGGCGTGTACCGCATCGATGCCGATCCGGCGCAGCTTCGCATCTACAACGGCGAAGTGGAAGTGCGCGCCGGAGGGGGTACGCCGGTGACCGGCAAGGCTGGGCAGACGCTGCCCTTGGGGCCGGTCCTGATGCCGGACGAGACCCTGGGCGCTCCCGGCGACAGCTTCAATGAGTGGGCGTTCCAGCGAAGCGAAGCCATTGCCGCGGACAATGCCACGGCTTCGCAGATCGTCGACGATCCGGCGCTCTACCCGAACCTGATCGACGCCTCCGGGCTAGCCATGGCGGGCTACACCTATTTCCCGCCGATGGTCAACAATCCGTACCTGGGCTATGGCGGCATCTATAGCATTTATGGCCCGGGCGGGTACGCCGGTTATCTCGGAAGCTACGGAGTCTACGGTTACCCTTATGCGATGGGATCGGGGTACGGCCCGCGATCCCCCTATCCAGGAGTGCCCGGCAGGATCGGCTTACCGGGTGGGCCGAACCGCCTTCCCAGTGGCGGAGTGGGGGGATATCGTCCCGGCGGCTACACCGGTGTAGGCGGCAATCGCCCGGGCGGTTTGGGCGGATATGGCGCGGGAGGCTACCATCCCGGCGCGGGATATTCGACGCGTCCGGGCCTGGGCGGCACCTCCATGCCGCATCCGGCGGGCGGAGGACCGGCCATACACGGCGGGCGTCACTGAGGCGCGTAGTAGCCGAGTCTCCAATGCGCCTTTAGCGGCGGCAATCCCGGCTGGGGATTGACGCGCACTTCCACGCGGCGGTATTTTCCATCCTTCTGCTGGTTGATCGGCTGGTAGGCCAGCACATATTGATTGCGCAGTTCGATTCCGATGCGCGTCGCCACGCCGGGCAGGTCGCCGGCCTCCGTGGCGGAGAAAGCGCGCCCTCCGGTCTGCTCGGCGATCTCGGCGAGGAGTCGCGGGCCGCTGACCTCCTCGTTGCTCAGGCCCAAACTGAGAGAGGGCTCGAACACACCCATGGCGTAGATCTGCACATCCGCCTCGCGCACCAGCTCCTGAATCTCTTTGGCGGTGTATTGACTGTGATTGTCCCCGCCATCGGAAACGATCAGAAGCGCTTTGCGCGGATTCCGGGAGCTCTTCATCTCACGCAGGCCCAGGTGAACGGCATCCAGCAGGGCGGTGAGGCCGCCGGGTTGGAGGAAGGCCAGCTTGAGATCGAGTTCCTCGGTGCGGGTAGTGAAGCCCTGGGCTACTTCCGCATCGTCGGCGAAGTCCACCAGGAACGCCTCATCGGGGGTGTTCATGGTTTTGAGAAACTGCGTTACGGCCTGGCGCGCGGTTTGGCGCTTGTCGCCCATGCTGCCGCTGCGGTCGTAAAGCAGGCCCACCGAGAGCGGCGTATCTTCACCGGAAAGGCTGGCGATTTTTTGCGCCACGCCGTCTTCCAGAATCTGGAAATCCTGCGGGCGCAAGCCGAGGATGAAACGGTTGGAATGGTCGGTGACGCTGACCGGGATGAGTACCAGGTCGGAGTCCGCCTTGAATTTAGGCAGATCCTGCCCGGTGAATACGACCGTACCCAGTAACAGAAACACGAGACAGCGGTGCGGCACATTGGCTCCTGCTGGATACAGTGTACCAGCCATGCTGCGCTATGATACCAGTGCCTTGCTTCGCATCTCCATTCCCGACGATTCCCCGCCCGTGCTGGCTTCAAGCGCCGTCTGGCGCGACCTTGCGGCGCGCGCGCAGCTGGATTATTACGACACGCTTCCCGGTTCGGAAGACCGCCTGATCGAGCGCATCGGGCCGGCCGAAGCGGTGCTCAATATCCGCGCCAGTTCGCGGTTCAGCGATGCGGTTATAGCGGCGTGTCCGCGCCTGCGGCTGCTCTCGGTATGGGGCACCGGCACGGATCATGTCGATCTGGCGGCGGCCGCGCGCCGGGGCATCCGGGTGGCCACGACGCCCGGCGTATCCGCCGTTTCCATCGCCGAACATACACTGGCGCTGCTGTTGGCGGTGGCACGCCGCATTCCAGTTGCCGACGCGGCCACGCGGCGCGGCGAATGGCCGCGCGGCCAGTCCGTGGAACTGAACGGCAAGACGTGCGGAGTCCTGGGGCTGGGTGCGATCGGCCGGCAATTCGCCCGGCTAGCGGCGGGACTGGGCATGCGCGTCGTCGCGTGGACCCTCCATCCCCGGCCCGTCGAGGGTGTGGAACTGGTGGAACTGGACGAACTGTATCGCGCCAGCGACGTAGTCAGCGTCCATCTGCGGCTGTCGCCGCTGACTGAAAACTTCATCGGGGCGGCGCAATTCGCGCTCATGAAACCGGGCGCGATTCTGATCAACACCGCGCGCGGCGCCATTGTGAACGAAGACGCGCTGGTGGAGGCGCTGGCGGCGAACCGGATTGCGGGAGCGGGCCTGGACGTGTTCGCGCGCGAGCCACTACCGCCGGGCCACGCATTGACGGCGCTCCCCAATACGGTGCTGACGCCGCACTGTGCCGGCATCACGCCGGAGGCGCTGGAGGCGGGCCTGCGTATGGCGGTCGAGAATATCTGGCGATTCCTGGGATGAAGGGAGACGGGGCCGCGGTTGGCATCGATTTTGGGACTACCAACAGCTCCGTGGGGCTCGCCACCGGCGGACCGGACGTGCGCCTGGTGCAATTCGCGCACGCCGGTGGAATCACGGAAGCGTACCGGTCGCTGTTGTACCTGGAAGAGCTCAAGGAGCGCGGACGAGTCACCCTGAAGAGCTGGACCGGGCCGCAGGGCATCGAACAGTATCTCGCCGCGGAGACGAAGGGGCGGCTGATCCAGTCGCTGAAGTCTTACCTGACCAGCCGGACCCTCACCAGCACGGAAGTGTTCGGGCGGAAGCTGAAGCTAGAAGAACTGATCGCGCGGATTCTGGGCGATCTCCGGGTGCGGGCGGAGCACTACTTCGGCGCGCCGGTGCGTCACGCCATCTCGGGCCGTCCAGTGCGATTCGTGGGCGCGGAAACGGCAGCGGACGATGAGTATGCCGTATCGCGGCTACGCGCGGCATACCAGATCGCCGGGTATGAGTCGGTAGAGTTCGAGATGGAGCCTGTGGCGGCGGCCTACTTCTACGAATCGACGCTGGACCACGACGAGCTGATCCTGATCGGCGATTTCGGCGGCGGCACCAGCGATTTCTCGCTCCTGCGCGTGGGGCCGGGCGTCCGCGGGCGGGGAAGGTCGCCGCGGGATTTCCTGGGGAACAGCGGCGTGGGGATTGCGGGCGACGCGTTCGATGCCCGGATTGTGCGCAACCTGGTGTCGCCGGAGTTGGGCGCGGGGTCGCAAGCCCGCTCCATGAACAAGATCCTGCCCGCGGTGCCGAACTGGGTGTACGCCAAGCTGGAGCGCTGGCATCACCTCTCGTTCCTGCGCACGCGGAAAGTGCTCAACATGCTGCACAGCTCTAAGGCGGAGGCGTTCGAGCCGGAGAAGATCGAGGCGCTGATTCATTTGATCCAGGAGGATCTGGGATACCATTTGCACGCGGCGGTGCAGCGGGTGAAATGCCGGCTTTCGGAAGTGGACGAGGCGGAGTTCCAATTTACCGATGGAGGGCTGGAGATTCGCGCGGCGGTGAACCGCCGGGAGTTCGAGAGCTGGATTCAGGAAGAACTGGAGGCGATCGATCGCTGTGTGGGTTCGCTGCTGGAGACATCCGGAGCCGCTCCGGACGATGTGGATGTGGTGTTTCTGACGGGCGGGTCTTCGTTTGTTCCGGCCGTGCGCGCCATCTTCGAACGTCGCTTCGGGAAGCGCGTCCGCACGGGCACGGAGTTCACGTCAGTAGCGCGGGGGTTGGCGCTTTCGACGTTGGACTAGAACCAATGCTGTTCAGTTAAGCGTAGAGTCCAGACCTGAGCCACACCGAACCCGTCATTTTGGGACTCCCGATCAGGCGTGCGAGGATCTTGAAGTGGTATTTTTCTCTTGTGGATGAAGCGCAACGGCTCCGCAGAGTAGTTCTGGAATCGCTCGACCGGGAGCAGGATGGCAAGGGCCTCGCCCGCCACGCTTATCGCAGCCGCACCCAGTTTTATCGATTGTTCCGGGCGATGATCGAGGAGACGCCGGTTGCCATGCGGCGCAGACTGCTTTTGGAAAGAGCGGCGTGGCAGTTGTCTCGCACACAACTCCCGGTGACCGAAATCAGTCTTAATGCCAATTAAGGATCACTCGAAGCGTTCACGAGGGCGTTTCGCAAGGCGTTCCGCGTTTCGCCAAGCCTATATCGCCGTATCGGGGCGACGTACACTCATCTGCACGCGACCAACGGAATTCACCACCATTCAGGTAATGACACAAAAGGAGCCGGTCAATCGATGGATCTCTTCGACATTTTCTCCGGCCAGGAGTCCTGGCACACCCGGCGTCTTCCTGAGCTAGCGAAGACGCTAAACGATGAACAGCTTGACTGTCCGCTGGAAAACCAGGTGAAAGTCTTTCCGTGGGATGACCCGGATCGGAGTCTCCGCCAGATTCTGGAGCGGATGGTGCAAACCAAGGAAGTCTGGGCTGCAGCGCTTACCGGCGGTAGCATGCCCCCCCTGGACAATACTCCGCCTGCGGACCGAACTCCTTCCGCCATGCTGGCGCGTCTCGACCGAGCGGACGCCGGGTTCCATGGCGTGCTTACCGAAGTGCGCAATCGCAGTGCTTGGGACGACACGTTTGTCGATGCGCTGTGCGAACCTCCGGAGACCTTCACCTTTGGCGGCATGTTCGCTCACGTGATTACGTTCAATGCCCACAGGCGGATGCTCGCAATGGACGCCCTGCGAGGCCTGGGAGTGAAGGTGGAAGGTTTTGGCTGTCCCAGCGAGTATGTCGCAAGCCTGGTAAAAGCGTAAGAACAGTTACGGCAACCACGCTTCCTCGTGAATAGTCGCCCGTCTTATGTAATGCTTACCGCTGGAACAGTTCCAGCGTGTCTCCGGGGTAGGTCACCCGGGCGTCCTCCACGTGGGCGAAGGCGGTCATTTTGTGCGGCGTCTTCGTCTGGATGCTCATAATGTGCTCGACGGGAATGCCGCGAGCGGTGAGTGCATCGGCAATCAGGGAGCGATGGCACCGCCAGGGAACTGCTTCGGCGCACATGATGGCGACTCTGCCCGGCAGGGCGATCAGGGAGTCGAGACTGGAGGCGAACTCCGGCGTCTGCATGTAGTCGGCATAGCCGCGGAAGCTGGCGTTGCGCCAGCCCAGATTCGTGGAATCCTTGCGGGGATGGCGCAGGCCGCCCAGTCCGGGCATGTGCAGGTAGTCGATGCCGGCCGTCTGCAACGGGACCGGCAAGGCGTCGCGGTTGAATTGCGGATTGTGGCGTGACTTGGGGACGGTGCGCACATCCACCAGGGTCTCGACGCCATGCGCCCGCAGGATGGCGATGAAGTCCGCCGCGGACCGGTTGGAATGGCCCGCCGTCATCATGCGGGGCGGGTTTCGCCGACCGTCTTCCGCGAGCTAAAAGGAAGGTGGATGCGCAGCACCCGTTCGCGCAAGCCTTCGTCTTCCAGCGCCCGGGTACGCGCGTGGAGCAGGTCGTGTAAAGCCACCATACCCACCAGTTTGCCACCGCCTTCACGGTCCACCACGGGGAACCGCGTGTAGCCGGATTCGGCCATGCGGTTTACCACCAGCCGTAATGGCTCGTCGGCATAGGCTACCACGGGCTCTCCGGTGGCCACTTCCGACAGCGGGGTATTGCGAAACCGCCCGCCGGTCAACAGGGAATCTAGCCTGTTGCGCGTGATGGTGCCGCGCAGTTTGCCTTCCTGGTCTATTAAGGGATACAGTAACTGGCTCTTACGTTCGTTGCCGGCGTGCAGCGAATCGGCGAGGCTGGCCAGGGGCGTCTGGGCCGGTAGCGCGACAATGTTGGTGCGCATCACTTCCCGCACGGAGAGAATCTCCAGCGGGTCTACGGCATATTCACAACTCAGGTGATAGCCGCGGCGGGCCACCTTTTCGGTGAGGATGGAGCGGCGCAGCGTAAGCACGGTAAATCCATACGAGATGGTGACGGCCAGCAGCAGGGGCACCAGCATATTCATATCGTGCGTCAGTTCGAGGGCGAAAATGACGCCGGTGAACGGAGCACGCATGGTTCCGCCCAGCACGGCACCCATGCTGACCAGGGGCCAGAAGCCGGCGCCTTCGTGCGGCAGAAACATGGCGTCCATGCCTCCCAGCGCTCCGCCCATCATCAGTAGCGGAGCCAGCACCCCGCCGGAAGTTCCGGAGCCCAGGGAAACCGCCCATATCACGGACTTTACCAGCAGGATCCCCAGTATCAGGCGGCGTGGAACATCGCCCTGCAAAAGAGCGCCGATCGTATCGTAGCCTACGCCCAGGGCCTGCGGAAAGATCAGCCCACCAAGGCCGATAACCAGGCCGCCGAGCGCGGGCCACCACATCCAGTGGATGGGCAGTTTCCGGAACAGGTCTTCGGAACCATAGACGGCCATAGTCAGGATGGCCGAAAGTGCTCCCGCCAGGACGCCGGCTACGGCGCAGCCCAACAGACCCTGCGGCCCGATGAAGACCGGGTGCGCCGGTGTGGGAAACAGGGGGCCGACCCCCAAAAGGTAACAGCGGGCGGCGGCCGCGGTGACGCTGGCCAGGGCCACCGGAATGAGACTGCGCGGCTTCCATTCGAATAGCAGTAGTTCCACGGCGAGGAGCACGGCGGCCACCGGCGCCGCGAATGTGGCCGACATGCCGGCGGCGGCGCCGGCTACCAGAAGCGTCTTCCGCTCCGAGGCAGTCAGCCGGAAGAGCTGGGCAATCATGGACCCGAATGCGCCGCCGGTCATAATGATCGGGCCTTCGGCCCCAAACGGCCCGCCGGACCCGATGGAGATGGCGCTGGAGAGCGGCTTGAGAATGGCTACTTTGGGCTCCAGCTTACTGCCGTTCATCAGGATAGCTTCGATGGCCTCGGGAATGCCGTGGCCGCGAATGCGATCCGAACCATACCGGGCCATGAGTCCAATAACCAGCGCGCCGGCCACCGGCACCGCGACCTCCCAAAGGCCCAGATGGTTGGCGGCGGGCGATGACAGCGAACTGCTCCATCGTTGAAAAAAGAACAGGTTCGTGAAAATTCCGATCAGTTTGAGCAGCGCCAGAGCGATATAGGCGCTGGCGAAGCCAATGACGATGGCGAGCCCGGAAATGGTGAGCGCGCGAGGCGTCATGGTGAAATCGCCGAGTTCGTGTCTGATAACTTTCCGATGCATTTCCAACCTTTCGTGTTATCTGGCCGGCGCGTTGGCGGCCCACCCGTGAAGCAGGGAGCTCAGCGCGCTGACCAGGACGGGACCCGAGGCGCGCAGTTCCTGAAGGTGGACGTTGGACAGGCGCTTCAGCTTCTCGATACCTTCCGGCGTAAGGCGAACGCGCACCTGGCGCCGATCGCTCCCCGCGCGGATGCGCTGCACCAGGCCTCGCTCTGTCAAGCGATCCACCAACCCCACCGCGCTGTGATGCTTGAGGAGCAGGTGCTCGGCCAGGTCGCCGATGGTCGGATCGGCGGGTCCAGTGTGGGGAGTGCGCCAGGCACGAATGGCCAGCATCATCTGATGTTGCTGCGGCTCCAGGCCCTCCGCGCGGGCGGCGTCTTCGCTGAAATGGAGAAATCGCCGGATCTGGTAACGAAACTGGCCAAGAGCGTGGTAATCGGAGAGGTGTAGATCTTCCATGAGGTGTTTAACTGCTTTATTATATCGTATTACGATATTTATTTGCAGGGAAAATGTACGCGGTATTGGTAAGTACTCCTACTGATAAAGGAAAAATCCTGGAACGTACCAGATTTCCCTTGATTCCGGACGAAAAAGTGTTTATCCTGACATTTCGCTCGGAAACACCTTAATACTGACTAGGAAACTCCTGATCATGACTCCCATTCCGCTTCCTGCTGCCGATGCTTCTGAACGTAGCCGCCTGCTTGTTGTGGATGTGATTCGCCGTCGCGCTTTACAGCGTCTGTATGAGCGACGCGAGGCCGTCGATCTCCTGATTCAGTCCCTGGAGGACTACCAGCGGACGCACGGATCTGGTACTAGAAGGCCTGTGAGTTTTAGCGCCGCACGGAAGTGCTCGTAAGGTTCCGTTCGATCGCAAACTTCACCAGTCCGACCAAGTCGTGGACATTGAGCTTGCGCATGAGGCTGGCGCGGTAGGTGTCTACGGTCTTGGGGCTGATATCCAGAAGTTCGGCGATATCTTTCGCGCGCAGTCCGTTCACCAGGTAAGAGAAAACTTCCATCTCCCGGGGGCTCAGCAACGCCAGCGGGTCTTCCGAAGGACCCCGGTCGGCGCGGGTAAAGAGTCCGGCGCCGCGGAGTTGGGGGGCGACGTAAACGCCTCCGTCGCGAACGAAGCTGATAGCGGCTATCAAATGGCGGGCCTCACCGTCCTTCAGCAGGTAAGCATCGGCGCCGGCGCGCAAGGCGTCGAGCACGGTAGACTCGTCACGGCTGATCGACAGAATCATGAGTTTGGCGGTACAACCCTTGGCGCGCAGGCGGCGAATGACCTCCACCCCGGTCATCATCGGCATATCCAGGTCCAGGATGGCGAAATCCGGCTTCAGGTTGAGAACCATGTCGATAGCCGAGGGACCGTCGGCGCATTGACCCAAAACATTCATGCCGTTGGCCGCGCACAGGGCCACAAAGCCCTCGCGTACGATCGCATGATCGTCGGCCAGAACTACCGTGATTGGCTGCAATTCCTGCATGTTACTCCTTCGGTCGCGGTGGGCAGGGAAAGCTCGAAGCGGCAGGCAAGTCGGATTCCCGGCGAATGGCCCCGTTTCCTGTCCGTTCAAGCATCGGCCGGCAAATAGGGCGCGGTAACTTCCAGTTTAGTACCACTCGGTCCGCTTGCGATCTCCAATTTTCCGCCTACGGCAAGCGCCTGGTCGCGAATGGAACGTAAGCCGATCCCGGCGGCGATACTGGCGGGCGCGGCGAGCAAGGCCGCGAAGTCGAAGCCCACCCCGTCATCACGAACCACCAGCGCGACTCCCAACTCGCCCGGTTCCAAGGTAATGGTGACGCGGGTTGCCTGGGCGTGTCGCATTAAATTCGAAAGTGCTTCCTGCGCCGCGCGGTACAGGAGAACCTTCACCTCGAGCGCCGGCTCCTGCGCCAGGGGGAGCAACTCCAGGGTGGCCTCGAAGCGCTGGGGAACGCCGCTGGCTTCCCATAGCTGGCGGAGCGCTGCTTCCAGCGTCAGCCTTTGCCATTCCGGTGGATGTAGGCGTTTGGAGACAGTTCGGACCTGTTCCAGCGCGTCGGCAGCCAGGTTGGAAATATGCACCAGGGCCTGCTGCACCAGGGGCGACGGTCCGGGAAGTTGGGCGGCAATAACTTCCAGTTGCATCCGAATCGCGGCCAATAGCTGGCCGACTCCGGTGTGCAATTCCCGGCCCAGGCGCTGCCGCTCCAATTCCAGTTGCCGGATGGTGGCCGCCCCTCCCGAACGGCGGAGCTTCCGGGTTCGCGTCGAAAGGCTGCGCTCCACACGTTGGAGCTCGAAATAATGGCGAAGAAAATCGCTTTGCACCCGGAGCAGGGCAGCGCCCCCGGCATCCGGCTCGGTCTCGGAGACCTGCCCGCTCAGCAGAAGCCGGTCGTGAGCCGTCCAGACGCGGGTGAAGTGAAACGTCGCGTAGGAATAGTCCGGAAAGGCTGCGATGGCCGCAGAGAGGCTTCCGGCCTCACCTATGGCGGTACGCGTCTGGTCGCTCATCCAGACGATCTGGCCATTCAGGTCGCATTCCAGCAGCAAGGGAGCACTCACGAGGGTATCTTTTATCTTGAGAATTGGACCCGGCTCAACGAGCCGCGGCTAACCGGAAATCTCCTGGTTTAGCGGATCTTTCCTAGTTAGAATGCCAGCATCGCTAACCTCCTGCAATCGCGGTACGTACTTAGTACTGTTATAACTAAGTGGAGTACTTGCAAGGAGTTCTGCATCCGTATTATAAGTGAATCACCGATGTCACGAGCTCTTAACTTTGTACCCCGAATGGCAATCTTCCTCGCGGGAGTTGCCGCGGGAGCCATTGGCAATACTCGCAGGGAGCGGACCACCGGCGAATCGACGGTGACGCACGAGATCAAGAAGTCGATTGCCGGATTGGAAGAGCGCCTGGCGGCGCAGGATTCCGCTGCCGCGGGTCGCTTTACGCAAATCGAGTCCCGATTGGACGAGCACGCGGCGAAACTGGCGGAAATGCCTTCCACATCCCAGATTGTTTCCGCCATGGAGCAGTTGTTGTCCAAGACGATGGCGTCGCTGGACGACCGGCTCACTACTCAGGCGCATTCCATTGAAGTATTAAAGACAACGGTGTCGCAAACAGACAGCCTCCTGGAGCGCGTCCTGGAATCTCTGGATTCGTTGCAGGCTTATACGGATCCGGCGGAGCTCGCGGATGATCCGCTCCTCTCTCGTCCCGCAGTATAAAGACCGTAGTAGTACGATTACGAAACCACCCACTAGCTCGGTTTTACGGGACTGCTGTTTCTTCCTTCGGAGTACTCTTAAGCCATTTGATCCATTTGTTTTTTCGGCGGAACGTTCTATTCTCATGGGCGGCGCTCATGGATCTGACCAAAGTACTGGCGCAACTACGCGCTGAACTGGCTAATCTCGACGCGGCGATTATCAGCCTCGAAAGGTTGCAGCAGGAGGGGGTGCGTCGCGGGCGGCCGCCGAAACTGCTGTCTGGAATCAAGGAGACCGTACGCGCCAAACGGCGCGCCACCGGCGGCGAAGCTGAAGACGGAAAAGGCAACGGACAGGCTTAATCGCCTGTGTTTACACCTGTTTCAGCGAGCCCAGCGGGTGGAGATTGGCGGCGCGCCGCGCGGGAATTGCGACTGCGGCCAAAGCCACCGCTGTCAACACGGCGGCAACCCCTGTCAGCGCCACCGCCCACCCGCCAGGATCGAAGCCGAACAACATCGTAGTCACCAGTTTGGACCCCGCATAGATCGCCGGCACGCTCAGAGTGAATCCGCCGATCAAAAGAATAAGGGATTCCCCTATAAACATACGTAAAATCATGATCCGGCGCGCGCCGAGGGCCATGCGAATGGCGATTTCGACGGACCGGCGCGTGACTGCGTAGGCCATCAAGCCATAGATTCCGACCGCCGCAAGTAACAGAGCCGCCAAGCCCAGAGCCGCCGCCAACGAGGCCAGCATCCGTTCCTTCACCAGAACCCGATCAATCGCACGTTCGGTGGTCTGGATACGAAGGGGATACTCCCGGCCCATGGCTTCGACTTGGCGGCGCAGCTCGCGGATCACCGCGGCATCGGGTGTCCCGGCGGTCCGGACCAGCACGAGCGGCTGGCGAGCCGAGTCCTCCTGGTATACGGAAGTGAACAACTGCATGGGGTTGTGACCCTGGAGACTGCCAATCTCAGAATCCCGGACAACGCCGGCGATGACCAGATCCTTCCCCTCGGAGGCAATGCGCCTGCCGATGGCCGAAGCTTCGGGGAACAGACGGCGCGCCAGGCTTTCGCTCACTATGGCGACCCGTGGTGCGTCAGGGCGATCCTGAAATGTGAATTCACGGCCATCTACAACTGGAATTCCCAGCGTCCGAAAATAGTCCGGACCCACCCGGAAAGCCTGCACCCGTACGGTCACTTCGTCCCCCGTAGCGGGTTGATCCGGAAGGAACGGCGGGATAATCGGACCGAAGCCTGCGCCGGCAACCGAACGGACTCCCGGCACGCGCGAAAGCCGCCGGTACAACTCCGGGTAATAAACATTGGGATCCATCCCCGTGTAGCCTCCGGGCCGGTTCATCAACTGCATTTCGAGCAGGTTGGCGGAGTGGAAGCCGAGAGGAACGGTCTGGAGATTCCGGCGGGATTGGCCGAAAAGGGCCGCCGCCAGAACCAGGAGCACGGACAGTGCCACCTGCAATACGATCAACAGCTTTCCCATGCGAGCGGAGCCAGTGCTGCCGCGGCCGGCGCGCTGGAGCGCCACCGAGGGATCGGCGCGCAGGGTGCGCCAGGCCGGGATCAGGCCGAAGAGCAGCGCGCTCACTATGGTGACGGCTGCCGTGAAGGTCAGGACGCGGGTATCCACCGAGAAATCGTGAGCGCGATCGATGTTGCCGGCCCATACGAATTGCGCGAGGAAACTGGCGGCCCACGGCGCACACAACACCCCGGCCGCCGATCCGGCCAGGGCAAGCATCATGCTCTCGGCGAGATACTGGCGCAGAATCCGGCCGCGGCCCGCGCCGAGCGCCAGGCGAATGCCGGTTTCGCGCTGCCGGGCTTCGGCGCGGGCCAGGAGCAGAGTCGCCAGGTTTAGCGATGCGAGCAGCAGCAGCACGCCGACCATACCCAACAGGAGTTTCAGTGGGTAGCCAAAGCGCATGCGCGCGAAGTTGAAGCCGGCTCCGCTAGCGGCCGATTCCACCACGAGGAGTTCGGCGGCATCCGGCCTGACTTGTGGCCAAAGCGCCTCCAGTTCAGCGCGGGCGCGGTCCAGGGTGACGCCGGGGCGCAGACGGCCCGTCACTTCCCACGTGGGATTGCGCGATTCCCGCTGGCGATCCAGGGAAGTAAAAGCGGCCAAAGGCACGACCGCATCCACCGCGCCCGCGCCTTCCATGTCGGTAAAACTCTCCGGGGCTACACCGATGACGGTGAACGGCTTTCCTTGAATGCGAATCAGTTTGCCGAGCGCGGCTGGGCTGGCGTGGAAGGAACTGCGCCAGCGGGCATAGCCGAGCACGGCAACCGCGCCATCGTCCGGTGCGATTCCGCGGCCCAGCACGGGGCGTATGGGCATGGTCGCGGTGAACCCCTCGCCGGCAAGAAGTGCGCTACCGGGGAACAGCGAGCCCCCGGCTTCGAGAGTGAAGACGGAGGCGTCTGTCCAGGCAAAGAGAGCGGAGAACGCACGCTGATGCGCACGGATTTTCTCATACGTCGAGTAGGAAAAACCGTGGCGCTGCGCCCGCGCGTCGATGCTGGCGAGCCCCACCAACCGGTCCGGCTGGACAGTGGCCAGGGGGCGCAGCGACACGGCATTCAGGAGGCTGAAGATCGCGGTGTTGGCGCCGATACCCAACGCCAGGGAGAACACGGCGATCAAGGCGAAGCCGGGCGACTTGAGAAGCACGCGAAGGGCATACCGCAGGTCGGGCATGACCCTATTGTCCGGCAGTAGTCGATGAGCCCGCGAATCCTCTACTGCTCCGCCGTATTCTGGAGCACCAGCGCGTTGGCCACCACGCGATCTCCCGGATTGATCCCTGCCACTTCCTGCAGATTCGGGGGGACCATGATGCCGCCCACCACGCCCACGCGCCGGAAGGTGTTATCGCCGTTCGGCATATAGACCCAATCCCGATCGTGCAGATGAAGCACCGCCGATGCCGGGACCACTGCGCGGACCTGCTTGTTCTGGCCGTGGAAGGTGGCGGTGACGAACATCCCCAGCCGCATGACCCCGGGATTCGGCACTTGCAGCCGCACCTTGGCGGTGCGGATATTCGGGTCGAGGATGGGGCCGATATTGTCAATCAGGCCGCGGAATAAGCGGTCGGGATAAGCATTCAGGCGGATGTCGGCCTGTTCTCCCACGTGCACATTGGCCAGATCGTTTTCATAAACGTCGCACATGATCCATACGCTGGAAAGATCGGCGATCGTGAACAGGTTGGGCGAATTGTCCAGCGTCTTGACGCCCCCCGCATTGGTCACATTCTGTTCCACGATCACGCCGGAGATGGGCGCGTTGATATCCACGATGGCCGTGGGCCGGTTCATGTCCGCCCCCAGAACGCGCAGGTGTTCCTGGGCGGTTTCCACGTCGACTTTGGCTTTGGCTTCGGCGTCCTGCGCCACTTCCACCTCCTTCTGGGCGATGGCGCCTTTGTCGAAGAGCAGTTGGGCGCGGTCCAGTTGCGCGTGCGCCAACACTTCATCCGCCACGGCGTGCCGGTAATCGGCAAATGCGCCGGAGATATCGGAACTCTGCACGCGCATCAGAAGCTGGCCCTTAGTGACCGTGTCGCCCAGTTTGGCGCGAATCTCGACGACACGGCCCGAGGCCAGTGAGATCACGGGCACATTGCGCGAGACATCCACGTTCACCACGCCGGTGACTTTCAACTCTGGCGCCACCGATCGGGCGGCGGCGGTGACGATGGCAAACTGGTCCGGGCGATCCACCTTCACCAGGTCGGAGCTGGGCTCCTGTTCCACCTGGGCGGGCGGGGGCGCCCCGGCCTTGGGATCCGGCTCGCCGCCCTTGGCCCCGCACCCCGCCAGGATCAGAACCAGGCCGGCAACCGGGCACACAAAGATGCAACCCCAGTGAGACAGACGTTTCTTTTTCATGGAATGACCTCGCGGCCTACCGCCAGATTCAACTGTCCCGCGGCGGTCAAATACGAACCAACCAGGTTCACATAGGCAACCTGGGTGGCCCGGAAGTCCCGCTGTGCGTCCAGGTAATCCACCAGTGCCGCCTGGCCGTGCTGGAAGGAAAACGAAATGATCTCGCGAATACGCGTCGCGGTCTCCAGGTACCCGTCGCTGCCTTTGTACGAGCGAAGCTGGTTCAGGGCGCTCACCACGGTGAAGTATGCCGAATCCACGTCGCTGAACACCTGGGCTTCGGCCGCATCTTTTTGCCGCTCGGCGTGGACGATGTCGATCTCGGTACGCGCCTTCTCGCCCTGATTGCGGTCGAAGATGCGCAACGGGATATTGACGCTGACGCCCATGTAGACCGGGATGGGCGGATTGCGTCCGAAGTCCGCTCCAAAGGTGGGATCGGTGGAGCCATTGGCGACTGCGAGCTTGTGGTCGGTCTGCGCTTTCTGCACGGCCAGGATGGCCGCCTTCAGGTCCGGACGCGCGGCCAGCGCATCGGTGTGGAACTGTTCCAGGGGCGGCAGATCGCCGGTGAAATCGAACCGGCCCGAAATGTCGAAGCGATCCACCGGTGTGCGGTCGTTGAGCAGCATGAGGAGCATGATCTTGGCGGTCCGCAGATTCACCTGCGCGGTCTGAAAGTCCGATTCGTACTGCACGCGCTGCAGGACCACGCGGTCCAGGTCCACGCGGGCGATGTCGCCGGCTTTGTAGCGGTCCTGGTTGATCGCCAACTGTTTTTGAAAATAGTCCAGGTTCTCTTTGGCGTTCTCCAGGAGCGCCTTGGCCTGAAGCGCCTGGACGAAAGCGCTGCGCAGGCTGAACAAAAGAGTTCGTTCCAGGTCCTGCTGCTGCGCCGCGCTGATGGCCGTGTTGTTCTGGGCGCTCTCCAGGCGCAGTTCGCGTTTGTGCTGGCGCTCGTGCAGATAACTGAAGGATATCAGGGGCAAAGCATACTGAAACGGGCGGTACGGATTCCCGGAGAAAAAGTCGATCTGGTCCATGGTTAAGGTGACATCCGGATTGGGCCGCAGATATGCCGTGATCTCCTGCGCCTTGGATTCCTGGATGTTCAACTGGCCGGCCTTCAGCTCGGGGTTCGCGGCAACGAATCGCGCCTTGACCTGTTCCCACGTAAGCGGCGAGCCGCCTGTTTGGGCGAAAGCAGTGCCACACAAACCAATCACCGCCAGAATTCCGCTCCAAACACGCCAGGAATGGCGGTGCATCTCTCCTCCAAAGAAAAAATGGGTATTCCGGATCGCAAACGCCGCGAGAACAAGGGACATCGGTCTCTCCGGTTGGGAGATGGCTGCTGACTGGAATGTCCTGCTATTCTGAATGTAGCGAGACTCGGGCTCCGGCCTCCACCTATCTTTCAGGTTAAGTCAACCTATCTTTCGGACAAGAGCCTTGGTGACAAATGCCTTTTTTCCTAAGATTTAACCAGGGACTGCGGAGCATGACATCTCGATATTCCGACGGGACCTCGCGGGTCTGGCTGGCCCTCGTCCTGATTGTGATTACCGCGGTGATTGACTGGCGGGTGGATGCGCCCATCGCGTTCGGGTTCCTGTACCTGTTTCCGGTGCTGCTGGTGGGAAGCGTGCGGCCTCGCGGGCATGTGCTGGTTACGGCTCTGCTTTGCACGCTGCTGGCCGACCTGTTCGACCCCTTCCGCTTTTCGCTGTCCGTCTCTCTGCCGCAGGACATTCTGGTGTTCACGTCGCTGGCCGGGACGGGACTGTTCGCGTTCGAAGTGATGCGCAGCCGGCGGCGTGAGCTGGAGACCCTCCACCGGGTGGAAAGCGAAGCCGCCGCGCGCCGGGAAGCCGAAGAGCAGCTCGAGTTTCTGATCGACAGCAGCCCGGTGGCGATTCTCACCATGACGGCGGATTCCCTGATCAGCCGGGCCAATCTGGCGGCTCACCGGCTGTTCGCGGTGGAGCCGGGGACCTTGCCCGGAAGCAACATCCGGCGCTATGTGCCGGCCTTGGGACGTGTGCCTTTTATCGGCGAAACGCCGCAAGCGTTTCGCACGGAGATGCAATGCCGCGGAGAACGGGCGCACGGCGACGTCTTTCTGGCTAATGTCTTTTTTTCCACGTACCAGACGGCTACCGGACCCCGCCTGGCCGCGCTGGTGGTGGACGCTTCAGAGGAATTGCGCGAGCGCGAAGAGGCCAGCCTGGAACAACTTATGGCCGGCTCCCGCATCCTGGTGAGTGCTGTTTCGCACGAGGTTCGCAACGTGTGCGGCGCCATCGGAATCATTCACGAAAATCTGGTGCGCCACGGCACGCTGAACGGCAACAAGGATTTCGAAGCGCTCGGCTCGCTGGTGGAAACCCTCAACAAGATTGCGTCATTGGAGCTCAAACAGAGTACCAGCCAATCGCAAGTGGACGGTATTGACCTGACCGAAACACTGGACGATCTGCGAATCGTGCTGGACCCGGTCTGCCAGGAGGCCGATATCGCCGTACACTGGTACGTTCCGGACGATTTGCCGCCGGTATGGGCAGATCGCCATACCTTGCTGCAGACGCTGCTCAACCTGACCAAGAACAGCCGGCGCGCGCTGGAGAGCGTGGAGGTGAAGAAGATCGATATCACGGTAGCAATGAAGGGTCCCCTGGTTTCCATCCGGATCACCGATTCCGGCCCCGGTATCCGCTCGTCCGAAAAGTTGTTCCAGCCTTTCCAGAAGGGCGCCGAATCTACTGGCTTGGGACTGTTTCTCTCGCGGGCGTTTGTCCGGTCGTTTCACGGCGACCTGAGGCACGATCCTTCTCTTCCGGGCTGCTCCTTTATCATTGAACTGGCAGTGGCCGGACCGGCTGAACCCTCTATCGGGCAGGCAGGCGCGTATGGAACGCATAAGACTCTTATTGCTTGACGATCACGTTCTGTTTCGCGAAAGCCTGAGCCGCCTGCTCACTTCCGAAACCGACTTCGAAATGGCCGGGCACTGCGGCACCACCGCGGAGGCTCTGGAGATCATGAATTTGAAACCAGTGGACGTGGTGCTGCTGGATTTCGACTTGGGCGAAGACCAGAGCGGTCAGTTCATCTCCCGGGCGCGGGAGGCCGGGTACACAGGCAAGATCCTGATGGTAACCGCGGGCATGAGCGCCGCGGAATCCTCCTCCGCCCTCCGCATGGGCGCGTCCGGGATCTTTCTCAAGCACAATTCCCCGGGTAGCCTGGCGCAGGCGATCCGGCTAGTAGCGAGCGGTGAAATGTGGGTGGACCAGCGCGTGATCCAAATGCTGGCGAACCTGGTTCCGCAGCGGCAGGAGCCCGGCTTCCGCAAGCTGTTAACGGAGAGGGAGCAGGAGGTCCTGCGGGGACTTTTTGAGGGGCTGACGAATAAGGAGATTGCGGCGCAACTGGAGGTGTCGGAAAGCGCCATCAAAGCCACACTGCAACAGTTGTTTCAAAAAACCAGAGTGCGTACGCGAAGCCAGTTGGTACGAATTGCGCTGGAAAGTTCTCTGGCTACCTCGCGAAGGAGTTGAGAGGTAAATCGTCAGCGGCGTGGGCTGCCATAGTACGGATGCGTCCAATTGTAGATCGCCCAGACGATTCCGGCTGCGATCCCTAGCAGGATCAATACTTCTGGAATGTCCAACGTAGACATACAGGCTCTCCCCAACATGATTATAAACGGATTTTCATGCTTGTCGATCAAAAGATTGATCGAAAGATAGGGCCATAAGATAGGTACTCGCCGGGCGGAGCCGCGCGCGATACCCTGAACGCTTGGAGATTAAGCATTTTCAATGATATAGCTCCTACGGGCCGGAAACGTGCGTGAAAATCCGGACGTATAATGTAGTGGATTTGGAAGTAGTGGCAGCAGGTTGAGGAGGTTCAACATGCGACACAATTTGTTTTCAGCGGGGACGCGGCCGGTGGTAGCCGTTCTTATTGGCGCGATGCTGTTCGGAGCAGGAGCTCTTCTGGCTCAGGACGCACCCCCGGCTCCGCCACCCCCCGATCAGATGCTCAGTCCGGACCAATTGAACGATCTGGTAGCGCCCGTGGCGCTTTATCCGGATCCCCTGTTGAGCCAGGTTCTGGTGGCCTCCACTTACCCGCTCGAAGTGGTGCAGGCGTATCAGTGGGAGCAAAAAAATCCCGGTATAACAGGACCGGCTCTGACCCAGGCGGCGCAGGAGCAGAACTGGGATGCCAGCGTGCAGGCACTGGTGATTTACCCGGACGTCTTGAAGCGCCTGAATGACGACGTGGCCTGGACGACGAACCTGGGAAATGCCTTTCTGGCCCAGCAGCAGGATGTGATGGCGGCCGTACAGCGGATGCGCCAGTCGGCGCAACAGGCCGGCAAACTGCAGTCCACGCCGCAGGAGACGGTGGCGACCAACACCGATGCGGGTGCCCCTTATATTGAAATCCAGCCTGCCAGCCCGGATGTAATCTACGTGCCGGTGTACGATCCCAGTTGGATCTGGGGACCGCCGATGTGGTATCCCTATCCGCACTGGTGGTGGCCGCCGCGCTCGTTCCTGACCGGCGGCATGTACTTTGGGTTCGGTGGACCGATCAACGTGGGCTTCTACTTCGGCGCCGGTTGGCACGGCTGGGGCGGATGGGGTTGGCATCCCGGATGGGGTAACCGGACGGTGATCGTGAACAATACGTTCATCCACCGGTACAACTTCAACACCACGAACATCACTAATGTCCGCGGAAACAGCGTATGGTCGCACGACGTGGCTCACCGCGAAGGCGTGCCGTACGCGAACCAGGGGCTGCGCAACCAGTACCAGTCGAATGTGCGGCAGAATCTTTCGCGGCCTACCGCGGAACAGGTCCGCCCGCAGATGCAGCAGGGTGGGGAGCGGTTCGGAAATCGCCAGGTTCCCCAGAACACGGCTCCGGCGCAGAATCGCGGCGTTTTCGGAGGGATGAACAGCGGCTCCGCCGCACGGCAGAATGCCGATCATGGCTATTCCAGTATGGGGCCGGCTCGTTCCGCTCCGTCCGGCCGGACGTTCGGCGGCGGCGGTGGTGGCGGACGTCCCTCCGGCGGTGGTGGCGGCGGACGGCCTTCAGGCGGCGGCGGAAGAGGGGGCAGGTAATGATCGATCGAGCTTCCATCGCCTTTGCGGCACTGCTGGGGATGGCGCTGATCCCCGCCCTGGCGCAAACCGGCCAGAAGACATTCGACTCACCGCAGCAAGCGGCCCAGGCACTGATCGACGCTGCCGGCGCCAACAATACGGTGGCCATGCTTCAAATTCTCGGCCCCGGCGGCAAGGACATCGTCGCATCCGGCGACGCCGCCGCCGATAAAGAAAGCCGCGCGCAGTTTGCGGAGCTGGCCCGGCAGAAAATGAACGTGGAAGTGGATGCGGACAAGGACCGTGCCACGCTCGTGGTGGGTCCGGACGATTGGCCCATGCCGGTACCGATCGTGCTGGAAAAAGGGAAGTGGCACTTCGACTCGGTAACGGGCCGGGTGGAAGTTCTGGCCCGGCGCATCGGGCGCAACGAACTCACCTCGCTGGAGGTCTGCCGGGCTTACGTGGAGGCGCAGATGGACTATGCTTCGCGCGACCGCACCGCAACCGGCGTCCTGCAATACGCTCAGAAAATCATCGGCACGCCTGGGAAAAAGGACGGCCTGTATTGGGAAGGCGAGCCGGAAAACCTGGTGCCCAAAGCCTTCGCCGATGCCTCCGCCGCAATTTCCGCCGAAGGCAAGAGGCCCGAATCGTACCACGGCTACTACTTCCGCATCTTGAAGGCGCAAGGTCCGGACGCCGAAGGCGGCGCGCTGGATTATGTGGTGAAAGGCAAGATGATCGGCGGGTTCGCGCTGATTGCCTACCCCGCGGAATACGGAGTCTCCGGCATCAAGACCTTCCTTGTGAACCACACGGGCAAGGTATATCAGAAGGACCTCGGCGCGGCCACCGGCACGCTGGCCCGCCAGGTCACGCGCTACAATCCCGACAAGAGCTGGAAGCAGGTGACGGAGGAGTGACGCTACTGTAGTTTTCCCCGCCCGTCTACCGGCCACACGGTTTCGACGGTATCGCCACGCAGGCCGTAGACCTTCTCGTGAAGGTTGACCGCCACGCAGATGTGATTGGGGATCACGTGGACCCGGTCGCCCACCTGAAACCCGCGTTCCGCGTGAGCGAGGTCCACATAGCCGTGCTCTTCATTCATCTTGTGAAACTTCGCTCCGGGAGCTTCCACGATATGGCCGAAGGTCACCTCGCTCGAGTTGGCCAGCCGGTCCGAGGAGAACGTCTTGGATCCGCCATCGATGATCATATGGCCGGGGCGCGCGGTGGAAACCACGGTAGTCAGAATGGACGCCGCGCAATCCTCCAGGGTGCAGCCGCCGCTGCGAATGGTGTTGATGTCGTTGAACACGTAGGTGCCGGGCCGGATCTCGGTCAGTCCCTGGACTTCATGGGAGTGGAACAGCGTAGGAGTGGACCCGCCGCTGACAATGCGCGTGTCGATGCCGGCCTTGCGGAAGTCTGCCAGGATGCCGGCCAGCAACTCCGAGAGCTGCGCCAGCGCGGCCAGTCCGCCGGCGTCCAGGTCCTTGATATGGCCGGGATAGAAGGTGATGCCTTCCAGGGTGAGGTGCGGCAATTTATCAATGCACCGCGCCAGTTCGAGCAGCAGTGCGCCAGGCGCCACTCCCACACGTCCCAGGCCCACATCCACTTCGGCAAGGACTCCCAGTTCGACCGCCGCCGCGCCCGCCGCATCGCTCAGTTGCCGGGCCGCGACCAGGCTATCGAGCGCCACCGTGACGCGCGTCCGGCGGGCGACATCCATCAGGCGCTCCAGCTTGGTGTGGCCGATGATGGGATAGGCCAACAGCATGTCCGCGGGTTCCGCTCCCAGCATTACTTCAGCTTCCGAGACTTTCGCCACCGTCAGTCCGGCGGCGCCGGAATCGAGTTGCAGCTTGCCGATGCGCACGCTCTTGTGCGTCTTGGTGTGGGGCCGCAGGCGCAGTCCGTGTTGGGCAGCGTAGTCCGCTACGCGGCGCAGATTGCGGTCCATGATGTCGAGGTCTACTACCAGGCGGGGCGTATCGATTTCGGAAACGTGCATGTATTCAGGATATCCTCCTGGTATGAGATGTCTGCTCGGACTTATGATCTGCCTGCCGCTTGCCGTCCAGACGCAGCCCGCCCGGCCGAAGGTCCTGGGCGTGGCGCATTATTCCATTTTCGTCAGCGATCTGGCCAAGGCGCGGGCGTTTTATGAGGATTTTCTCGGGTACGAAGAGGCGTTCACTCTGCCCAAACCGGACGGCACGGTGCAGATGGCCTTTGTGAAGATCAACGACCATCAGTATTTGGAACTGGTCAACACGCCGAATAAAGGAGAGGGCCAGTTGAACCATCTGGGCCTCTATACCGACGACGTGGAGCGGATGCGGCAGTATCTGGGTTCGCGCGGCGTCCAAGTGCCGGAGCAGGTAAGTACGAACCGCATCGGGAATCATAAGATCTCAGTGACGGATCCCGACGGGCACACCGTGGAGATCGTGCAATACATGCCCGATAGCTGGACCGGCAAAGACACGGGCAAGCACATGCCCGCCACGCGCATCTCAGACAGCATGATGCACGCCGGAATCCTGGTGGGCAACCTGGAAGCGGCGGCGCGATTCTACGGCGGAATCCTCGGCTGCCACGAGACCTGGCGCGGCAACAGCCTCACCAGCACGACCTTGAACTGGGTCAACATGCGCGTGCCGGATGGCGACAACCACGTGGAGTTCATGCTCTATAAGGGCCTTCCGGCGCCGGACCGGCGCGGCAGCGCGCATCACGTGTGCCTGGTAGTGCCCGATATTCAAAAGGCCGTGGCTACACTGGAAGCGCGCCCGGCGCGCAAGAACTACGCTCGCGAAATGAAGATCAACCTGGGCGTGGACAACAAGCGACAGGTGGGCCTGTTCGATCCCGACGGGACGCGCGTGGAGATGATGGAGATCAATCCCGTGGATGGCAAGGCCGCGCCATCGTCCACGCTGCCGCCGCCGCGGGAGTAGAGTCTGGAGCTTCCTTCAACGCGGAGGTGCGGAGGCGCCGAGGAAGACGCGGAGAAGACCGATAGGAAAATTAGATTTTCCGATTTAGGCTAGTATGTGACTCCGGTTTTTCGGCCTTCCGATTCTCCGCGCAGCCAGACGTAGAGGGGGGCGTGGGGAGCGGGGGCGGGCCAGGGCATGGAGATTCGGAGAGTCTGTTTGCCGGGCTCGCCGGGTACGGGCGTGGGAATGGCATCGATGGGCAGACCCTGCTGCGCGTCCCAGCCGGCTTTCTCCACCAGGTCCAGGTCGGTGCCCTTCAAAATGCCGGCGAAGGCGGAGGGGCCGGCGGGTTCGCTGGTGAGCGTGAATTGATCCAGGCGCGGGATGCGTACCACGCGTCCCAGTTTCATTTCGTCGGAACGGCCTTCCGGTTCGGTGATCACCGCTGCGGAGATGGCGCAGCCGGGATAACCGATGGCGCCCGGGTCGAACGAAAGATACAATTCGCCGGGTCCGGCAAAGCTCATGGCGGCGCCCCCGGCAGGTTCGTCTGGGGAGAGTTTCAGCGGACGGCGCAAGCCTCCGCCGGCACATCCGAGTTCTACCCGCGGCCGGCCGCTGAGATTTTGGACCTGTAGCACCAGCCCCAGGGTGAAGCCGGCCGGCAATTCGTCTTCGCGCAAATCCACGCCCAGATTGCCGGGCATGGACTTCCGCACCGCGGTGATGTGGGGTCTGGGCCCCACCACTTCGATGGCATCCGGCAAAATCAGCGGCTGCTCCAGCCCTTTTACCTGGAGCGCGAGGGGAAAACGCTGCCCGGGTTTGGCCCCGTTCTTCAGTTGGATTTCGCCGGTCCATTCCTGTTTTGTTCCGCTGCCGGTAAGCGGACCGGCAGCGGTTGCGATGGCCTGAATTCGATCCAATCCGGTACCGTCCAGCCGGACACTCTGACGATCTGCGCCCACGTTCACGCGCACGGGCAGACTGGAGACTGTGGGGTTAGGCGGCAGGATGGTGACCGGCACTTCCTGGGCCTTGCCGTCGGATTGCGACAGCAGCAACGCATACGATCCTGGCGCGGCGGTATCGATGTCCACATCCATGGTGCTCTGCGGCCCCGAGCCTTTGCCGGACGGCAGATCGAACTGCAGGCCGGAAACTTTAACGGTCTTGCTGCCTTGCTTCTTCCACTGGACTTTATCGACAAACTCGAAATCCGCTCCGGTCAACTTCACCGTAGCGATGCCGCTACCCTCCACGAGCTTGCCACTGGAACCGGGGACCAGCCTGACCCGCGAAAAGTCGGCATACGGGTGAAGCCAGACAGTGCCCAAACTGATCGGGTCCCAGTCCCACCCGGCAGCCAGGCGGTACTCGCCGGCCGGGGCCTTGGACTTGGAGAGGTCGACTTCGAGGGAATCGGGCGAGGCCACACTCACGCGGACGGCTGCCTGCGCGCCTTGCACTGTGGGAATCAACCGCCAGTCGTGGGCGCGCGCCAGATCTTTTGCGCTGGAACCCTCGGCCAGTCTCAGCTTCACGGTGGATTTGGAGCCAATGGCCAGATGGGCCGCTCCGGCGAGGGCCACCACCGGCGGTGTGAGATCCGGCACGCGGTACGCCCACAGATAGGCGAGGTGCGTCCGGGATTTCATGGCTGCGTTCCTGGTACACAACGCCAGGGCATCGCCGGCGTTGGCCTGAGCGAAGGCCGAGCGGAATTCCGTGCCGGGAAACATCACGTCCTTGAGATTGGCAAATAAGGCTGTGCCCCCTGCCGCAAGGGCCACCCCATTGCCGAAGAACATCCCGGCGACTGCCGCGGCCAAGCCCACCGACTGCTGCATCTGCGTGGCAGTGGAAGCCAGCGGATCATAATTGTTGGCGGCGGGAAGCACAGTTTGCAGCAGCAGGGACGCCTGTTGGCTGGGATTCGCGGTAGAGTCCAGTTTCGGTACGGCTACGCCGAATTGGGAAGAGAAGCCTTTCAGTGCCGCACCGGTTCCGCCGCCGGAGGTTTCCGCATCGGCCAATTCCTGAACCAGCGTTTCCACTTCGGAGGTCTGCTCGGCATAATCCGCCAGTTGCAGCAGCAGGTCCTCGTTATGCGCCACCAGCGATTTCACCTTGCCCATGCTCAGCCCGCTGGGTCCTACGATCAAGGCGATTACCTGCGGAATCTGCGGAAGATCCCATTCGGCATGGCTGCCGGCTTTACGCGCGCCCAAAGCAATGACGGCGCTGCCCCCCTGCGGCACAAGCAGTGCCACGACCTCTTCCTTTTCGGAAGCTTGGGGGGGAATGTGGACGGGATCCCAGACCAGACGCGATCCGGCGGGAATCAGCGAAACGGATTTCAAAGGAAGGGTGGGAGCCTTGGCGGAGGGGCGTATGGCAATCCTGAAGCTACCCAGGGAAACGCTGCCGGTGCAGCCGCGCGGCACTGGAACCGCGGATCCTTCAGGATTCCCCAGTGCCGGCGCGGCCACCAGAATGACCACCCATGCTAGCTTGCGCATTACTCTAATGAGATGCGCGTGCGGCCGTAAAAGTCGGCCGCAAACACTTACTTGGTCGCCACGATGTGAATGCGGCGGTTCTTCTGCCAGCAGGCTTCGTCGTGGTCTTCGCAGACGGGCTTGTCTTTCCCATAGCTGACCACATTGAGCTGCGCGGACGAGATGCCTACGCCGACCAGATAATCCTTGGCGGACTTGGCGCGGGCATCGCCGAGCGCCATATTGTAGGCTTCCGAACCACGCTCATCGCAGTGGCCTTCGATGGCCAACTTATAGTCGGGATACTGCGAGATGATGTCGCGCAGTTCGGTGGAATCGGCCTGGAGAGCCTTGATGGCATCGGGCCGCAGAGTGTGCTGGTTATAGTCGAAATAGGCGTCCTCAATCCGAGCCAGCAATGTCTCAATGCGGGCCTTTTCAGCCGCGGTGGGCATGCGCTGCGAGGGCGGAGTTGACGCTCTCTCAGCGGGCGGCGGAGTACGCCGTTCGGGCGTCGAACTGGACTGCTGCCGCGCGGGCGCCGAAGCGGTCTGCTGGGGAGCGGGCGGTGTGGCGGCAGCCACTTTTTTCTTGGCGCAACCTGCACCGATCAAGCCGAACGCTGCGATGGCAACCAAGGTCAGTCTAGCGGAATTCTTCATCTACTTGCCTCCATAGTTCTTTTTTATCTCCTGGTGCGTTTCAGCGCAATCCTGTGCAGACAGGATTCTGCCGGTGTGTCGTTTTGTCTACACTGGAACCTGGAGGCACTTTGCGCGAACTGTTGCGCTCCGGTAGTCTTGCGGGGAATACGGCTGCCATGCGCCGGCGAGCGCCGTGGCTGGTGCTGTGGCTGGGATTCGGAGGGCTGCTGATGGGCATCATCGGCGCTGCCGTGGGAACTCTCCGCACGCTGGACCGTGTGCGTCTGGACGAAAGCCGCTTCCGTAAGAGCTTTCTGGCCCGGCTGAGCGCGCTGGACCAGATTCGCTCGCAGATCTACCTTTCGGGCACCTATGTGCGGGATTTTCTGCTTTCGCCGGATCCGTCCGGCGCCGCCGCCCAATCGGATCGCCTGGTCAGTCTCAAGAAGGACACGCAGACGGCGATCCAAGCCTATTCGCGCGGCCTGGAACCGGAGGAGCGCGAGCCGTTTCTGGCCCTGCAATCGGAGATCGAAGAGTACTGGCGCGTGCTGGACCAGACCATCGCCTGGACAGCCAACGAGCGCAACCAGAAGCGCGATTCCTTTTTCTATGACGAACTGGTGCCGCGCCGCACGGCGATGTTGCAGATTGCCGACCGCATCGCCCTGGTGAACGAACACGGCCTCAACCGGTCCGAACAGCAACTGGCGGCCTCTTCCGGCAGCCTGCGCGGAAGCCTGATGGTGACTTTCGGAATCACTCTAGCCGGCGGCCTTGTGCTGGCGCTGCTGACTATCGGCTACACATTGCGGCTGGAGCGGGAACTGGAGCGGCGACTGGAAGAGAACGCGCACGCCCGCGCGGATTTGCAGGAACTCTCCGCCCGCCTGGTACGCGCGCAGGAAAACGAGCGGCGCACGCTGGCCCGGGAACTGCACGACGAGGTGGGCCAATCGCTCTCGGCGATCCTCATGGAAACCGAGAACGCCGAATTCGCCGAGGAACTGGGGGAAATTCGGGAACACCTGGCTAGCGTCCGCACACTCGCCGAGAAGACCGTGAACGAAGTCCGCGACCTGGCGTTGCTGCTGCGCCCTTCCATGTTGGACGATTTCGGCCTGGTCCCGGCCTTGAACTGGCATGCCCGCGAGATGACCAAGCGCACCGGCCTTAACGTGGTGGTGACTGCCGATGACGATGCTGACGATCTGCCGGACGAGCACAAGACGTGCATCTATCGCCTGGTGCAGGAGGCCGTCAATAATTCGGCACGGCACGCCAACGCCCGCACGGTAGAGGTGGTGGTGAAACACGAAGGCTCTCGCGTGCAGTTTTCGGTGCGCGACGATGGCGCGGGCTTCGACACGCGCTTTGTCCGCGGCTTGGGCCTGCTGGGCATGGAAGAACGCGTCCGCCGGCTGGGAGGAAAACTGCAACTCGATTCGCAACTGGGGCGCGGCACGCTGATTTCCGCCCAATTGCCGCTAGTCGAACTGGATCGCAAGATGGGAAACGGGAATGGCATCCATACGCATTTTGCTGGCTGACGATCACACGATAGTGCGGGATGGACTGCGCGCCTTGTTGGAAAAGCAGTCTGACATGACCGTGGTGGGCGAAGCCGCCGACGGCCGCGATAGCGTGCGACTGGCCGAAGAGCAATCGCCCGATGTGGTGGTGATGGACATCGCCATGCCGAACATGAACGGCATTGAAGCCACGCGGCGCATTCTGGCGGCCAACCCGCGAACCAACGTGGTGATGCTGAGCATGCACCAGGATGAAAGCTACGTGTTGCGGTCGCTCAAGGCCGGCGCCAAGGGGTATCTGCTGAAAGATTCCCTGCGCGCCGACGTGATTGAAGCCATCCGCACGGTGTCGCAGGGCCGGTCTTTCCTGACCCGCAAGGTGAGCCGCCTGTTGCAGGAGGATTACATCCGGCAGATGGAGCGCCGCGGCCTGGAAGACAGCTACGACCTGTTGACCGATCGCGAGCGCGAGATCCTGCAACTGGTGGCGGAAGGGAAGACCAACAAAGAGGCCGCGACTCTGTTGAACATCAGCCTCACCACGGTGGAGACTCATCGCACCCACATCCTGCAAAAGCTGGGCTTGCACAGCATACCGGAATTGATCCTTTACGCGGTGCGGAAGGGGATTATTTCGTAGGATGCCCAGCGGGTTATCCATGGTTAACGAAAATATTCTTTCGTGGATAATCCCGGTCCACATATTCCTGCTACACTAAAAGGGACTTTCCCTCCCGGAGATTGAGTGACCACCGATATTATTAGCCTTTCTAACCGCCAGAAGCTGAATTGGCCGACCACCCTGATCCTAGCTTTGCTCCACGTTGGGGCTATTGCGGCTTTCTTTATGTTTAGCTGGCGGAACCTGGCTATCACGGTCCTGCTCTACTGGCTCGCCACGGGCCTGGGTATCAGCATGGGATACCATCGCCTGCATACGCACCGGTCCTACCAGGTGCCGCGGTGGCTCGAGTACGCCTTTGCCGTGTGCGGGACTCTGACGTTGGAAGGCGGTCCCATGTTCTGGGTGGCCACTCATCGCATCCACCATCAGAATTCGGATCAGCCCGGCGATCCCCATTCGCCGCGGGATGGCGCCTGGTGGTCCCACGTGGGCTGGATTCTTTTCGGCGAAACCAACCACAACAACACGCGCGCCATGGCGAAATACACGCCGGACCTGGCCAAGCACAAGTTTTATCTCTGGCTGAACAACTATCATTGGGTGCCGCTGGTCGCGCTGACCGCACTCATGTTCGCGCTGGGAGGCTGGTCGCTGGTGATGTGGGCGATCTGCTTCCGGGTGGTCTTCGGACTGCACGCCACCTGGCTGGTGAATTCCGCCACTCACATGTGGGGCGCGCGCCGTTTCCCCACGCGCGACGATTCGCGCAACACGTGGTGGGTCGCCTTGATCACCTTCGGCGAGGGCTGGCACAACAACCACCACGCCCATCCCACTTCGGCGCGGCACGGCCTGGCTTGGTATGAGTTCGATCCTTCGTGGCTGCAGATCAAGCTGCTGAAGTTCATCGGCATTGCCAAGCGCATTCACGTGGCATCGGTAAACACGCGGCTGGCGTCAGAAGAAAAAGCAGCCTGATATCCTGCTGGGTATGAAGTTTGCCCTGAGCCTTGCGCTCTTTCTGGTACCCGCGTACGCCCAACCCGCTCCACTCGATTTCCTGAATCACAACCGTCCCGTCTTGGACGCCCACAATTGCTACCCGTACGATGGCAAATGGTCTGACCGCGTGGATCGCGCTTTGAAGACCGGCTTCCCGGTGGGCATCGAGCAGGATCTGGCGTGGTATGTGGACCCTGCCACGGGCAAAGGGCGCGTAGTAGTCACGCACACCCCGAAAACCAACGGCAGCGAGCCCACCTTGCGCGATTACTTCTTCGAAAAGGTGCGGCCCATCGTTGAAAAAGCGCTGGCGGAAAACGATCGCGCACACTGGCCGCTGATCGTCCTGCATTTCGATTTCAAGGACAACCAGGAACCGCTGCTGCGCGCGGTGTGGGAACTCCTGGGGCAATACCAGGGTTGGATCACGACGGCGATCAAATCGGCCGACCGGCATGAGCTCACGCCGTTCGATGCCAAACCGCTGCTGGTTCTCACTGAGATACCCGATGAGCAGGAGCGCGTGTTCTACACCGACGTGCCCGTGGGAGCCAAACTGCGGCTCTTCGGCTCCGCCCACACCGCGCCGGTCACCACCGCAACCAAGAAGGAAGAGAACCACCTGCTGGCGACGCTGCCACCGGAGAAACTGCTGGTGGACCCGCCGACCACCTATCGCCGCTGGTGGAACAACTCCTGGTTCGAAGTGGAAGAGGGCGGACAGCATGAAGCCGGCGCGTGGACCGCGGCCGACGAGGCCCGCTTAAAAGCGCTGGTCGATCACGCTCATAAGCTGGGGTACTGGATTCGGTTTTACACGCTGGATGGCTTCGGCGCGGGTCAGGATCAGGGCTGGGGGAACTCCTACAATTTCGGATCGCGCGAAGCCGTCATGCTCCGGTGGCAGGCGGCCCAGCGCGCCGGCGTCAATCTGATTGCGTCGGATCAGTACGAGGACCTGCGCGCGGCCATGAAATAGCTAATCGAGAGGCGCTTCGGCGCCGGCACTCCGCCCCGGCAACCGGGGCTTCTTCGGGGCGCCTACCAGGGCATAAGGATCGTCCGGGGGTTCCGGCTCGCTCTTGAAGAATCGCCTGATCCTCTCCACGGCCTCACGGAAGTGTTTGCGCGGGGAATGCGTCATCCTGCTACCCCTCCTCCGGACCATTTTATCGCGGGCCGCGGGGGAGTAGAATGACGGCAGGATGGGAACGCGGCTCACGGCGTTATCGTTCGGGCTGGCGATCGCGGCAGCCATCGTGCTGCTGGTCCTGCCGGTCTATTCGAACCGTACTACCTTGCCGGAAGAAAACGGGGCCTGGGCGATCGTTCCGGTCATGTTTCCGGTGGTCATGGCGCTGTTGCCAGTGCTGTTCCGGAAGCAAGCGGTGCGGATGGCGGCCGCCTTTCTGATGGGCGCGTTCGCGCTAATTGGCAGCTTCTCGATCGGGCTCCTTTATTTGCCCGCCGCCATCGTGATGTTTTTGGCTGCCGGGAGCCATGCCTGCCCTTCCGGTAGCAGCGAGAAACACGCCTGAGCAGTACCCGCCGCTCTATTCCCCGGCAATCTGCAATACCTTCTCGATGAGCGGGGCTGAAAGGAAGAATCGAGCTCGCGTGCGCAACGCGTCAAGCTCCGGCTTCAACAATTCGATCTGGCCTTCGTTCTTCGCCGCAACAGAATCCCAAGGACTCCGGTGACCATAGGAGACGTCTTGGGCCAACTCGGCGTCACCGTAGTGCCGTGGAATCGCTCGCTGCCCCACAATCTCGCCGAAGAGCATGCGATTCATTTCGGCGAGTTCAGCAGCGTTACCTAGCGACAATGCGCCCTGAGCGTAGAGTGCGATGGCGAGTTCGGTCCGGAGTCGTCATCCCCATGCCCCTACAATACCGCGTTGACCGCACCTACTGCCCTTCGCTGGCGCCCGGGGCGGGCAGCGGCTTCATTCCCGGTGGCAGGATGGGGCGGGCGCGCTCGATGCGCCACTGCACTCCGCCGGCCGCATCGCGTTCGGTTCGCGTGACGCGCAGGTCGCCTTCCGCGAGATACCGGAGGTGCACATAGTCAAACGCCAGACCGGCCGACGCCATCAGCTTCATGTAATCGCCGTGAGCCGTCTCGTCGGGCGCCTCGGTATACGCGGCGTCCCAGGTGACATCGGCGGAAAGTCCTCCCACGCCGCCGCTTCCCGGCGTGCCCGCGCCACCCGCCCCGGCATCGCCGCCGGCGCCTCCCGCTCCGCCGCGTCCGCCTCCCCCCGATCCTTTCAGCGACATGTAAATGCGAATGCCGTCCACAATGGGCTGGTACATGTCCTTCGGCTGCCACCTTTGGCCAAAGCGCTGATAGCGCGAATTCATGCGCTCTTCCAGTGGCAGCAGGCCGGGCACGTCACGTTCCGCCTTTACGATCCGGTCTTGAATGGCATACGCCACCACTTTGCTGTAGGGATGCGTTTCGTCGCGCAGATAGCCCATGCTGGTGAACCAGCCGCGCGGAATCCACCACGCCCGCCCGCTATTGGCGCCCTGCCGGCTTTGCACCCAGCCGGTGTATTCGGAGAATGGCTGCACCCATTCGTGCGAAGGGTAGCCGTGCGGATTCAGGAACGCATCCGGCAGCCACGCGTCAATCAACTGTTTGCGCGTGCGCGATTCCGGGTAGATGGGGTCGGTTTCGGTCTGTCCCGCCGAAACGTCCGCGGCCAGCGAGCCGTGATAGCCCGGATGCAGCATGTTGTCGGGCGTAATTTTGGCCAGGTCCACCGCTAGCTGCGCGCCATCGGGATTGGTGATGGGATGAATCACCACGTTGACCTTCTTCAACAGGTCGTGTTTGTCGCTTTCGGTGAGGAGTTGCTCGGCCAGTTTCAGAATGTGGCTGGTGCTGGAAACTTCATTGGCGTGCTGGCGTCCGGAGTAGACGATCGCCGCCTTGGTGGTGCTCTCCTTGGGCCATGAGCGGAGCAGCGCCGGGGAAGGCAGGGTCACATCGGCGGCCCAGATGTTTTCACCCAGATAGCTGCGGCCCATCCAGTAAACCGAAACGCCGGGGAACGCCGCGAGGCGCGCCAGAATGGACGCATTCTCCGCCGGCGAGATGGGTTCGTCCCATTGCACGATCGGCTCGGCCGCGATCCTGGTCACATCGCCGATCTGCGGCCGCTGCGTCGACGGCTTGGGCACCTGCCAGTTCACGAACACGCGTTTGGCCGGACCATCCAGCTTGTCGCCAGGCTCCAGCGGCAGGTCGAACTCCACGCCCATGGAACTGAGCCGCGGATAGGCGAGGTCGTCGCGATACAAACCGGCGCCATGCATCTGCTCGAGCCAGTGCACCGCGCCGCTCGCCTTCTCCACGCTGAAGATGCCGCGATCCACCTGGTCCTGTCCTTCCAGCTTGAGCCAGTCGTCGTACTTGTCGTCCGCGAAATCGGCGGGCAGCGACCACACCAGGCGCTCCACACCTGCTTCACCGGCTTTGGCGCGGACCTGAATCAGGCGCGGCTGGAATTCACCGGTGAGCGCGGGGATGTTGCGCTCCTGCTTGTGCCGTTCGCCTTTGGCGTCCGTCCACGCCAGCCGCACCAGCGGATTGGCCGCCTGCTTCCCGTAAAACTCGATATGCACGCGACCGTCTTTGCCGTCTTCAGAGCCATGCACGATCGGGATGATGCGGCCGGTATACGCGATGGGCCGGCCCGTTTCCAGGTCGCCCATCATGCTCAGGAAGGTTTCGGTGGAGTAGAAGGTGTCTTCCTGCACCGCTTCCAGCGAGGAGATGCGCTCCTTGTCCAGATCCAGGCTGTAGTCCGGCTCGCTCATGTGAATGTCCAGTTTGATGGTGTCGAAGGGCGGCGAGAATTCCGAACGCAGCTCGCCATGCGCCTGCGACATGACGAACTGGAATACCTTGGGCAGCGTCTGGTTTTGGTAGTGGTCCCAGAACTCCTCCAGGTCGGTGCGGATGCGTTCGTTCAGAATCGCTTTGCCGGCGGCTTCCAGTTTCACCCACCCGGTGTCCACTTGCACCTGTTCGTAGCGCGGAATGACGCCATTGTACGGCTGCATGTGGGTGGTGACGGTGAATTCGCGGGTGAGCATTTCTTTGCCCGCGGCGTCCCACGCATGCACGCGATAGGTGGCGCCGCCGGCGGGCGGCTCGATTTCATTGAGGGTGATTTTCTCCAGCGGCAGATTGAGTTTGCGCGCCAGCATCTCGTCTACCGGATACAACTCCTGCACCCAGCGCGCTTCCGACTGCATGGAGCGGACGCCGGTGGGGTCCACGTTTTTCGCGAAGTCGATCCGGATGCTCGCCACGTTTTTGCCGGACAGGGCCGGCGCGATCTCGTCCATCAGCCAGCTATAGCCCGGCTTATAGGCGCACAGCACTTCTACGTTGAGGCGCCTGGCATCCGCGCCGGCCTTGCTGAGGATGTCCTTGATTTCGGCCGTCAGTTTGCGCCGCTCTTCAGGCCCTTCGCTCACTCGGGCCACGAGGTTCACGTCCTCGCCGGGTTTGATCTTCGCCGCCGCGCGCCGCACTGCATCGGTGAGGCGCCGCCCTTCCCACGGCACCACGATGTCTTCGCTGAAGGTGGGTGCGGCCTGATGAAAGGGCACATTCGGGCCGCGATAGTGCAGCAGCGGGTCCTTGTCGCAGCATTGCGTGCCGGCGTGCAGGCTGCCGATTTTGAAAGCGGCCGTTTTCCACTGGCGCCGCGCGAAATCGGCCAGGGCCGGATCGGCCACATCCACATACAACTCGGCGCTCATGTCCCTGGCGCCTTCGCCAATGCCCTTCATCCAGCGATCCAATTGATACAACCCGGCGGCAGCCTGTCCCACACTGGAGCGCTGAGAGAAGAAGCGATGCAGGTCGTAGCGGATCTCTTCCAGGGACAGGTGCTGCTTGCCCTGCTCCCACAGGTTCGGAAAGCGATCGGCCAGAAGCCCCAGCGCGGAAGCCTGCCCCGCCTCGTCGCCGCTCGCGAGCACGGCCGCGCGCCGGCCGAAGGCATCATCCACAATGCGCAATTCGCCTTCGCCCGCCGCCAACGGCGTTTCCGATTGCGCCGCCGCGGTGTCCTGCGCGCGCAGTTTCCGTTCGGCCTCCTGCGAGAGTGCGGCACTGCCGGCCAACACCGCTTGCAAGCGCACGTCGCGCGCCGTGGCTCCGTCCACTGGGCTCGCGAGCGGCAGATTGATGCCGGTGGATTCCATTCCCATGCGCGCCGCCAGGTTGGCCATGGCGGTGCCGGCGGCCCCGGCGGGCACGTAGAGGCGCCCGTTCAGCGAGGCCGGCAGCGGGATTCGGCCGGCTGCGCCAAACAGGCCGCGGCTGGTAAAGAGCGTTGCCAGGTCGAGCCGCGTGGGGGCGCCCGCAGCAGCGCCTGCCACGCCATCCGCCGCCGGTGCGCCGGGCCCGGGAGCGGTGCCGCCGCTCGCCTGGGGAGGAATCGCCGGCTCGGCCTTGGCGCTCACGGCGGTCGCGCCGCCCAGGATCGCCAGCGAGTGTACGGCGGTCAAAAGCGGGGAAGCCAGCGCCTTTTCCAGGGCCGCGGCGTCGATGGTCCCGCTACTCCGCAGGAACGCGCGGTGCACGCCGGCCTTCCCTTTCAGATAAGTGACTCCCACCAATTCCACTGGCGTGCCGGGCGCTGCGGCGCGAACGGCATCGGCAATGGCGGCCAACTTCCCGGCGGGCACGCGCCACTGGTAGGGTGCGCGGGCGGAGTATGCCTCCGCCGCGGCCTGCAAGCCGGCGTCGTCCGCCGAGGCGACCGACAGCGCACCTCCGTCAAAGAACACGCCGCCTTCTTCTTTCTCCAGAGCCACGGGAGCCGTTGCCTCTCGTCCCACCCGAATGCGCGGACCGCTGCCGCTATCGCCGGCGATCACCACCGGCGGCGTCATGCCCGTGGCAGCGAAACCCACGCGCGCCGCCAGATTGGCCGCGGCCGCATTCTCCGCCGCGCTGGCGTGCGCGGGCACGACGATCTTTCCCGCGATGAAATCGGCGATGCCGTCGCCGTTGGTATCGGTCACCATCCAACCGGTGGCGAACGGGTCCGCCACCCGGTCGACCGGCGCCGGTGGGGACGGCGCTTGAAACGCAAAGGCGCACGCCAGGGCGAGTGCGATGGCAGCTAGGGCGACGATCGATTTGCGCGGCATGAGGATATCCTAGCTTATATGAAATTCGCACTCTCTCTGCTGCTGGCTGCGTCCTCGGGCCTGATGGCCGCTGACGTGAACACGTTTTCCATCGTCGGTTACGATCCCGTGAATGGCGACTGGGGAGTCGCCGTGGCCTCGCGCTACTTTTCGGTCGGCGCCGTAGTGCCCTGGGCCGAAGCGGGTACTGGCGCCATCGCCACCCAGGCGAACGTTAACGTGGGTTACGGCCCACGCGGTCTCGAACTGTTGCGCCAGGGACTCTCGGCGCGGCAGGTGATCGACAAACTGCTGGCGGAGGATACCTTCGCGGGGAAGGACGGGCGGCAGGTGGCAGTGGTGGACGGCAAGGGGAACATCGCGGCCTTCACCGGCCCGAACGCTCCCACCTGGGCCGGCGACCGCCAGGGAAAAACCTGGTCGGCGCAAGGAAACATTCTGGTAGGCCCCCAGGTTCCGGAAGCCATGGGGCGGGCCTTTGAAGCCACTCAGGGCGAATTGGCCGAAAAATTGTTTGCCGCACTCAAGGCTGGTGACGATGCCGGCGGCGATAAGCGCGGCAAACAATCCGCTTCTATGCTGGTGGTTCGCAAAGGAGGCGGACGCAACATTAATAATGATCGATACCTTTATCTGAATGTCGACGACAACCCACAACCGATTCCCGAACTCCGCCGCCTGCTCGACCTGCAATTGGGCATGCTGTATCAGGACAGGATGGGTAAGTTGCTGAGCGCAAACAAACCGAAAGAGGCGCGCGCCGCCGCCGCCGCGTATGCGAAGTACATGCCCTCGGCGAATGCGCTTATTTCCCTTGGGCTAATGGACTACAACCTGGGCGATAAGCCGGCGGCGCTGAGCGATTTTCGCAAGGCGCTCGAGATGGATCCGGCTGCGAAACTCCGTTTTACCCCCAATGGGGGGCAAGGCGCCGGACGCATGCAGGCAGTGCTCCAGGATACAGAATTTTTGAAGCTGTTATTCCCAAATAACTAATGCGGCGGCCGTTCCCCGGCCTCTGTGGTGTCTTCCAGTCCACTGTGAAAATCCGTATAGTGACGTTCCCAAAAATGGAAGGTTATTCTTTGAAAATAAAGGACTTTCACATGATGAATTCCCTTGTTTTCAACAGTGCCATGGAATATGATTTAAACGAATCAACACTGGAGAATCGCGTCTGAACACCTAAAACATCCTGCAAGGTGAAGCTGCGTTGCAAGATAAGTGCGGCGCCCACTCAGCGAGTGTGGACGAAATCGAACCCGGGGCTAGCCGGGTGCAGGTGGAAGGAAGCAATCGCTTCAGGATATAGAGGTTGGCTCGTTTGAGGAGTCGGGAATTTGAAAAGGGAGACATATGAAGATTAGAAGTATCCTTGTTGTGCTTCTGTTTTGCGCGTTCGGTCTTTTCGCGCAAGACCGGGCCACGTTAACCGGGACAGTCACGGACCCGAGCGGAGCGTCAGTTCCGGATGCGACCGTGAAGGCCACGAACACGGCCACCAATACCGCCAGCGAGACCAAGACCACCGCGGATGGGCTCTACACCATTCCATATCTGATTCCGGGCGTATATACCGTCGAAGTGACGGCGCCGGGATTTCAGGGCCTGAAACGCGCGGATATCACGCTCGCGGTCGGAGCCAGGCTGAATCTGCCCCTGCAATTGATCGTGGGACAGGCGACTACCGAAGTCACCGTCACCGGCCAGCAGGAACTGATTAACACGGCGGATGCCAATCGCGGACTGACATTCGACCCGGTGAAAACCCAGGAGTATCCGCTGAACGGCCGCCAGAGCTACATGCTGCTTGCGCTGACTCCCGGTGTGATTTTCACGCAGGAGCAGTTTGGCGCATCCGGCTTTTCCGGCACCCGTGGCTGGGACGTGAACTCCAGTTACAAGTTTAACGGCGCACGTGCAGGCAACGGCAACAATGCCTTCCTGCTGAACGGCACGCTGATCAGCGACAACGGCAGCCAGTGGGATTTTGCTCCCAGCGTGGACGCCATTCAGGAATTCAGCGCCATGACCACAATTTATGACGCTCAGTACGGCCACGAAGCCGGCGGCGTAGTGAATACCGTGATCAAGAGCGGCTCCAACAACTGGCACGGCACGGCGTTCGACTACCTTCGCAATCGCGTGCTGGATGCCAACACATTCGGCAATAACCTGGTGGGCGCGGCCAAAGGCCGGCACAATGTGAATCAGTTCGGCGGCACCTTCGGCGGCCCGATCCGCAAGGACAAAGATTTTCTGTTCGCCAGTTTTGAAGGATGGCAGGAAGTGATTCCGTTCCCGGGCTCCGGCGTGACCGCGGTGCCGCTGGACCTGCGTAACGGCCAGCATTTCTCGAATTACAACATCACTGTTTTTGATCCGCTCACCACGCATCTTTGCGGTGCGGCAACAGAACCTTGCAGCGGCAGCACCGGATCTACGTACTGGCGCAGTCCATTTCCGGGCGATGTGATTCCGCAGAACCGCATCAGCCCCGTCGCTACCAAGATCCTCTCCTACCTGCCTGCGCCGAATACTTCCGGGCAGGGCGGCGTGAACGGCTTCCCCGGCATCACCAACAACTTCATTAACCCCACCAATGAGGGACGCTACTGGTACAATTCGCCGATCATCAAGTGGGACCACAATTTCAGCGATCGCGACAAGTTCAACATGTCGTTCAGCGAAAACCATGGGTTTGAGTATCGTTCCACCAACACCTTTGCTCCTCCGGTGGCTACCGGCAACACGTATAACAACCGTACCTTCACCGGCATCAATCTGGATGAAACGCACGTGCTCTCGCCGACCGCGGTTCTGGATCTGCGCGCCGGCTGGTTCCGGTTCGTGCAGTTCAGCCCCGGGTACACCACCGAAGCGCTGGCCATCACGCCGGCATCTCTCGGCATGACCGGCATGGTTCACGCGCCGTCGGTTACCCAGTCCGCCATCCCGAACATCAATATCGGCGGGTTCACGGGCTCGCTGTTCGGTTCGGGCAGCTATAGCTGGTCGCCCTACAACTCGTGGGACGTGACCCCCAATGTGACCTGGACCAAGAACAACCACACCTTCCATTTCGGCTTCGAAGCGCACTACGAGGCCAAGGGCAACGTGGCTCCCGGCAACGCGTACGGCGCACTCACTTTCGGAAGCGGTCTCACCCAGCAGGCGGTCAGCTACGCCGCAACCAATAACGGCGGCACCGACGGTTTCATGGGCATCGCATCCCTGCTTCTGGGCATGCCTACGAGCGGCAACATCGACAACAACACCACCTACTACGCTACTCGCAGCTACTATGCCTGGTACGCGCAGGATACCTGGAGAGCTACCAGCCGCCTGACCGTGGACATCGGACTTCGCTATGAATTCCAATTGCCCTATCTGGAACGTTATAACCGCATGAACTCGCGATTCGATATCAACCAGGTGAACCCGGAGAGTCCCCTCGTCCTGGCACAATGGAACGCCAATGCGGCCGCCTACAACGCTACCAATCCCAAGCTTCCATATCCCACGGCGCCTGCGGCCATTCTGGGAGTGTGGCAATTTGCCGGACTCAACGGGTTGCCGCGCCGCAAGAATTATACCGATTACACCAATGGTGCGCCGCGCATCGGTTTAGCCTACCGGTTAGACGATAAGACGGTGATTCGCACCGGTTTCGGCACCTATTACCAGTCCGACACCAACAACATCAACGGCCAGAACGGCTTTAGCATTCAGACTCCGTACCTGGCCAACGTCAACAGCCCTTACCTGCCCTCGGCATGCGACAACGGCGGCTGCGGCAATGGCGTTCCGACCGGACCGTACTCTCTGGTGAACCCGTTCCCGAGCGGACTTTTGACTCCACAGGGCACGTCCCTGGGGGCTCTCGCCAATATCGGGCAGGGGCAGAACGGCAACATCCTCACCTACAAGATTCCGCGTACCTATCAGTACTCGTTTGGCATCCAGCGGCAACTGCCGTCGAATATGGTTCTGGATGTCTCCTACGCCGGCAACAACAACCGCTTCAACACCACCGGCTCCGGGCACGATTTATTCCACCCGCAGGACCTGACCGGCATTCAGAACCAGCAGATGGCGATGAATGACAGCAGCAGCACCACAGGTATCTTTGCCCGCTCTTTGGCGAATCCGTTCTACGGCATTCCGGGCATTCCTACGAATACCGGCGTGGGGTCCAGCCCGAATATTTCCTCCGGCACGCTGATCAACCAGAATGCCATGGCAATGTGGGGCGGCTACAGCGACGGCAACATTTCGGCGCGCATTTTCCGTTCGGACGCTCTTCAGGTGCGCTTTGAAAAACGCACATTCGGCGATGCCAACAGCGCAGCCGGCACTCTCACCTGGGTGTTCTCTTACACCTTCAGCAAGCAGATGTTCTGGGATTGCTGCATCGGCCAATCGTGGTCCAATACCGTGGGCGCGAACCTGGTACTGAGCCCCGATGGCAAAACCGGGACCTTGGCTCCCACGCAGATCACGAGCCCCAAGAGCCTGTTCTACTGGCAGCCTGACTCCGCCAACAAGCCGCAGGAATTCGCTTTCAGCGGCGTTTGGGATCTGCCCCTCGGCAAAGGCCGCCGGTTCTTTAGCGGCGTCGGCGGCGTTGGCGACAAGATCGTCAGCGGCTGGACGATTCCGTGGACCCTCTCCTACATTTCGGGCAGCTTCGTGGGCCTGCCGAACGCAGAGAACTTCTGCGGCGACTATACCCACTACAAGGACCCGGTCACCGGCCAATTTACAGGCCAAACGCCGCAGCACTGGTTCAACAACAATGCTTCGTGCTACGCTAACTTCCCGAGCAACTCGATCAATACCGCGCTTCCGCCGCGCTTCTCCGGTAACGTGGAGAACCCGGCCAAACCGCAGTTGAATATCGCCGCCGAAAAGAACGTTCGCTTTAAGGAACGGTACACCGTGACGTTCCGCGGCGAAGCATTCAACATCAGCAATTCGGCGATTCGTCCAGGTCCGGGAAGCACCAGCTTCACCAGTTCGACCTTCGGAATCATTCCCAACGTTCAGAACAACTTCCCGCGCCTGGTACAACTCGCGCTGAGGTTAGGCTTCTGATCTGGCGGACAGGCCTTCGGGCCTGTCCACAAAAAAACCAAGGAGATTCTGAATGAATAATCGAAATCGACTCGTACTTACTGGATTTTGTTTCCTCTTCGTGGCTGCCATGCGCCTTCCGGCCCAGGGCAACACCGCCGAAGTGTTCGGAGGTTATTCTTACACTAAGGCGAATCCCGAATATCCCCTGCCGAAACAGAACATGAACGGATGGATGGGCGGAGCGACCGGCTATCTCAACAAGTGGGTCGGCGCTTCGGTGGAGATCGCGGCCGGGTTCGGCACTTCACCGGCGCCATCGTCCATCGGCGGCACCGCGCTGAACTTCAAAGAGTACAGCTACATGGCCGGTCCGCAGTTCCGGTTCTACGACACCAAGAAAATCCAGGCCAGCGCGAAGTGGCTGCTTGGGGGCGCTTTTGGGCAGGCTAATCTCGCCGCGGGCATCTCTCCGAGCCAGATTCAGGCACTCGCAGCGGCCGGCTATTCGAGCTTCAACCAGACCAAGTTCGCCATGATGGTAAGCTTTCCGGTGGATATATCGGTCAGCAAACTAGTGGCGTTTCGTTTTGAGCCGGGCTTGTACATGACGGACTATAGCAAGACCAAGCAGAGCAATTTCCGAATGAGCTTTGGGCCGGTTTTCCGCTTCGGCGGGAAGTAGACCTCTTTCCTCAGGCCGCGAGTGCGCTCCGCAAGGGTGCATTCGCGGCCTTTGTTATTTTGGTGGTGTGTTCGGTCCGGCTGAAAAAGGACGATGAAGAAACGGGAAGCCGGAAAGCCGGCGCCGCCGGGAGACTGGCGGAACATCCGGGTGGTAGCGGCCCTGCTGGCGGCGTCTCTACTGGTCTATTCGAATTCTATTACCGGTGGATTCGTTTTCGATAACAAGGGGATCCTCCTCCAGGATCCCCGTATTCAGGCCGCCACATCGCAAAACATTTCCGACATCTTCGGTCACACCTACTGGTGGCCCACCGGGGAAAGCGGCTTGTACCGTCCCTTCACCACCCTCACTTACCTGTTCAACTACTCGATTCTGGGCGACCGCGATCAGCCCGCGGACTATCACTGGCTCAACCTGCTGCTGCACGCCGCCAATGCGGCTCTCCTGTATTTTCTGCTGCTCCGTCTCACCGGTAACTTCCGGATCGCGTTTTTCAGCGCCATGCTTTGGAGCGTTCACCCCGTGCTGACCGAATCGGTGACTAACATCGTAGGGCGCGCGGACCTGCTCGCCGCCATGGCTCTGCTGGGCGGTCTGCTGGTCTACCTGAAGGCGTCCGAAACCTCCGGGTGGGTGCGCATCGCGGGTCTGGCGGGCCTTGCGGCGATCGCGGCGGCCGGCATATTCAGCAAGGAAAGCGCCGTCATGATTGTCGGCCTGATCGGTCTTTACGAACTGGCGTGGTGGCAGGAGCGAAAGAAATATCGTGCGCAAATGCTGGCGGTCGCGGCTGTGCTCTTCGTTCCGATCGGGCTGTTTCTGTATCGCCGCGCGTTCGTGCTGGCGTCGTCCCCGCCCGCGGATTTCCCGTATTTCGATAATCCCATCACAGAAGCCGGCTTCTGGACGGGCCGGCTCTCGGCGGTGAAGGTGCTGGCCCACTATCTGGGCCTGATGGTGTGGCCGGCGAATCTTTCCGCCGACCATTCCTACAACCAGATTCCCCTGGCTTACGGCAGCATGGGAGACTGGTCCGCGTGGATTGTCATGGCGCTCGCAGCCGCCGGAGTGGCTTGGAGTTTTCGCCGCAACCGGAACGTCTTTTTCCTGGCATGTTTCGCCTTCCTGACCATTCTCCCGGCATCGAATCTGCTGTTCGCCACCGGTACCATGATGGCCGAGCGGCTGGCGTATCTTCCCGCGGCGGGTGTACTGGCCTGCTTCGCGATCGGCGTGTATGCAGCCGCCCGGCGATTGCAGTGGGAGCGCGCGGTGCCCGTCGTTTTCTGCGTGATCGCCTGTGGATTCGCGGCGCGCACGTGGGCGCGCAATCAGGATTGGCAGGACGAGATGAGCCTGGCCCGCGCCACCGTGTCGGCGAGTCCCGGCAGCTTCAAAGCTCACCTGATGATGGCGGAGGCGATTTATCTGGGCGACCCGGAGCATCGCGATCTGGATGGCGTACTCGCTGAGGCGGAGCGCGGGCTCGCCATTCTCAATCCCTTACCCGACTCGCGGAACAGCCCCGAAACGTACCGTCTGGCCGGCGCCTGCTACCTGCTGAAGGGCGACCGTCTGCGGCCGCAGGATCCGAGCAGTCCGCTGCCCGCCGCATCCATCGAGCAATACCGGAAGGCCCTGCCGGTTCTGCAGCGCGGCGCGGGCATCGTCAAGGCGATCCGCGCGGAGCGCCGTGACAAACTCAAAGCCCTGGGGAAGCCGGACCTGGCATTTGCTCCCAATTCGAATGACGATGTGTTCCGCCTGCTTTCGGTGGCCTATCTCCGGTTGGGCCACGGCGATGAGGCTTTCGAAGCCGCCGCCGAGGGCCGCAAACAGGATCCGCTGAATCCCGACGATTATGCGCAAATGGCCGAGGTGCTGGAGAACGGGGGCGACACAGGCCAGGCGGCCTCCGTGCTGATGCAGGGGATGCTGGTGACTTCCGATATGGGACTCCGCAAACTGCTCATCGATCTCTATGGGAGAGGGCTCGACCAGAAACACTGCGCGGTCGTGAACGGTCCCAACGGGCCTGGCATCAACCCAGGGTGTGAACTGGTTCGCCAGCAGTTGTGCGACGTCTCGGCCGATGCGGTGAGCATCAGTCTCCACGCGGGCAGAACCAATACCGCGCGCTCGCTCAAGAACAGCTTCCTGCATGACTACGGCTGTCCTGCCGGACCGATAGAACGCGTGCTGCCAAACTGATTTTTCCGGGGGGGGGATGAAAAAGGAAGGACGGGATGCTGTACTCTGACAGCCAGCACCCCTACACCTGAGGAAGGAGTGTGCTACTTCTTCTTGCTTTTAGGAGCGGCCTTTTTTGCCGCGGGCTTGGCGGCGGCCTTCTTAGCGGGCGCCTTCTTTGCTACTGCTTTCTTGGTTGGTGCTTTTTTAGTTGCCATTTCTCCATTTGATAACACTTGGCGCAATAAATCAATTTACCTGTCAAATGTTTCGGCGTGAATTGGTTGGGAATGCCTACTTTGCTTCCGCGATCTTCACTACTTGAATGCTGTTTCCGCTCGCCTGGCCCGTGATGGTCACTTTCCGGCCGGCGAACTTGGCGGGCATCTGCTGGTCGCTGAGCTGGTAGACGCTCTTGCCGTCGAACAGCACAAACTTCACCGAGCGGCTGGCCTTCACGCATTCGAGGATGCACTTGGAGTCGGGAGAGATGTGCATCATTTTGTGATTGGCGATGCACATGGAATCGGTGATGACTCCCGTGAAACTGCGGGAGGGGCCTCCGGCGAAGAGCGTCGCGGCGGCAATGAGAAGAATGGGTGGTTTCGTCATTGGAGAATCTCTAATCCCTGGGCGCGATTGACGGCGCGCCATAATTCCTGGTAGCGGGGCTCGGGGAGCGCCTGCTTAAGGTCGAAGCGGAATTCCTTTTCCCGCGTGGTCACGGTCAGGTCGAAGCGTCCCGCGCTGGCGACCGACTCGATATCGCCGATCCGCCAGGTACGCGATTCGCCTTCCGGCGTGGCGCGGAACACCACGCGACCGGCACTCACCAGAAGCACGCCCTGCACCTTGCTGCGGAGTTTGACCGGCAACTGCCACTCGGCGGGAGCGCGCTCGTCGGCCAGCGCCGCCACGAACCGCTGGTCCCGTTGGGTGCTGAATACGGGATACCACTTTTCGGCCAGCGCCCTGGGCACCGGATCGAATACGTATTTCCGATTGCGTCCCTCGTAGGTCTGCACACGCAGGAACGTGCTCCCGAGGGTCAGTTGGCGGATGTCGTCGAGCTTCCATTGCCGGGAGCGCTCCTGGTGCTTCGCCGCCGCCTCAAACGCAATGGAATCGCCGCTGACGCGCAGCAAGCCTCCGCGTACGGCATACTCCTGCGCCACCGACGGAACCGCCATCAGGAATGCGAGAGCCGCGGCTTCAATTCGAAATGCCATTTCCACACCTCATAAATTGCCGGATAAACTACCAGTTCCAGAAGGAACGAAGTGAAGATGCCGCCGATCATCGGCGCGGCGATGCGCTTCATCACGTCCGCGCCCGTGCCCACGCTCCACATGATGGGCACCAGCCCGAGGAACATCGCGGCCACCGTCATGAACTTCGGGCGGATGCGTTTCACCGCGCCTTCCAGAATGGCCTCCTGCAGTTCGCGCAGGTTGCGCAAGCGTCCCTGCGCGGCGGCACGCTGGTAAGCGATGTCCAGATACAGCAGCATGAACACGCCGGTCTCGGCATCCACACCCATCAGGGCGATCAACCCGACCCATACTCCGATGCTCATGTTGTATCCCAACAGGTGCAGCAGCCAGATCGCGCCCACAGCGGAAAAAGGCACGGCCAGCACCACGATCAGGGTCTTCACCATGGAGCGAGTATTCAAATACAGCAGCCCCATCACCAGGAACAGCGTGAGCGGAAGAACCAGCGTCAGGCGTTGCCGTACGCGGGCCATGGCTTCGTACTGCCCGCTCCAGGCCAGGGTGTAACCCGCCGGCAGGTGCAGGCCGCGACTCACTACCCGCCGGGCTTCTTCCACGTAAGATCCCAGGTCGCGGCCCGCCACGTCCACGTACACATAGCCGCTCAACATGCCGTTTTCGTCGCGATACATGGCCGGTCCACTAGCGAGTTTCACCGTGCCGAGTTCCTGTATGGGAATCTGCTGCCGGCCGTCTCCCACCGGCACCAGGACGTGCTCCAGCGCGCTGGTACTGCTGCGAAAGGCCCGCTGGTAGCGCACGTTGACGGGGTAGCGCTCGCGGCCTTCCACGGTGGTGGTCACGTTCTCGCCGCCGATGGCGTTCATCACCACGGCCTGCGCGTCGTCCACGGTCAGGCCGTAGCGGGCCAGGCGCTTGCGGTCCCAGGCCACGTCCAGGAAATAGCCGCCGCCGGTGCGCTCGGCAAACACGCTGCGGGTGCCGCGCACGCCCGCCAGCAGCGTTTCGATCTGTTTGCCGAGCTGCTCGATGGTCTGGATGTCCGGGCCGAACACCTTCACGCCCACCGGCGTCCGGATACCCGTGGTGAGCATGTCGATGCGATTCTTGATAGGCATGGTCCAGGCGTTCGAGACGCCGGGGATTTGCAGCGCTTCGTTCATCTGGTCCACCAGGTCTTCCTGCGAGATGTGGTCTGGGGTGATATGGCGGAAGGCGGGCCGGATCCAGTCCGGCGCCCAGGCGGAATACCAGGTATCTATTTTGCGCCACTGGTCCACCGGCTTCAGTGTGATGGTGGTTTCAGCCATGGAGAGCGGCGCGGGATCGGTGGATGTTTCGGCGCGGCCTGCTTTGCCGAGCACCTGGTCCACCTCCGGAAAGCGCGCCAGGATGCGCCCCTGCGCCTGCAAGAGGTGCTGCGCTTCGTCCGCCGAAATGCCGGGGACCGTGGTGGGCATGTAGAGCAGCGCGCCCTCATCCAGCGGCGGCATGAACTCTGAGCCGAGCTTGCGGTAAGTAGGAATGGTGGCGGCCACCAGCAGGATTGCGCCGGCGATCACCGCCCATTTCCAGCGCAAGCTCCACTCCGCCACGGGATGGTACAGACGGATCAGGACGCGGCTGATGGGGTGATTCTCCTCGGAGTGAATCTTGCCCACCAGCACGGCGCTGGTGACGCGCGCCAGCCAGCGCGGCCGGAACTCGAAATTGCGCATGTGGGTGAAGAGCAACCGCAGGGCCGGGTCCAGCGAGATGGCCAGTACAGCGGCGATGATCATGGAGAAATTCTTGGTGTAGGCCAACGGCTTGAACAGGCGCCCCTCCTGCGCCTCCAGGGTCAGCACCGGCAGGAAGGAAACGGCAATCACCAGGAGGGCGAAAAAGCTGGTGCCGCCGACCTCTTTCACCGCTTCGATCACCACGCGGTGGTAATCTTCTTTGCGGCCGGTGCGTTCCCACTCTTCCAGTTTCTTGTGCGTCTGCTCCACGACTACGATGGCCGCGTCCACCATGGCGCCCACCGCGATGGCGATTCCGCCCAGGGACATGATGTTCGCGCTCACGCCCATCAGCCGCATGGGAATAAACGAAATCATGATGGCCACGGGAATGGTAAGCACCGGGATGAGGGCGCTGGGCACGTGCCAGAGGAAAATCAAAATCACCAGCGAGACGATGATCAGTTCTTCGACGAGCGTGTGCTTCAGGTTGTCGATGGACCGCAGGATCAGTTCCGAGCGGTCATAAATGGGAACCACTTTCACGCCCGGCGGCAGACCTGGCGCGAGCTCTTTGAGCTTGCCCTTCACGCGATCGATCACGGCGAGGGCATTCTCGCCCTGCCGCATGATCACGATTCCCGAAACTGCATCGCCGGTGCCGTTGAGGTCGGCCACGCCACGCCGGATGTCGGGACCGAGTTCCACCAGCCCTACGTCTTTCACGCGCACCGGGACGCCGCCGGCGGAGGCCAAGAGCGCAATGTTTCCGAGATCGCCAATCGACTGCGCATAGCCGCGGCCGCGCACCATGTATTCGGCGCCGCTGAATTCCACCAGGCGCCCGCCCACGTCGTTGTTGCCGGCGCGCACCGCTTCCACCACGCGCTGGATGGGGATGCCATACTCCTGCAGTTTTTGGGGATCGACATTCACCTGGTACTGCCGCACGAACCCGCCGAGCGGCGCCACCTCCGCCACGCCGGGCACGGACTGCAATTGGTAGCGCAGGAACCAATCCTGCACGGAGCGCAATTGCGCCAGATCGTGCTTGCCGCTGGTATCCGCCAGCACGTACTGAAACACCCAACCCACGCCGGTGGCGTCCGGTCCGAGTTCGGTGCGCACGCCCTGGGGCAGGCGCGGCATCACCGCGGAGAGATACTCCAGGGTGCGGGAGCGCGCCCAGTAAATGTCCGTGCCTTCGTCGAAGATGATGTAGACGTAGGAGTATCCGAAGTCCGAGAAGCCGCGCACGGTGCGCACGCCGGGCGCTGACAGCATGGCGCTGGTGATGGGGTAGGTTACCTGGTCCTCCATGATGTCAGGGCTGCGATCCCAGCGGGAATAGACAATCACCTGCGTGTCGCTCAGGTCGGGGATGGCGTCCAGCGGAATGGTGCGCACGCTCCACCAGCCCCACACCGTCGCCGCGCCGATCAGTACGAATACTGCGAACCGGTTGCGCCCGGAGAATTCGATGATGCGATTGATCACGGCCGCACTTCCGCCGCGCCGGCAGGTTTGAGCTGGCTTTCCGAGTTCAGCAGGAACGCCCCGCTGGTGACGATGCGCTCGCCGGGGGCCAGACCTTTGACAATCTCCACGCGGTCGTCAATGCGCTGGCCGGTCTCCACCTGCCGCGGCTCGAAGTAGCCGTTGCCGCGGTCCAGGAAAATGGTTTTCGCGGTGCCGGAATCCAGCACGGCATCGGCCGGAACCATGAGACGGCGCGCGCCGCCCAATTGCATTTCTACATCCACGAACATCTCGGGCCTCAGCCGCATCCCCGGATTGGCCACATCCAGCCGCACTTTGAGGGTGCGGGTGGTGGGATCGATCTGCGGCTGGAGATAGCTGACCCGCGCCGAAAGCGCGCCGCCGCCCGGCAGCACGATGCGCGCTCCCTGACCCATGCGCACCTGCGTCGCGTCGGATTCGAAGACGTCCGCCATCACCCACACGCGGCGCAGGTCCGTGATCGCGTACAACTCGGTCTCGGGCATGATCTTCTGGCCGGGAAAGGCGTTTCGCGCGGTCAGGTAGCCTGTGGCGGGCGCGTAGAGCGTGATGGATTTGATGGGCTTGCCGGTGCGCTCCACCTCGGCCAGTTGTTCGCCGGTGAGGTCCCACAGTTCGAGGCGCCGGCGCGCGGCCTCCACCAGCGATTCGCTGTTGCCGACCGATTCGGCCATCGAGCTGTGCCGCATCACGTCGCGCGCCTTCAGCGCCAGCAGCAGCTCCTGCTGGCTGGCCAGCATCTCGGGGCTGTAGAGCGTGAGCAGCGGCTGGCCTTTCTGAATCAACTGTCCGGTAAAATCGGCCGACACATGATCGATCCAGCCTTCCACCTTGGAGTGGACGCGCGAGATCTGTGTTTCATCGGCGGCCACCCGCCCGGCGGCGCGGATGGTCTGGCCTTCGGTGACCCACTCTGCTTCGCCGTAGCGCAGGCCGATCAGTTGTTGCTTGTCCTGGCCCACCAGCATCGTGTTGGGCGGCGGCCCTTCGCCATTGGCGGCGGGAGGAGCTTCCCCGGCGTACACCGGCTCCAGCGTCATGCCGCAATCCGGCGCGATGCCGGGCTTATCGGACTTGTACCAGGGGTGCATGGCATCCACGTAGTACAGGATTTTGCGCGTGTTCTTCGCCGCCGCCGGCCGCGTGCTGTACCAGCGGCCATAGCCGAAGCCGAAGATGAACACCAGCGCCACGGCGACCAGCGCCAGTAGGAATTTGACGGCCTTCATGGCTTTGTCTCCAGCGCCACGCCGGTGAGTTCTTCCAGTTTCGCCACCGCCAGCGCATAGTTCAGTTCCTGTTCGTGCGACTGTTGCTCCACATCGATCCGGGACATGATGTTGGTGAGGACCGAGAGAAAATCCGTCGCGCCCGTCTCATAGGAAGCCAGGGACGATTCGATGGTGAGCGAGCTCTGCGGCAGAATCGTATCGCCGTACAGCTTCATCAGCCGGAATGCCGTCTCCGCCGCGGCATACGAATCGCGCACGTGGAATTGCAGGGTCTGCTGAGCGGCTTCGAAGTTGTGGCGAGCCTCGCTCAGAAGCTGCACCTGCTCGTTGAGCGCCGGCTTCTGGCGGCCGGCGGCATGAATCCGCAAGGGGATTTCCACATGCGCTTCGTACATCGACGGCATAGCGCCCATGTTGTAATAGCCCGCGGAGACGGTGTAATCAGGGTGAAACTCTTTGCGCGCCAGGTTGACCGCCAGCTCTCCGCGTTCGATCATCTTCTGGTCGCGGCCCAGGTCGGGTGCGGTCTGTGCGGCGCGGGCCAGCAGTTCTTCGAGGGTGAGCGCGAGCGGTTGCGGGCCGGAATCTTCGGGCATGCCCACGGCGCTGCCCGGCGGGCGATTGAGGAGCGCGTTCAGTTCCGCTTCGGCGCTGCGGCGCTCCTGCAGCATTTGAATGATGCGCGTCTCCAGAATGGAGAGCTGGGTCTGCGCTTTGAGGATGTCCTGCTGTGCCGCTTTGCCCGCGGAGTAGCGCACCTCGGAGACGCGAATGGCGCGGGTCAACTGCTCTTTGCCGTCGCTCAGGATCTCCACCATGGCGTAGCTGTGGTGGAGCATGTGGTAGGCCTGGATGACGCGCGAGCGCACACTCAACTGCACTGCCAGGTACTGCTGGAACTCCGCGGAGGCTTCCTTGGCGGCAATCTCGCCGCGCAGTTTGAGCTTGCCGGGATACGGAATTTCCTGCGAGATGGTGAGCCCGATATTGCTGGTGGGCTGGGCGCCGAGTCCCTGGCCGGGCAACGGCCCACCGCTGCTGGCGTACCCGAACGAAAGGCGCGGGTCAGGCAGGCTCCGTTCCTGCGACGGGCGCTGGAGCGCGGCCTCGTAGCGCTTCTGGGCGGCCAGAATCTCGGGGTTTTGAGCCAACGCCGTGGCGATGAATTGTTTCAGCGGTGCAGCTTGGGCAGCACTGGTAAGAACAGCAAATATATAAATGAAACGCATACTCCATGCCTCTTGGGATTTTGAGCGAGCTTCAGGCGGTTACGCTCGCCAAAATCAGATGCGAAGCAGGGAATAGAGTAGGCAGAGGTCCGGCGGGAGATGGTGCGCGAGAGCAACGACTGGCGGGAACGAATTCCGTTGCGGGGCAACCACCGTCTCAACGGACCAGGCCACGTGAATCGCGGGTGCCGGGGAGTTCAGCATCGCGACGGGATGACCATCGCAGCTCTTGGAAACCTTCTGGCAATGCCCGGCGCGATCGCAGCAGCCACCCGCCTTCAAAGGGGCACAGGCGAGACACAGGCTGGCAAGCAGCAGCAGCACGAGTCCGAGATGGGCAATTGCGCGTAACACGATATCGAGGAGGACGGTGCAATCCGTCTGCCAACCTACATGCCCTAATTTACAACGTTTGGTACGGTCCGCGTGGGTGAAATCGCGCAATTCTGGGTTATTCTTGAGTCAGGATGGCGCGTGGCAAATTCCAGATCGTCTTGCTGGCTGTGGCGCTGTTGTTTGCCAACGCCTGGTGCGTGGCGCAATGCTCCGTGACACCTACACCGTGCCACGTCCCGCCGTGCCACCGCCATCAGACTGCCAAGCCGTGTGCCTCGTCGGTCGTTGTTGAGGCTGGGAACGCAGTACCGCACTCTCCGCTGGCCGTGGTAGCGGCCTTGCCGTCAGGGGAGTTTCGTCCGGACGCGCCATCGCGGGTTACCGCGCCGCCGGCCAAAGCCGTCTCCCCGCCGCCCCCCCTCGTATCCACGCCCATCCGCGCCTGATCCATACGCTCGCCTGTCGTCGAAGGAGACCGTATGAAGCAGACCCTCACTCTATTTGTTTTTTCCGCCTGCGCATTGGCGCAGATGAACGATGCGGGCATGTATCTGATGGACACGGCATCCGGCACCAGCCGCAATCCGGCGTCGTGGCAGATGCCCATGCTGATGACGCGCGCCGGGGCTTGGAGCCTGATGTTCATGGGGCAGGCATTTATCGTGGACACGCAGCAGTCCCATCCGCGCGGGGGCGACAAGCTGTATTCGCCGAATTACGGCATGGCCGCCGCCGGGCACTCTCTGTGGGGAGGCAGCCTGATGTTCGAAACCATGATCAGCCTGGAGCCGGCCACCATCACCAACCGCAGCTATCCGCTGCTTTTCCAGACCGGGGAGACCGCCTATGGGCGGCCGCTGGTGGACGCCCAGCATCCCCACAACTTCATCATGGCCGTGGGTGCGCATTATGCTCACAGCCTGGCGGGCGGTAACATGCTGGAGCTTTACTATGCGCCGGTGGGCGATCCGGCGCTGGGCCCGGTGGCGTTTCCGCACCGCGCGTCGGCCGCCGAACTGCCGGAGGCGCCGCTTGGCCACCACTGGCAGGATGCGACGCACATCGCCGACAACGTGGCGACGGTAGCCGTTCAGCACTCCTGGCTGCGACTGGAGGCGAGCGGTTTCTACGGCACCGAGCCCGACGAAAATCGCTGGCACATCGATTGGGGCTCCATGAATTCGTACTCCGGCCGGGTGAGCGTGACGCCTTCGAAGAACTGGGTGTTCCAGGTATCCGCCGGCCGGTTGACCAAGCCCGAGCGGCAGCAGGCGGGCGACGTGATCCGCGCCACTTCTTCGGTCTCCTACAACCGGCCCATGGATTCGGGCAGTTCCTGGTCCACCAGCGTCATTTGGGGACGCAACCACGACACCTTCACGCAGCACAACCTCAATTCTTATCTCGCCGAGACGGTGTATCCGGTGAGCCGGCGCAACTTTCTGACGGGCCGGTGGGAGTTGGTCGATAAGGACGAACTTTCCGTGGAGGGCATCTACCGCATTGGCGCCTACACGGCCGGCTATACTCGCGACATCGGCAATCTGAAGTACCTGGAAACGGGCATCGGGGCCAATCTGACGGCCTACACGCTGCCCGCCAGCTTAAAGCCGTATTATGGCGACCGCCCCTGGGGTGTGAACGTCTACCTGCGGTTGCGATTGAGAAAGGAGTAACTATGAAAAGAACGATCTTACTGGGGCTGACGTACGCCGGGATGCTGGCCGCGGCCGAGCAGACTTTCACCGGTGTCATTACCGATACCATGTGCGGCAAATCGCATGACATGATGGCGGGCCAGCCCGATGAAAAGTGCGTGGCCGCGTGCGTCAAGGGCTCCAGCCGATATGCGCTGTACGACGGCAAGACGGTGCTCCAGTTGAGCGATCAAAAGACGCCCGCCCGGTTTGCCGCCAAGCGGGTGAAGGTAACCGGCACATTGAACGAGAAAACGCAGACGATCAAAGTCGTTTCCATGGAAGCAGGGAACTGACGGCTACTAACTTTAGGTGATATCCGGCTTCTGTTAAAATCGAATTAGTGGACGCTCAAAACCCCGACTCGAATACAACCAACGTGTCTCCCGGCCTGCCGGCGGAATCGCCGGAGGGGCAACTCGCGGCAACCGTTGCCGAGCGCGATCAGCTCCTTTCGGAGAAGGCGGAGCTGTACGATCGCCTGCTCCGCGCCCGTGCCGAATTCGATAACGCGCGGCGCCGCACCGAGCGGGAACGCGGTGAGTACCTGCAATTTGCGGCCATGGACCTGGTCCGCGAAATCCTGCCCGTGCTGGACGATTTTGAGCGCGCGCTGAAGGTGGAAACGGCGGACAAGGAATACGCCAAAGGCGTGGAACTGATCTACCAGCGCCTGGCCGAGACTCTGAAAAAAATGGGGTTGGAACCCATCGAAACCGGCGGCCAGAAGTTCGATCCGAACCTGCACCAGGCTGTAGAACGCGTGGAAACCGAAGACGCCGGGGACCAGACGATTCTGGGTGAATTTCAGCGAGGATATAATTTCAGGGGAAGGCTCCTGCGGCCGGCGATGGTAAGGGTCGCGGTGAAACCGTAAAACGTAGTGAATCCAGTGGCAAAACGAGATTATTACGAAATTCTAGGTATTGGTAAGGAATCCGGCGACCAGGAAATCAAGAGCGCGTACCGGAAGCTCGCTTTGGCGCACCATCCGGACCGTAATCCCGATGATCCTGGGGCGGAAGAGAAATTCAAAGAGGCGTCGGAGGCGTATAGCGTCCTGAGCGATCCGCAGAAGCGCGCCGCCTATGATCGCTTCGGGCACGCGGGATTGCAGGGCAGCGCCGGGGCCGGCAACCCGGGCGCTTTCACCGATTTCAGCGACATCCTGGGGAACTTCTTCGACTTGGGCGACCTGTTTGGTGGCGGCGGCCGGCGCCGCAGCCGGGCGGAACGCGGCGAAGATGTCCGCTACGACCTGGAAATCGCCTTCGAAGAGGCCATCTTCGGAATCAACGCGGAGATTCAGGTGCCGCGTATGGAACCTTGCGAACGGTGCAAGGGGTCGGGGTCGGAACCAGGTAGCGGTGCTACCGCCTGTCCCACCTGCCACGGGCGCGGCGAGGTGATCTACCAGCAGAGTTTCCTTTCCATTCGCCGCACGTGCAGTACCTGCGGCGGACAGGGACAAGTGATCCGCCATCCCTGCACGGAGTGCCGGGGACATGGATACAAGCAGGTCCAAAAGAAGCTGAAGATCAACATTCCGGCGGGCGTGGACGATGGCACGCGCCTGCGCCTGGCCAACGAAGGTCAACCCGGCGCGCACGGCGGCCCGCATGGCGACCTTTACGTTTTTCTGAAGGTCAAAGAGCACGCGTTCTTTGACCGCCAGGGCACGGACCTGCACTGCACCATTCCCATCAATATGGCGCAGGCCGCGCTCGGCGCCGAGATCGATGTCCCCACGCTGGAGCAACCGCACAAGCTGAAGATTCCGGAGAGCACGCAGAACGGGGCGCAGTTCCGCCTGCGGAATAAGGGTGCCCCCATGGTCAACGGTGGCGGGCGCGGCGACCTTTACGTGCATATCGACGTCAAGATTCCCGCGCGACTCACGCGCGAACAGCGCAAGCTGATGGAACAACTGCGCGAGACCCTGCCGGTGGACAACGCTCCGTCCGAAAAAGGTCTGTTCGAAAAGGTCAAAGACTACTTCATGTGAGGTGCCTGTACGCCTTCCCGCTGCTGCTTGCAATATGGCTGGCTGCCGCGGTGGATCCGGGCTCGGTTCGCTTCGTGATTCTGGGCGACCGGACGGGAGAAGCGGTTCCCGGCGTGTATGAGCAGGTCTGGCGCGAAGCCGCGGCCGAAGATCCCGCGTTCGTCGTGACGGTGGGTGATACCATCCAGGGGTTGGACGATGCGCGCGCGCCGGTGGAATGGCAGCAGGCGGAGCAACTCCTCCAGCCCTACCGGCGCTTTCCCATCTACCTGGCCGCGGGAAATCATGACATCTGGTCCGCGGCGTCCGAGCGGCTGTTCCGGGAACATGCCGGGCATCCGCCGCATTACAGCTTCGATTCCGGACCGGTCCATTGCACGGTCCTCGACAATAGCCGGTCGGACGAAATGCCTGCGGGCGAGATGGCCTTTCTGGAGGCGGACCTCAAGGCCCACGCGGCGCAACCGGTCAAGTTCATCGTCTCGCATCGCCCCTCGTGGCTGATCAATGTGGCGTTGCAGAATCCGGATTTCCCGCTCCAGAACCTGGCGCGGCAATACGGCGTGCAATACGTGGTGGCCGGCCACATCCACCAGATGCTGCACCTCAGTCTTCAGGGGGTGACGTACATCTCGATGCCCAGTGCCGGAGGGCACCTGCGCAACTCCGGGAAATATGAGGCTGGCTGGTTTTTTGGGCACTCCCTGGTGGAGGTGCAAGGGACACACATCCGGTTTCAAATCGAGGAATTGAAGCCGCCGCGCGGGCAGGGCAGGGACAGTAAGGTAGACGACTGGGGCATGGCCGGCCTCGTGGCGAAGCATAATGAATAGTTAGCCTCTTTCAGCGCGCGCCGGCCCGCTACCCCGGTGTGAAAACAGGTTATCGTAAACAGTCAGTTCGGGAACAAACCGGGCCTGGCGTACGTTGTCCTTGTTTCGAGGAGTGACCGTTGCATTTTTTCTGGCAGGACCTTCGCTACGGCCTCCGGACCCTGCTGCGGAATCCGGGATTTTGTGCAGTGGCCATTCTGGCACTCGCCCTGGGCATAGGACCCAACACCGCCATCTTCACGATGGTCAACGCTGTGCTGCTCAAGCCGCTGCCGGTTCCCGAGCCCGACCGCGTGGTGATGATCTGGGGCACCATGCTCCAATCGGGATTCGATCAACTACCAGTCAGCGGCGCCGACTACCTGGATTGGAAAAAGCAGGCCACATCTTTCGAGCAAATGGCGGCGGCTTTCGCCATTCCCGAATACGGCCTCAATGTGAGCGGCGCGGGTGAGCCGGAGCGCGTGCCAGCGGCCACGGCATCCAAGGAGTTTCTCCCGGCGCTCGGCATCACGCCGCTTGCGGGGCGGAATTTCCTGCCCGAGGAGGATCGTCCCGGCGGCCGCGCCGCGGTGCTCATCAGCAACGCCTTCTGGCAGCGCCGTTTCCATTCCGACGCCTCGGCCGTGGGCCGTACACTGACCGTGGACGGCATCCCGCGTACGATCGTTGGGGTGGTGCCGCATGAGCTGAGCGATATGATTGCCGCGGACCTGTGGCTGCCCACCGCCGTCGATCCCAACAACCCCGAGCGCCGGAATCACAATTACGGCATCGTGGCGCGGCTCAAGCCGGGAGTCACCGCGGCGCAGGCGCGCGCCGAAATGACGGTGATTGCGCAGCGCCTGGAGCGCGCCTATCCGGCCACCAATGCGGGCTGGGGGATCACGCTTTTTCCAATGGCCGAGATGTTTACCGGCCGTATCCGCCCGGTGCTGCTGATTCTGCTTGGCGCGGTCGGACTGCTGCTGCTGATTGCCTGTGCCAACCTGGCCAACCTGTTGCTCGCACGGGCCTCGGCTCGCGAAAAAGAAATCGCCGTGCGCGCCGCGCTGGGGGCCGGCCGCGGCCGCATCATCCGCCAACTGCTCACCGAAAGCCTGGTGCTTGGGGTGGCGGGCGGTCTGTTGGGCCTGTTGCTGGCGGTGTGGGGTGTGCGGGCGGTGCGCGGCGTGGTGCCGGATATGTTCCCGCTGCTGCAACACATGGGAGTGGATCTGCCGGTGCTGGTTTTCACCTTGGGGCTTTCGATTCTGACCGGCCTGCTGTTCGGACTGGTTCCCGCCTGGAAATCTTCGCGCACCGATCTCAACACGGCGCTTAAAGAATCCGGCGGCCGCTCGGAAAGCGCCGGCGGATCGCACCGTATCCGCGGCGTTCTGCTGGCCTTCGAAGTGGCGCTGGCGGTGCTGCTCTCGGTTAGCGCCGGCCTGCTGCTACGAAGCTTCGCGCGAGTGGTGGCGGTGAACCCCGGAGTTCGTGTGTCGCATGTTCTGACCATGGCTGTGAGCCTCCCCGACGTGAAGTACGATACGCCGGTGAAGCGCGGCAATTTTTACAAGGACCTCACCGAACGGCTGGAAGCGCTGCCCGGCATCCGGTCCGCCGGCGCGGTGCTGTTTCTGCCGCTCCGGGTATCCATGCTTTCGTTCCGCATTGGCGTGAACCGCTTCCGGATTGAAGGCCGGCCGCCCGTTCCGGAGAGCCAGCAGCCGATGGCGGACTACCGCATGGCCACTCCCGGATACTTCAATACCATGGGCATCGCCCTCCGGCAAGGTCGTCTTTTCGACCCGCGTGACGACCTGGACGCGAAGCGCGTCGCGCTCATCAACGACGCCATGGTCCGCAAGCACTTTTCCGGTGAGAATCCACTCGGGAAACGTATCAGCACAGGCGGGACGCTGATGGAAATTGTGGGCGTTGTGTCCGACGCCAAACTGTACGGCCTGGATGCACCCATGGAGCCGGCCATCTACGTGCCGCACATGCAGCACCCCGGCGAATCCATGGGCCTGGCCGTCCAGACCGCGGGCGATCCGGCAGCCATGGCTACGGCAGTGCGCCGGGAGATCCTGAAGCTCGATCCGGAACAGCCCATCTCCAGCGTGCGGACCATGGAGAATGTGCTCTCCGATTCGCTGATGCTGCGGCGTGTCTCGATGCTCCTGCTCAGCGTTTTTGCCGCCCTGGCCCTGACTCTGGCCGCCGTGGGGATTTACGGTCTCACGGCGTACTCGGTGAGCCGCCGGACGCACGAAATCGGGCTGCGCGTGGCATTGGGCGCAAGTCAGGCGCAGGTTCTGCAACTGGTGGTAGTGCGCGGGCTGGTGACCTCACTGATTGGCGCCGGTATCGGCCTCGCCGCGGCGTTTGCATTGACGCGCGCGCTGTCCGGAATGCTCTATGGCGTTACCGCCACAGACCCGCTGGTGTTTGCCGGTGTGCCCGTCGTGCTGGTCGGCGTCTCGGTGTTGGCCAGTTATGTCCCCGCGCGCAAGGCAACGCGCATCGATCCGCTGGTAGCGCTGCGGTATGAGTAATCGCACCGGCCGGCAGGCTACAGAACGCGCGAGACGGTTCCGTTTTCGCCGTCCACATGGAGCCTTTCGCCATCGCGGACCAGGCGCAGCAGGCCGGGCAGGTTGAGCACGGCGGGCAGGCCAAACTCGCGGGCGATGATGGCGCCGTGGCTGAGATAGCCGCCATTCTCCACGATGATGGCGGCGGCGCGCGGGAAAAGCGCAGTCCAGCCGGGGTCGAGCGACGGGGCAACCAGGATCTCGCCGTGCGCCAGGCGCTCCCCGTCGCCCGGATGCAGCACAATCCGCGCCACGCCGGTAAAGCTGCCGGGGGAGGCGGCAATGCCGCGCCAGGTATCGCCCTCCAGAGCCGGCGCGGGTGCGGATACGGGAGCGGGGGCGGCCTCTTCCCAGGCGATCACGGCGGGAGCCTCTACGCCCATCCAAGCCTCGCGGCGCTGTTGGCGGTCTTGCCACAACGCGCGCGCGCCGCTGCCGTCCCACCAGCCTTCCAGCCAACTCCGCAGGTCGCCGGCGCTCAGGTCGAACACCTGGTCCGGCTGGTCGAGATGGCCGGCCGCTACCAGGCGGCGGCCCACCTCCAGGGCGATCCGGCGCTCCGGAAACATGGCGGCGATCAGGGCGGACTTGCCGCTTTCCCGGATGGCCCACGAGCGGCGCAGGCCCGCGGCCAGCCACCGGATGACCGGCCATAGGGCAAAGCTCTTCCGGCGCACCTCCTTCTCTGTTTCCAGCCGGCGCGTCCGGGCCGCGGCGCGGGCGTCTATCTCCCCGCCGAGGGCCAGGTGATTGCGAATCTGATGCAGGAGAGGTGCGGGATCCTCAGCCCCGCGCGGATTCCGGTAGTCTCCTTCGTAAATGGCACGGTGTCCGAACTCCTCCAGAAACTGTTCCAACCCGCGCCGGAACGGTGAGCCGGCAGGCAGTTGGTCGAGAGAATGTTCCGCGCCGGTGGAGTGGAGCCACTGGAGCGCCCCGGCATCCTGCCGCGCGATGCGGGCGAGTTCTCCGATGCGATAGCCTTGTTCCGCGCTGGTGACCTCGCCGGACCCGGACGATAGCGCCCCCAGCACGGCGACCGCGCGCCGGCCGAAAGAGAGCCGCAGCAGGCTCTCCAGAGGTATGGCCCATCGTCCCGCGGCGCTGCTGGCCAGGCCGAAGGTCAGTGCCACTTTCCGGTGCGCCGCGGAGATGCGGTCGAGCGCGTCCTTCAATTCGGCGGTGCTCGTTCCGGCCAGAGACTCGGCGGCGAGGGCTCGCATATCCGCGATGTGCCGCTGAAAGCCGGCAGCGTTCTTCTTTTCAAACCGCCACAAGCAGCGCGACAGTTTCAGGGCCCGCCTGCGGCGGAGAGTCCCTTCCGGGCCCTTCAGCGGATCGCCCGGGGGCCGCGGGATGAGCGGTTGGTATCCGCCCAGCGAACGCGCCGTCACCTCGGGTTCCAGGCCGAAAGCATCGAAGAAGATCCACTGAATGAGAGAAAGATCCAAATAGCCGCGGCCATGGAAGCGGTGCACCAGTTCCACACCGTTCGGAACCTCGTACCCGGAGGCGCGCGCCGAGGCGAAAACGATCGGCTCCACCGCGTCGTAGATCTCGCTCCAGGAGAGTTCGCAAACCACGCCCGGCGAGGAGTCCTGAATGTTGGCGTTGGACCAGTACCGAGGCAGGCCTCGCAGGCCCAGCGGGACGATCCGCGGCAGCCGCACTACGGGACGGGCCTGGAGGATCCACAATTGCTCGCCATCGTGCGCCCACTCGACATCCTGCGCGATCTGTCCGTCGCCCAGCGCCCATTGGATGCGGCGGACGGTCCATGCCAGTTCCCGCGCCTGGCTTTCCGAAAGTAGCGGTGTTGCCTTCGCCTGTTCCAGCGGCACAAGGTCGCCCTGCACGTTGCGAAAGGTGTAGCGTTCCGGGCTGGCGTGCCCCTTGACCACAGCCTCACCGAGCCCCGGCGCGGCATCGATGACGATCAGGTCGCGCCGTCCGGTGGCGGGATCGGCCGAAAAGGCCACCCCGGCGCAGACCGGCTCCGGCGAGCCGTCGCTGGCCACCATCCGGCAGATGACTACCGCGCACGCCACCGCGTCATCGGCGACGCCCAGCTTTTCACGGTAAGCACGCGCGCGGGCACTCCACAGCGAGCCGTAGCAGGCCAGCACCGCGCGCTCGACTTCCGCGAGTCCGCGCACCTGGAGCACACTTTCGTGGATGCCGGCGAAGGATGCCTCTCCGGAATCCTCCATGGTGGCGCTGGAGCGGACTGCCAACGCGGCACCCTGAAGGTGGTGCTCCTCCAGAAACCGGCCCAGCGCGGCTCGCACCGGCTCCGGAAGTGACGTCGGGGCCTGATGCCGGATGGCATCGGCGAGCGCGGCGTCCTGCATGGCAAGAAGGTAAGCGCCGGCGGCAAGCACTCCCCCGTCCGGCACTCTGAAGCCGTAGCGGGCAAGCCGCGCGAGATTGTAACCTTTTCCGCCGCAAACCGGTGAGCCGGCGGCAGCCGCCTCGTCCCAAGTCAAGATCATGACAGCATCGCTCCCCGTGTGGCGCAACCGGGCGTATTGAGAATGTAATACCATCGCGGGCACGCGAATTCAAGTAACGCCGTTGAAACAGGGCCACTCGGCCAGCCGCAAGCGGCCGAAGACCCAGGGAACCTTTCGGGCCGTGCAGGGCCCGGCCAGCGATATCAGCAGCCGGAAGAATTGCGACCCGTAACAATATAGGCCGCGTGATTCGAAAACGTACAACTCGGGCCGCCGAGAGGCACACTCTGTTGACCAAACGGGGGTACTAACCGGAGAAAGAGAGAGGTCGAGTCCATCCGCGTCGGGTTTCGAGTGGAACCGCCAGGGTTCCGCACGCAGCCCGAGCCATCATTTTCGAAACGGAGAGTGGCGCGCGCCGGGCGGATGTGGGCAACCATGCGCGGAACTGGGGAAAAAGAGAGATGCGAACGGACCCACCAAGGGCATGGTCCTGCAAACCAATGGGAGGAAAAGAACTAACGAGGCTCCGCCTCAGACCGACGAGATGTATTTCCAGTCGGGCTGAGGAACAGGCATAATCCGAAAGATGGCTCCGGTCGACAGTGGAGAACTGCAAGCAGTTCTCGCCAATGATTTAGGCCGCCGAGGCGGCAGTCGATCCCGAAGGATCGGAGTCGTGCCGGAGCCAAAATGAGCTTATCACGATCGGTCGCCGAGGTTCTCAGGGAACACGTGACGTTGGAGGTTGAGGGCATCGACCGGATGTACTTGAACGTTTATGTGCCAGCGTTACAACGTGCCGGAGGAGTTGCCAGCTTTTTCCGGTTCCATCTCGGACACCGGTTTGCCTCCAGTGCGTTGATGGATCCGATCACCAAGGCGTTCATCGCGCAGATGGAGCAGTTTGCCAAGCAAGAAAAGATACCCCTCGTGCCGTTTGCAAAGGGCCAACGCAAAGATGACGTGGCCGCCGAGTATCGCAAGCAGTTCACCGGTCGGGAGGGCGTGCTGTTCATCGGCAAGGCGCAGGAGAAGACCCCCGTATTCCGCACCGAACGGCGGCGCAATGAGCAGACGGGAGCAACCTATCCTTGGCTGGTCCGTTCCACCGCCATGGTCAATCATTTTTACGCCTACTGTATGGATCAAGACTTCGGCCCCTTCTTCCTGAAGTTCTGCACCTACTTTCCCTACAATGCCAAGCTTTGCCTGAACGGTCACGAGTACGTCAAACAGCAACTGGCCCACCGAGGCATCGGCTACCAGGCGCTGGATAACGGCATCCTGTCGTGCGACGATCCGAAACGCGTACAGGCGCTGTGCGACGGTTTATCGGCCGAGAAAATCGACGGACTGCTGCGCAAATGGTTTCGCAAGCTCCCGCACCCGTTTACGGGAAAGGATCGGCAAGCCGGATACCGGTACCAGATCTCGATTCTGCAGGCCGAGTTCTCGCTTACCCAGGTTTTGGACCGTCCGGTGACCGGGAGAGTCTTCTTCGAGGAAGTCATTCGAGAGAACCTGGACATCGGCCGGCCCAGCCAAGTGCAGTTGATTTTTGATCGGCGGGTCACCCGCCGCACTCCCGGCAAGTTCCGCACGCGGGTGATCACCGATGGCGTGGTCCCCTCGTTACATGTCGACTACAAGAACTCTCGCATCAAGCAGTACCACAAAGAAGGGCGTGCGCTCCGCACCGAAACCACCATCAACAACACACGCGACTTCGGCATCGGCAAACTATTAAAGAACCTGCCGGCTCTGCGGCAGGTCGGCTTCCAAGCCAACCGTCGTCTTCTGGACGTCCAAACTGTATCCCACGATTGCTCGATTGGCGAAGACGTGTTTGAACAGGTGGTTCGGCCCATAGAGGTCGACGGGCAACGAGCTTCCGCCCTGCGTTTCGGCGATGCACATGTGCAGGCTCTGCTCAGCGTACTGGTCTTGTTCAGCTTCCAACTACGGGGTTTCACCAATCAGCAAATGCGAGCCTTAATGGCTCAACTGCTGGGTCTCGACCCAGCCCACTACCCCGTGGGCCGGATGACCTACGACCTGCGCCGACTCCGTCTGCACGGCCTCATTCAGCGGATCCCACACAGCCATCGCTACCAGTTGACCCCCACTGGATTGCGCATTGCCCTGTTCTTCACACGCACATATGCACGGCTGCTCCGCCCCAAACTCGCTGAGATCATGCCGGCCGGCCCACCCGGAGATTCCACTCTCCGGGCCGCCTTTGATCATCTTCAGGCAGTGATCAACCACTGCTGCGAGGAGCAAAAACTCGTCGCCTAAAACTTGACTCATTTACATTACAAATTCTTGAGTAAGGACTCTAGC
>JARLGM010000130.1 GCA_031292755.1 Candidatus Sulfopaludibacter sp.
GGCACGGCGCTGGCGCTGGACCTGACGCAGTCGCTGGGGGTCTATCCGTTCGATGCGGCGAAGGTGCAGCCGGATTTCGCGGTGGCGGCGGCATACAAATGGCTGCTCTCGCCGTATGCCACCGGCGTGCTATATGTCGCGCCGCAGTGGCACGGCGGGCAGCCGCTGGAAGAGGGATGGATCCAGCGCGACAATGCCCGGCGCTTTGCCGAGCTGATTCATTACACCGATGGGTACCAGGAAGGCGCGCGGCGATTCGATATGGGCGAATGCTCCAACTTCGCGCTGGTGCCCGGAGCGATTGCGGCGATGCGGCAACTGCTGGCGTGGGGCGTGGACGAGATTGCGGATACCATCGGGGCACTGACCCGGCGGCTGGAAGAACACGTGGGAATGGCGGCGATTCCGGAGCGATGGAGGGCGCCGCATTATCTGTGTCTGCGGGCGGACGGTCTGGCCGTGGCCAGCCTTGCCGAACACCTGGCGAAGGAAAGGATCTACATCAGCGTGCGCGGCAGTTCGATCCGGGTGACCCCGCACGTTTACAACACGGTGGACGATGTGGACAGGCTGGCCGATATTCTGTTGCGCAGGCGATAGAACATGATGGCGGCGGTGGCTTGCGCCACCATGCCGAACAGGACCAGCGCCAGCAGGGAGTGGTCGTAGAGCAGGCCCATGGTGGCGCTCCCCAGAAACCAGGCGACTCCGTAGACGCCGTTGAAGGCGCCGAAAGCCGTGCCCCGTTTGTTCATGGATACCACCTGGGCGATACCGGAACGTAAGGTGGCGTCCTGGACACCCAGGCCGACCGCCCAGCAGGCTACGGCGGCAACGGCTCCGGTGGGACCGCCGAGGAATCCCAGGGGCAGGGCAAACAGCGAAACGAAGAGGCCGAAGGTAAGGACCTGGATGCCGTAGCGATCGAAGAGCTTGCCGAAAATCAGGGCGGTGATCCCGTTGACCCCCATAGCGCCGGCATACAGCAGCGGAATGATGGGGGGCTTGGCAATGGCCGTCTTCTGGAAGTGATAGGCCAGCAGCGGGAAATCCACGAAGCCGCAGGCCAGCACGCCGGCCGCCGCCACATACATCCAGAACACTTTCGGCAGAGCCTGCTGTTTGGCGGGTTTGGGAGTGGTGGCGCCCGCGTTGGGATACACGGCGCGCGCGGCCAGCAACGCCGCCAGGGCAGCGGCGGCGGGAATGCCCAGGCGCAGGAAGGCCGGACCGAAATGCTCCGTCCGCGCCACTGCCGCCACCATGAGCAGAGGACCGAGGACCGCTCCGGTCTGATCCATGGCGGCGTGCACGCCGAATCCCCAACCGTGGCCGATCTTGCCGGTGGCTTCCGAGAGGAGTACGTCCCTGGCAGGGCCGCGCAGGCTTTTGCCGGTGCGCTCCATGACCACGAGCAGGGCGGCCATCTGCCAATTGCCGGCAAATGCCATGGCGGGCACAACCACAAGGTTCAGGACGTAGCCGAAGATGGCGACGCCCCAGTAGGCGCGGGTGCGGTCTACCAGCTTTCCGGAGAAGTAGCGGAGGCTGGCGGCGATCATCTCGCCAAGCCCGGCGATGATGCCTACCTGCGTGGCGGTGGCGCCCAGGTCTTTGAGGAACGGGCCGATGATGCTGTAGGCGCCCTCATAGGTCATGTCCGCAAAGAGGCTGACTACGCCGAGGCAGACGATGAACCTAAGGGCGACTGCGCGTTCTTCCTTGGAGGCCGTCAATCCTGTACCTTAACACTCACGAAGGCTCTAACGGAACAGAATCGCGGCCACCGGGCGGGTTTGGGTCAGGGTTTCGACTACCGACAGCATCCCAAGCAGGAGCAGCAGGCCGACAGCCGCATAGCGAATGGTCTTCGGGGCGAAGTGATCCACGATCCACTGGCGGACTCCGGCGCCAATGGAGGCTGCCAGCGCGCCTTTGGTTGCCATAGCGGAGACGGCGCCGATCCAGACCAGCAGTGGCGCCCCAAAGCGCGCGGCCATAGTGGCGGCGGTGATCTGCCCGACGTCCCCCCATTCGGAAAAGAAGATGGCGGCGAAGGAAACCAGCGCAGCGCGGGAGGAGCGATACTCGTCTTTTTTATTCGGTTCTCTCTTATCGGGCTTGCGCCACAGAACGTAGGCGATGGCAAAGAAATTCAGTGTGGTGACGGCGGCCACCAGGAGCGGCGGCAAAGTGGAAATCGCTTTGCCGACGAGCACAGCGACTCCCATTTTGGCCATAAATGCCACCACCATGCCACAGAGAATGGGCAAAGTTTTATAACGTGTGGCCAATACTCCCGTGGTGTAAAGCAGCTTGTCGCCCACAATTTCAGCGACAAACACCGCTCCGTAGGTTGCCAGAAAAACCGCGAACATGAACGCGACCGCCCTCCAGTTGTTCTGGCAGTATATCCCACTACGGCAGCGGCTTGCTTGAGATAAAACTATGCGTTTTGGCGAAGCCAGTCGCGGAAGGCGTCGCGATAGAGAATGATGCCTTTGCGCGAATAGCGGAGATAGCCCTGGCGGCGGAACTGGTTCATGTAGTGCGTCACGATCTCGCGCGAGGTGCCCACATACTGCGAAAGCAGTTCATGGGTAAACGGGACCATGCGAACCGAACCGTCCGGCTCCACGGTGCCGAGGCGCTCGGAAAAACGGATCAGGGAGCGCGCCAGCCGGCGGGCAATGTTGTCCACCGAAAAGCTTTCGATGCGATGCGTGAAATCGATGGTACGCTGCACCAGGATCTGGAGAAGAGCCACCGCCAGCCGGGGGCGCTTCATCACGATATCTTCGATTTCCGCGGTGGTCCAGGTCATCACCTTGGTGTTTTCCAGGGCCGTAGCCTGCTCGGAACGGTGCGGCAGGTTTAAGAACGCGGATTCGCCGAAGAACTCGTCAGGCTGATAAATATCGACCACGACCTGATGGCCATCATCGGCCAGCCGGGAGACTTTCACTTTGCCGTCAATCACGAGGTGGATGCTGTTGGACGGCTGGTCCTGGTTGTAAATGATCTGGCCCTTGCGGTACTCCACGATGCTGGAGCAGGGCAGGTGGGCTAGTGGATCTTCCAGTGGTTTCTGCGACGGAGATGCTAAAGGAACAGTTGCCATATGTCTCCTCCAAGAACTTAAAAACTTTCTACTACTACCGTTGCGGCGCGCAGGTATCGCTGATTGTCTCGATACTTCGCACCTTGAATAGAGGGATAGGGGTGCCCGGGTTTGAAGTCCCCCGGACAGTCACCTTGTGCCCCATGTGTTTGGCGAAGCCTTCCGTCGGGAAGCCATCCGCCTCCAGGTTCGCGATCGGTTGAAGAGTACGATCGTCAGTGAGAACGTAGCGGCTATTCTGTTCATCCACACAGCCGGTCATGGAGGTTCCAGCTTGTTTCGGCTGAGACTTGGGCTGCTTCTGCGGTTCCTGCCCGGGTAGTGGGGTAGGATCGGCGTTCCCTACACCACTGGCGACCAGGATGGCAAATAACGGGATGGAGATGAACCGTAGATTCATACGTCCTCGTTTTCGGACCTTGAGAGCACTTCTTGTGCCAAATGATACTTCGATTTTTCACGAAACTGCAAGAGGTTTCGCAAATGTCATTGTTTCAGACAGATGAGGGCATTGTTCCAGACTTACGATGGTTATGACTCTGTAGAGCAAAGGTTGCATTTCTTACACTGGCGGGAATCATTTACAAGGCAGATGTTGCGTTCCTCGCCTATCTCTTCACAGGTTATATGATGGTTGAGTGCCCGCCTGGCGCTTCGGTTTGGCGCTGCTGACCGTCAGCAGACTGCTGGCCGCGCAATCGTATGCGCCGCCCGCCGGGAACCGTCCTGCCATCCGCCGGGCGGGAACCTCGATTCTGCCGGGTGGCCGTGTGATTTCGCCGATGGGCGAGGTCCATGTCACGGGTCCTGGTCCGTTCGGGATCGCCGTCAGCCCATCGGGCAAGACCGCGGCCACGGCGAATGGCGGTCCGTGGCGGTATGGAGTCACCATCCTCGATCGTGGCAAGCAGCACTGGGAGGCGCGGCAACTGGTTGCGCGGGCGCCGGATTCGCTGGATCAATACTATCCGGCGGACTGGCGCGGTGTTTCCCTGGGTATTGCGTTTTCCAGCGACCGCAGTCTGTATGTGGCGGAAGGCAATTCGGGGCGCATCAGCCTGTTCGACTCCAGCGACGAGCGGCGGCGGGCGATCGACCTGAACCAAGGGGGCTACCGGGACAGTTTCACCGGCGACCTGGCTTTCGACGCCGAGCGGAATATTCTTTACGCCGCCGACCAGGGGAACAACCGGGTGGTGGTGGTCGATGGGAAGACGCGGCAGATTCTAAGTTCGGTGACGGTGGGGCGTCTGCCATTCGCCATGGTGTTGTCGCCGGATCGCCAGAAGTTGTACGTGACCAACGTGGGGCTGCTGGACTACCACGCGATTGGTGGCGCCGATCCGGGCGATCCCCGGGGTTCAGGACTGGCGTTTCCGGCCTTCGGCTTCCCGAGCGCGGAGGCGGCTGCCGGCGCGGAGCGCTCTACGAAGCGCGGAATGGTGAAAGTGGCGGGGTTGGGCGATGGGCGGGCGCCGGAGGCCAACTCGCTTTGCGTGATTGATGTCTCGAATCCAGCGGCGGCCAAGGTGCAGGCCTTCGTGCGCACGGGCGGGAGCCCTTCCGGCGTAACAGCCACGGCCGATCGCGTGTTCGTCTCCAGCGCCACCGGCGATTCGGTGGCGGTGATCGACGCCAAAAGCAATCGGTTGCTGGAAGAGATTCCGATCCGGATTCCCGGGCTGGAGAACCTGCGCGGCGTGATTCCGATGGGGCTGGCGTATTACGAGAAATCGAGCTGGCTGCTGGTGGCGGAAGCGGGGATCAACGCCATCGCGGTGATCGACGTGGCCTCGCGGCAGGTGCTGGGACACCTGCCTACCGGCTGGTATCCCACCCGCGTGGCGATCAGCCAGGACACGGTCTTGGTGACCAGTGCCAGGGGGCACGGCCAGGGTCCCAGCGGGCAGGGAGGGACGCGCGGGGCGCTGATGATGGAGCAGAGGATGCTGGGGACGGTGGCGATTTTTGCCATGCCGGCGGCGGCGGACCTGGCGGCGCAGACGAAGTTTGCGATGCAGGCGAATGGATTCGAGAAACGGCCGGCGGCAAGGCGATCGACACTGCCCGCGGGTATTCGCCACGTGGTGGTGATCGTCAAAGAAGGACGGAGTTACGACGAGATTCTGGGCGATATTGCGGCGGCGTCCAATGGGGCGGCGCTCGGGTCGGCCGAACTGGCGCATTTGGGCATGAGCGGATTCGTGGATGGACGGCATATCCGCATGAGCCTGCGGGACGCGACGATCACGCCGAACCACCACGCCATCGCACGGCAATTTGCCTTCAGCGACAACTTTTACTCGGACGGGGATGCCAGTATGGACGGGCACCATTGGCTGGTGGGAGCGTATCCCAACCCCTGGACGGAGAGTTCGATCATCGCCGCGGTGGGGGAGTTGAAAGAGTTCCGGCTGGGTGCGCCGGGCCGCCTCGCGTTTGCCGGTACGGCCTCTTCGGTGCAACCGGAAGACGAACCGGAGGGCGGAAGCCTGTGGGAGCACCTGGCGCGCCACAATGTTTCGTTCTACAACTTCGGAGAAGGGCTCGAAATGGGCGGAGTGAGCCAGGGGCCGGACATGCCTCCGCTGGGCGCGCGTTTTCTGACCAACATGCCGATGCCCGAGCCGCTGTACCGGAACACGTCGCGCGGGTATCCGGGATTCAACATCCATATATCCGATCAGTACCGGGCCACGCAGTTCATCCACGAGGTGGAGAACAAGTACGTGAAAGGTGGGGCGGAACTGCCGCAGCTACTGTGGGTCTATTTGCCCGGCGATTACAGCGGGCCGGCGCGGCCCGAGAACGGCTATCCGTACGAGGAATCCTTTGTGGCGGACAACGATTATGCGATGGGCCGGATCCTGGAGTATCTCTCGGGCACGAAATGGTGGGAGTCGATGGCGGTATTCGTCACCGAGGCGGACGCGAATGCGGGCATGGATCATGTGGACGCGCATCGCACCATTCTGTTGTGCGCGGGGCCGTGGGCCAAAAAGAACTACGTTTCGCACGTCAACACCAGCTTTCCGGGCCTGTTGAAGACGATTTTTGAATTGCTGCGCATACCGGGTCTGAACCTGTTCGATGCGGCGGCGGCGGATCTCTCCGATTGCTTTGCGGCCAAGCCGGACCCATCCCCCTTCCACGCGGTGGATTTGGACAAACGGATCTTCGACCCGGCCGCGGCTGCGCAGGAATCCTCTAATAAAGCATCTCGATAGAAAGAATCCTTATCATAGGGTATTGCATCTAACACTATCGGACAAGGAGATCGTGACGAAACCGGCAAACTTGAGCGCGCCCAAACTGTGGACCGTTTTGGCCAAGTGCCACCGCGCGTTCGCGAACATGGTGGAACGTAATATCGCGGAACTGGGGCTTTGCTTAACGGATTTCATGGTGCTGGAAGCCCTCTTGAATAAGGGTACGCTGACCATCACGGAGATCCAGACGAAGGTGCTGCTGGCCAGCGGGTCCATGACGGCGGCGATCGACCGCGTGGAAGCACGAGGATTCGTGGTTCGAAAACTGACATCGCAGGACAGGCGGGCGCGCCTGCTGGAACTGACTCCGGAGGGCCGGAAACTGATCGAGGGAGCCTTCGCGGAGCATGTCCGGTATCTGGAAAAAGCGATGTCGGTTCTGGATGACAAGGAAAAGAAACAGCTCTATGCCGGCCTGAAGAAATTGGGCCGCGCGGCGGGCGGAGGGGACAATGAACAAACAAATTCTGGGGATTCACCACATCACGGCAATCGCCGGTGATCCTCAAACCAATCTCGATTTCTATGCCGGGCTGCTGGGCTTGCGCCTGGTGAAACTGACGGTGAATTTCGACGATCCGGGTACGTATCATCTTTATTATGGGGACGGTGTGGGGCATCCGGGCACCATCCTGACGTTCTTCCCGTGGCCTTCGGCGCCGAAGGGTCGGCACGGCACAGGGCAAGTGTCGGAGACGGCATTCGCGGTTGCGGAAAACGCGCTCAACTTCTGGATCGCCCGGCTCACGGAACGGCGCGTGGCGTTTACAGGCCCGGTGGAGCGTTTCGGAGACAAGGTAATTTCGTTCTCCGATCCGGACGGCATGAGAGTGGAACTGGTGGCCACCAGGATCGCGCCGCCGGACAGGGTCTGGGAGGCCGGACCTGTTCCGGCGGAATTCGCGATCCGCGGGTTCCATAGCGCCACCCTGCGCGAGGCGGACCACCGGGCGACTGCCGGTCTGCTGACCGATACCATGGGCTTCCAATTGGCGGCGCAGGACGGAGACCGGTTTCGATACGCGTTGGACTCCGGCAGTCCGGCCGCGATTGTGGATGTGGTCCGGGCGCCCGGGGAGCGCCCCGGCAGGGTGCTGGTGGGAACCGTTCACCACATCGCCTGGAGGACACCGGACGACCGGCAGCAAGGCGAATGGCTGGCGGAATTGACCCGCCGGGGGTACGGCGTCTCGCCGGTGATGGACCGGAAGTATTTTCACTCCATCTATTTTCGAGAGCCGGGTAACACTCTTTTCGAAATCGCCACGGATCCTCCCGGGTTTGCGGTGGACGAACCGCAAGCGGAACTAGGCTCGCACCTGGTCCTGCCCGCCTGGCTGGAGCCGCAGCGCGCCGGACTGGAAGCGGTTCTGCCGCCGCTTCGACTGCCGCAAGCGGCGGAGGTGGCCCAGTCATGATGAGCGATCCACATGCCACTCAGCCCGTGCTGGAAGCCGGGCAGAAGGCGGCGGACGCCGCCGGGGCGGTAATTCTGCTGCACGGGCGGGGCGCGACGGCGGAAGACATCCTGGGCCTGAGTGCGGAGATCGATCTACCGGACGTTGCCTGGCTGGCGCCTCAGGCCGCGGGGCACACGTGGTACCCGTATTCGTTCCTGTCGCCGATCGCCCAGAACGAGCCCTGGCTGGGGTCGGCGCTCCGCAAGGTGCGGCAGACGGTGGAACAGGCGGAGCGCGCGGGCATTCCGCGGGAGCGGATCGTAATCGCGGGGTTCTCGCAGGGGGCGTGCCTGGCGTCGGAGTTTGTGGCCCGAAACGCCGGACGGTACGGCGGTATGATCGCGTTCACGGGCGGGCTGATCGGTCCGCCCGGAACGGAATTTCAATATACCGGCAGCCTGGCGGGAACGCCCGCCTTTTTCGGCGCGGGAGACCCGGACCCGCACGTGCCGTGGGATCGCGTACAGGAATCCGCGTCGCTGTTCACCAGCATGGGTGCGGAAACGGTGCTGAAGCGCTACCCCGGAATGCCGCACACCATTAGCCGCGCGGAACTGGAAGAGGCGAGAAGGCTCATTGCGGCGGCGGTGCCAGCGCGCCATGCAGCGGAAGCGCCCGGTCCGCGCTACCGGGACTGATTCTTTCTTCCGGAGCGTTCGATCCAATTGCGGAACATGGTGGTGTAGCCGCGCGCGTCGCCGCCGCTCTTGAGTTGCTCGACGGTGAAGCGCATCTTGCGGCCCCAATTCTGATATTGCCAGGTGGTGCCGGGAAGGTTCTGCTGCGACAGTTCCTTGGTTAGATCTTCCTGGTTGATGGCCAGCAGTTGCGAGGGAGTCAGCGCCAGAAAGCCGACGATGGCATTGTGGAGTTCGCCGGTAAGCTCGCCGTATGTTTCGGCGGTGCGGGGCAGGTCCGCGCGCAATAATCCAAGCGCGAAGAGAGTATCCAGCATCTTCTGCTTCTCCTGCTGCCGGCCCTCCCGCTGCGCGTGGTAGGATGCGTCGTCGAGCACCCCGGCGGCGTGACGGGCTTCGATATCGGCACTTACCCAGAAGCCCGCGAGAGTGGGTAAGTCGTGCGTGGTAGAGGAGACCAGCGCCTGCCGCGGATATTCGTCGTAGCGGCGGAATTCGCCGCGTTCGTTCTTCTCGAAATAGAACAGGCGGTAGCTGAGAATGCCGAACCGGGCGAGCGTCTCGCGAACCGCCGGCTCGACCGTGCCCAGATCCTCGCCTACTACGACCACGCGGTTGCGAACGCTCTCCAGCGCGAGGATGCGAACAAAATCTTCATTCAGTTCCTTGACGTAGGCGCCCTGCGTGGCATCGCACTGGTCCGGGATCCAGTACAAGCGGAAAAGGCGCATGACGTGATCGATGCGCAGCGCGCCGCCGTGCCGGCAATTGCGCCGGATGGATTGGGCGAAGAGATGGTAGCCGTTCTTACGATGGGACTCGGAGTCAGGCGGCGGAAATCCCCAGTCCTGGCCCTGCGGCGCAAAATCGTCCGGGGGAGATCCCACACGGCAACCGGAGACATAGAAAGGCCGGTGAGCCCATAGATCCGAGCCGAAGCGATCCGTGGCCAGCGCCAGATCATGGTAAAGGCCGATGGAGAGGCCGATATCGCGGGCATGCTGCTGAGCGGCAGAGAGCTGCAGATCGATTTGCCACTGGAGGTATTCAAAAAACATGACATTGCGCCAGTGTTTTTTGCGGAACGCCTGGGTTTCGGGGGAATCGAATTCGTGATAAGGGGCGGGCCAGTCCGGCCAGATCCACAAGTCAGGATTCCGGCGATGGAGGTGCTCATCGAGAGCGCAGTAGGTGGCGAATTTTTCCAGCAGGTCGCCTTCGCGATCGCGGAAGCGGTGGAACTCGCGAGCGCGCGGCGAATCGGTGCGCCATTCCCGCAGAAAGCGCGCGAAGGAAATTTTTAGGAAACGCAGTTTCAATGCCGCCACGCGCTCGTAGTCTACAAACTCAGTGGCGCGCAACGCTTCGATCTCCGACGAGATTTCGGGCGAGGCACGCAGTTTACGGGCACGCTGGCACAGGTTGTAATCCTCCAGACCCTCGATGTCGAGGTAAATGAAGTTCTGATAAAAGATGCAATTGGGGAGGTAAGGGCTGGTATTGAACGGCCGGCGGTTGTGAATGGCATGGAGCGGATTGAGCCCGACAAAGCTGGCGCCCATCTCGCCGGACACCCATTCGATCACATCCAGCAGGTCCCGGAAATCGCCGCAGCCCCAATTGCGCTGTGAGCGTACACCGTACAGGCTTACGGCCACTCCGGCCACGCGGCCGCCGCGACCGAGGTGCGGATCGCTATAGGCGCGTTCGGGAGTCACAATGTAGCTGGTGGATCCGAGGGTATCGCCTACTGTGGCGCGAATGGCGTGGTAACCCAGGGGCAGGGCGATGGGAAGGCGCGCCTGTTTGCGCACCCAGGTGCGGCCGTCCATTTCGATGGATGCGGTTTGTGGCAGTTCCCACAGGTTCAGGTCGAACCCGGTCTCTTCGCCGGTTTCCCGGCGCACCACAAGACGTGCGCGCGCGCCCAGCCATTCGGCCGGAACCTGCAGCGGGAACTCCGCCACGGGCGATTCACGGGCGATGACGCAGGGCGGCAGCAGCGACTGCCATTCCTGGCGCGCGCGTTCGGCCAGGGAACGTTCCAACTCCTGCTGATTTCCGGCGCCAATCCCCTTGGCGCGCAGGATGGTCTGACGCGCTTCGACCGTAGTGGAGTGATAGCGGCCCCAGATATCCCAAAAGCCAGGCTCGATTCCACACACGGAAGCGGCGCGCTCGAGTTGTTGCTCGAATGATTCGGGTGACATGATGCGACGGGTATTTTGATTTTACCGCGCGAGCGGGAGTTTCCTTTTCCTATGCGAAAATAAAAGTATATGAATAAACCATTTGCCAGCAGCCTGCCGGAGATCTTCACGCGCGTCGACAATTATTCCGTGGACAACGCGTCGGCGGCAGCCTCGGAGGGTTTGGTATTCACAACGCTGGACAAGGCGGTAAACTGGGCGCGGAAGAATTCGATCTGGCCGATGACGTTCGGGCTGGCCTGCTGCGCGATCGAGATGATGTCGATGAGCGCTTCCAGGTTTGATATCGCACGTTTCGGAGCGGAAGTGTTTCGAGGTTCGCCGCGGCAATCGGACCTGATGATTATTGCCGGGCGGGTTTCGCAAAAAATGGCGCCGGTGATTCGCCACCTGTATCAACAGATGCCGGAGCCTAAGTGGGCCATTTCGATGGGCGCGTGCGCTACGTCGACGGGTGTGTTCAATAACTATGCTTTGATTCCGGTGAACCAGGTAATTCCAATCGACGTGTTTGTGCCGGGGTGCCCACCGCGTCCGGAGCAGCTCATCTATGCCCTGATGTTGCTGCAGCAGAAGATCCAGGACCAGAGCGGTACGGTGAAGCAGGTTCTCAACCTGGCGTAATTCAGGGCTTCTTCGGCAAGCGAACACGCGCTGAGTTATGCCGTCAACGAGCCCGGCGCGGCGTTTCGCACATTCAGCGCGGGCAAGTGGGGCGCCTGTCTGCCGAGCCATTTTTCGATGATCGGAAGGGCTGCCAATGCGGCCGCTTCGCCGGCCTGAATCAGCGCCGGACCCGATCCGAAGGCGTCCCATGCCATGCCGTTGACCGCGGGAGTAATTACCAGGTCGCTTTCCAAACGCCAGCTCTGTTCGGTGTGGCTTTGCATGATCTGAAAGCACCGGTTGACCACCTGAAACATGTTGGTGGGGCAGGCGCTATCCTGGGCGGGCAGATGCACGGAGATCACGTGCGTCGCGCCAAGCTGGCGGGCGAGGTGCGCCGGAATCTCCATGCTCATGGCGCCGTCCACCAACAGAGTGCCGCCGGCCTGAACGGGCTGAAAGAGTCCCGGATACGAGCAACTGGCCCGGATGGGCACAAAGACATCGCCGGAACCGGAGAACGTCACCGGGTCTCCGGTACAGAGGTCCGTGGACAGAACGCCCAACGGAATTCGCATGTTCTCGAAACGATTCTGTTTGAGCAACCGCTCCAGAAAACGCTTCATGCGCTCACTCACTACGAAGCCCATGCGGGAGATGCTCCAGCGTGCTACGTCTCCGAAGCGCATAGCGCAGCCGGCGCGGCCGATCTCCGCCGGGGTTGCACCGCTGGCATAGGCGGCGGCGACAATGGACCCGGCGCTGACGCCGGCGATGCAGTGTATGGGAATGTTATGCTCTTCGAGGACTTGCAGAACGCCCACGTGGGCAATTCCGCGAGCGAAGCCGCCTCCGAGCGCAAGTCCGATTCTTGGCTGGGGCAGCGCCGGGGCCGGCTTTGCAGGCACGGCAAGCCGGCGGAGAGCGGAGAAGAAGCGGCGCGTGGCGTTCATTACCCCCTCCTGACGATGGCCGCGACAGAGCCATCGTAAAATAGTTTACTAATGATTCTTACCCGGAAGTCAATCGCCAGGTCTTTCACACTTTTAGTTTTTGCCATATGGCTGGTTCAATTGCCGGCGCAGCAACGGCCGTTTACCGGAACACCGGAGGTCGAACATGCGTTGCGCAAGCTCAACGAACTGGGCACGTTTCTGATGATCGCGGCGCATCCCGATGACGAGCGGACAGCCGTGCTGGCCTACTTCGCGCGAGGCCGTCACATGCGGACCGCCTACCTCTCTTTGACGCGCGGCGAGGGCGGGCAGAATCTGATCGGCTCCGAGCAGGGGCCCGAGCTTGGATTAATTCGCACGCAGGAACTACTGGCGGCGCGGCAGATCGATGGCGCCGAGCAGTTCTTCACGCGCGCCATCGATTTCGGGTTCACCCGAACTGCCGCGGAGACCATGCAGAAGTGGGGACACGACCGGATTCTTTCCGACGTGGTCTGGGTGGTGCGGCGCTACCGGCCCGACGTCATCGACTGCGGGTTTTCGGGGACGCCGCGCGACGGACACGGGCAGCACCAGGCATCGGGGATTCTGTGCCACGAGGTGTTCGAGGCGGCGGCCGATGCGCAGCGGTTTCCGGAGCAATTGCGCTACGTGAAGCCGTGGCAGGCCAAGCGGCTGGTGGAATCCAGCGGGTTCAGCGGCTTCGGCGTGAGTTTTACTCCGCCTCCGGGCAGCATTCCGTCCGGGCGGACCGGCGCCCCGCCGAACGCGGGAGCGGCCGAAACTGGAGCGTACAACCCCATTTTGGGCTATTCGTACGATGAGCTGGCGGTGTTGAGCCGCAGCATGCACCATAGTCAGGGAACCGGTGCGATGCGCCATCCCGGTCCTGGCCGGAGCGAGTTCGCGCTGCTGAAAGGCGCGCCGTCGCACCAGGATCTGTTCGAAGGCGTGGATACAAGTTGGAATCGACTGCCGGGTGGCGCACCGGTCGGGCAGTTACTCGATGAGGCGATCCGCACGTTTCGACCGCAGCATCCGGAACTGGCGATTCCGCTGCTGGCCAAGGCACGGCCCCTGATTGCCGCCATCGACGACCCGTTGGCGAAGGCAAAACTGGCGGAGTTGGATGAGACGCTGGCCTTGTGCGCGGGCCTCTGGGCGGAAGCGCAGGCGCAAAAACCGGAAGTCGCGCCAGGCGAAGATTTGAAGGTGACAGTCACGGTGCTGAATCGCTCCGATGCGGACGTGACATTCGAGGGCGCCAACGTGGAGGGGATCTGGAACGAAACCCTTCCGGCCAAGCCGGCGAAGTTGGGAAACAACCAGAGCGCGACGGTGGAGTTCAGCCGGCAGGTGCCTCCGGCGCAACCGTATTCGCAACCGTATTGGCTGGCGAAGCCGCCCGCACACGACGTTTACACGGTAGACGACCAGATGCTGATCGGCCAGGCGGACACTCCGGCGGCGGCCCGGGTGCGGCTGCGGTTGACGATTGGCGGTGCGCCGGTGGAACTGGTCCGCCCGGTGCAGTATCGCTACGCCGAGCGCGCCGAAGGGGAGCGGCATCGGGCCATGGTAGTGGTTCCGGCGGTGGCGGTGGAACTACCCGAAGCGGTAGCGTTGTTCCCGGCGAGCGCACCGCGACAGGTGCAGGTCGCGGTGATGGCGAATGAGCCCCACGCGGCGGGCGAACTTCGACTGGAACTGCCGGCCGGATGGAGTGCCGAACCCGCGTCGCAACCGTTCCATGTGACGGCGGCAGGGGAGCAGAGCGGAATGACATTCCAGGTGACTCCGCCGGCCGGAGAGACCACGGCTACGTTGCGCGCCGTGGCAATGGTGAACGGCCGCGCCATCGGGTCCGGTATGAAGGCGATCTCTTATCCGCACATCCCCGTGCAGGTGCTGTTTCCGCCTTCGGACGTGAAACTGGTCCGCACGAACGTAAAGGTGACGGCACACAAAGTGGGTTACATTGTGGGACCGGGAGATGAGATGCCGGACGCGCTGCGGCAATTGGGGCTGGATGTGACGCCGCTGACGCAATCCGACCTGGAGCACGGCGACCTTTCCCGCTTCGACGCGATTGTGGCCGGCGTGCGCGCCTACAATGTGCGGGCCGACCTGCGCGCCAACCAGCCGCGACTGATGGAGTACGTACACAATGGCGGGACATACATCGTGCAGTACCAGACCGGCGATGGGCCGGACCCCGCCGCGCCGCCGGCCGCCGGACGGCGCGGGAATCCGCTGGGCATTCCGGCGGCGAACCCGATCACGTCGAACATGGGGCCATATCCTTTTGTGGTGCCGGCGGGAAACAATTATCGCGTCACGGTAGAAGATGCGCCGGTGGCTTTTCCGCATGCCGACAGCCGGCTGCTGCAATATCCGAATCGCATCACTGAGAAGGATTTCGATGGATGGGTGCAGGAACGCGGTGCGTACTTCGCGGCGAAGTGGGATCCGCATTACGAAACGGTGCTCTCCACGCACGATCCGGACGAGCCGGGGTTGCAGGGCGGGGAACTCTATACACGCTACGGCAAGGGCGTCTACATCTTCACCGCGTATGCCTGGTTCCGGCAGCTACCGGCGGGGGTGGCGGGAGCGTACCGGCTATTCGCGAACATGTTGAGCACGAAGTAAAAGTTCGCGTTGCGCTTCTCCGATGGCGCGCCACTCGAAGTTGCGGCGGGCATGCAGGTAGGCGGCTTGAGCGATCTGGGCGCGGCGCTCGGGATCGCCCAGCAGGGTAGCGATGGCCGCTGCGAAGGCATGAGGCGCATCGGCGACCCACACGCTGTGGCCGTGCAACAGGCCGAGGCCGGCGCAGCCCGGCGTGGTGGAGACAACGGCGCGCTGCATGGCCATCGCTTCCAGCACCTTCACATTTGTGCCCGCCGAGACGGTGGTGGGTACGATTACCAGGGTCGATTCCACATAGAGCGGCCGGACGTCGGAGACGAAAGCGAGCATGTGGATTCGGTCGTCAGGCGGTGGTTCCGGGGTGTTGGTGAAGGCGCGCCAATAGAGCAGGGGATCTGAGCCGCAAACCACCGTCACGGTGAGCCGCGGGAACTTTTGGCGCAGGAGCGGCCACACCTGTTCGGTGAAGAAACGGTATGCGGTGACGTTGGGAAAGTGCCGGAACGATCCGATGAACAGCAGGCGGTCGCCGGGCGTTCCGGGCTCCGGAAGGAAGCGTTCGAGATCCACGCCGTTGGGCAGTACCACGGTGTTGGCCGCGGGTCCAAGCATCGCCGCGTCCTTCTGCGACATGACTACGGTGTAGGGGAAACGGCGCACGGCGCGATCTTCGAAGCGACGCCAGCGGAAGAAATCCCACCATGCGGTGAGGGTCCGTTCGCGGCGCGCGATCTGGCCGAAGAGGTCGAAGGTGACGTCGTGCTCCACCAGGATGTCGCCGCCATAGGGCGCGAGTTGCGTGTATTCGACCTGGAGCGCCTGGAAGCCGAAATCGCGGCGCTGCTCTTCGATGGCGCGGCGCATGGCCGGCGAGCGAAATTCGTGGACCTCGGGCGGCAGCAGGCTGCTCCAGCGGGGTTCGCGATAGCGCGGTTTTTCCACCAGCACGATGCGCGCGCAGAATTCCAGGAGCGGCGCAGTTTGCGCGTCGGGTCCGGCATCGGTGAAGGCGAATAGTTCCACGTCGAATTCGCGCGCGATTTCACGGAGCAAATGATAGATCCGGACCGCGCCGCCGTGAGAGAGCGGAAAGGGCAGGTACGGCGAGAGCACAGCCACCCGCAACCGTTCGGGCGAACAGGGGCGCCCTTCCAGCACGCAATGGCCTTCCGGCACGGTGGAATGCTCGCGGCGGGGCCAGGGCCACCAACGCGGCCGCAAATGGATGCGGTCCAGCGGTACGCCGCGCCAGTAAAGGAATGAAGAGAGATTGAGTCTCAGGTGGTGGCGTTCGAGGCGCGTGTTGTATGCCAGAATTTTGCGCGGCGCCAGGAAGTACGCGGCGCGGCGCAGGGCGCGGGAATCGGCGCCCAGCAGCACGGGCGCTAATCCGATGCGGTGACGCTTCAGCACGCGGCGCATTTCGGGCCAGTTCTGGGGCGTAATGGCGAAATGGCGGCGATCCGGCACCAGATTGCGAATCTCCGCGGTCATGCGCCGGCACAACTCGGGATCGCCCGTGCAGAAGATCGCCACCACGGCCTCGGGGTCTTTGCCCAGCAGGCGAAAGAGCCATCGTTTGATGCGCTGCTTCATTCGAGCGACCTGGTGAAGCGCAAGACCGCGCAGGCGGCTAGCGGAGTGAACGCCGCGACCACGGTGAGCGGCGGGTACCCGTGGAGGTCGATGGTCTTCCCGAAGAGAGGCGAGACGACGGCCTGGAGGGCGCCGTACGAGGCGACCAGAATAGAGACGGCAAACGCCGCGCGCGCCCCGCCGAACGCATCCAGCGGCAGCGTATACATGTTCACGCTGAACGCGGAGACGGCGAAGATGCTGCACGAAATGCCGGCGGCGGCCCAGGCGGCGGTAGGCGCGAGCGGGATAGCCGCCGTGGCGAGCGAGAGTACGGCCGCCATCAGACAGACGCGGAAGCGGGCCTGCATGGGAACGATTCCGCGATTCACCAGGCGCAGCGAGAGCCATCCACCGGCGAATCCGCCGGCCAGCGCAAATAGCGGCGGAATCCACGCGATCCAGGCGGATTGGACCAGCGTGAGATGGCGGACATCGACCAGGTAGGCCGTGGTCCAGTTGGTCCATAGCGAGTAGCCTGTCATGCTGAGCGCGTTGGCCGCCACGAAGGCCCAGAGTCGCGGGTCGTGCAGCAATTCGGTGGCGGCGGCGCCCGGCGGTTGCGGAGTGGCGACCGGTCCGGCGCGGTGAGCCATCCAATTCCACACCGGGATCCAGATCAGGCCGAGGATGCCGGTGACGACAAATGCCGCGCGCCAGTCCGTGCGCTGCGCGATCCACGTGGCCAGCGGTGGAGCGACGATCAGACCGAGGCTGATACCCGCCTGGTTCACGGCATTCCCGAGCGCGCGTTCGGCGGGAGGCAGATATTGGTGGATGGCCTTTCCCGCGGCGGGCACGCCGCCGGCCTCGGCCACGCCGAGCACCGCCCGGCATCCGACCAGTCCCGCCAGACCGCTGGTGATTCCCGTGGTGATGCCGGCGCACGACCACAGTCCCACCGCGATGGTGATGGCGCGATTCAGACCGATGCGGTCTGTGAGCATGCCGGCGAAAGGTGCGCTGGCCGCGTAGGCGAGGGAGAAGGCCGAAAGCACCCAACCGTAGTCCGCGTTGGACAAGTGGAACTCGGCGCAGAGCACGGGCTTGAGCGTGGCCAGGGTCTGCCGGTCCAGGTAGTTGATGGCGGAAGAGAGCACGAACACCGCCAGCACCAGCCAGCGGAAGCGTGCAGCGTCGGCGGATTGTTTCACTGGAATTCGATGGTAGCCACTTCGCCCACGGTTGCCAGGCGGGAATTTGCTTTCAGGAAATACTCGACGGTGACAGGCCGCGGTCTTCTCTGGGCGCCGCAACCCAGCGCCAGTTCGCCTTCGCCGGTGATGGCGATCTTGCCAGGGTCGGAGACCAACAACTTCAGAGGCTTGTGGTCATCGCTTTCCAGGACCAGGCGGGCCTGCTTGCCCAGGCAATCCACCTGCTTCAAGGTTCCGTGGAACTTGCCTGCCGGGTGAGGGAAATCCGACCACGGCACTACGGTACCGGGCGGCGCGGGGGGAGCGTCGCTGTATTTGGCCTCCAGGGCGTGTACCTCGGCTCGCGCCTGATCCTTCAGTTTGGCGAGTTCGGCAGCCTCTTCGTCGGCCTTGCGCTTTCGTTCGGCGGCATCATAGTCGAGCCGTTGCTGTTCGATGGACATGCGGGCCTGGTGCATCCTCTGTCGCTCGACGGGATCGGTGGCGGCTTGTTCGCCTTGCGACCAGGCCTTGGCGGCATCGGAATAATTGTGGTCGGCCAGATAGCATTCGGCGAGTTTCTGCCAGTAGAGGGGATTGCGGGGATTCCGCGCCGCCGCGTCTTTCCAGTGCATCAGTCGCTGGGCGGGATCGAGGTCGCGCTGCGCCATCAGGGCGAACGGCTCGTCGAGTTTGGGATTGATCGCCGCGGCCCGCAGCAGGGCTGTGTCGGCCTTCTCGTTGTACGGATCCAGTTTGGCGTACTCGATGAAGGCGCGGGCGCTGGTGCTGCCGGCATCGATAGAGGCGGCGAAGTGCTGGCGCGCTTCGTCGGAGCGGCCGGCACGGAGGGCGAGCAGGCCGAGGCCCTCCTCAGCCTCCGGGACCTTGAGGTGGTCCTGGATCAGCCGGGCGTACTCGGCGCCGGAATTGGGGGCGAGCAGGTCTGCGCGCGCCAGGCGCACGTCGGACTCGGCGATGGCCTTTTCAGGGAAATCGCGTTCGGCCAGGGGGCGGCTGCTGAGCGACGCAGTTTGAAAATCACCGGCCGCGAGATGCTGTTTAGCCTGAGTTTCGATCTCCGCGGCAGATTTGCCGAATGCGTTGCGATCGGCGGCGTCCTCATCCACGCCCTTGCGGAGGTTGTACAGCAGGACGCGGATCTTGCCGGAATATTGCGGATCGACGACCAGCAAATGGATGCGGGCCCAGTCCAGGTCGGGATGCGGAGGCGGCGTCCCCACGGTGATGTGGATGCCGTTGTTGGTGAACGTGGAGAAGAACTCGGTGAGGCCGTGTTCGAAGCGCGCCGGCATCTGGGTGGTGTTCGCTGTGAGGAACAGGCGGGTCAACTCGCGATAAATATCGGGGGAAACCGGCTGCTTTTCTTCCAGCACGATGGCGTAGCGGTCGCGGCCTTCGGTGAGCGGCGCGGCGGACGTCCAACCTTTGGAGGATTTGAAGACCAGGATCCGGATCGGCATGGCGGTGGCGAGGTCGTCGGCTCCCACGATCTGGCCGAGCGCGTGGCGGAACTCTTCGACGCGAACCATGGTGTCGCGACCCGCGCGCGGGCCGGCGTTGGTGAGGACTTCGAAGGGGCCCGAGGTGAACTTCACCCAGTGGTCCTCGGCGGCGAGGAGGAGAGGCACAGCGCAGATGAGGAAAAGCTGCCGCATGCACCTTATTATCCCGCGCGCGGTGCGCATCTGGTAAACTGGAATTCTTCGCCCGTGGCGCTATCGTCTAACGGTTAGGACGGAGCCCTCTCAAGGCTTAAATACGGGTTCGATTCCCGTTAGCGCTACCAAATCCTTTACAGTCAACCACTTGCAAAATCGGCGTACACGGTATATGTACAAAGAGTACAATGGGTTACGAGGAAACAGCCTTGTTAACCCTCTATCGCCGCCACTCTGAAAGATGCCCCGTTCACAAGCTTAAGCTCACGCCGGCAGCCAAACGCAAGTACATGGATTGCGATTGTCCGCTGTGGATCTACGGGAATACCGAAACAACTCACGTTCCCCGTCAGAGCACCGGGACGGACATTATTGCGGTGGCAGAGGCGCAAAGGCAGACGCTTCTGAAGAACGGCCAAGACCAAAAGGTCCACGGGCCGCGCCTCGATGATTGCATCGAGCGTTTCAGCGCATCGCGCAAAGAGGAACTCGGCGAAAAAACCGCCGCGGCCTATCGTTTCCAGCTCGATCGGTTGCGCGCCTACTGCGCAACGCGCGGCGTTCACTTTATGCGCGAACTGAGCGTCGATCTCCTCGAAGACTTCAAAGTTGAAGGATTGCCAGACAGTATGGCTGCGACCAGCAAGGCGCAGGTGACCGCCAAAATTCGATGCTTCCTCCGTGAAGCTTATCGTCGCAGCTGGACGGAGTTCGCGCTAGCCGAAAAGGTGAGGCCGTATCGCGCTACGCATGAGCAGAAGAATCCTTATACGGATGCGGAAGTCGATCTCATCCTGGCTGGAGCCGAAAAGCTGAAGGGGGGGCGGGATGGGTATGCGAGTGCTCCCCTTACGTTCCGACTACTTCTCGAACTCATGCTTGAGACCGGAATCCGGGTTAGCGACGCAATTCGATTCAACCCGGCGGCTGCGCACAAAGGTGAATCGGGACTGTGGATCTACCGATTCACGCAACGAAAAAACAAGCGAACAGCGCGAGTTCAAGCGACAGAGGTATACCTCAGCGACCGTCTCAAGGCTAGGATTGACCAATGTCGATGGTTGTCGACAAGCAGGCCATTCTGGTATGGCCCGGCGACCGCTGGTTACGGGCTTGCGTACCAAGTATACGATCTGATGCAGAGCATTGGCGGACGTTGCGGTGTTGACGATTGCCGTCCGCATCGATTGCGCGATACCTTCGCCGTCCGCGCTCTATTGCGTGACGTTCCGATTGGCGATGTATCGAGGCTGCTTGGTCATTCGAGCGTCAAGATCACGGAGATGTACTACGCGAAGTGGATTCCGGCGCGCGGAAGTCGCCTTGAGGGCCTGGTTGCCAAGACGCTCATGAACTCGGATGGCAACGGTCTCGGGAATCGATAGCGTGGCATACTTCCGTTTGCCCGTGGGTGATTCGAGCCGCAGCACACCGTCTTCATTACTGAACAATTTGATTATAGTGTTTTCAGAGAAACCCCACAGATCCGCAAGCTCCTTGACTCGGTAGTGCTTCTCTACGGCCAAACTATCGCGCATTGAGGATGTCCTCCGAAGCAGCAACGAGTGGAATCACACGTAGATTAATAACCCGAAACTAAAAATTGTTCAAATGGACCGCGAGGCTCCATCGAGGTTCTTTACGCTGGACGGCTCTCGGGCCTTCGCTTTACTAAGGCCGGGATCGATTTGATCTATATGAGGATCTGCCCCATAAAAGGGTGTGCCGAATGTGTCCATACTGGCCCGATCTCTCGAGGAGCGGCGGCTTCCATTGGGAGGTTGGAGTTATCTGAAATCTTCCCAAACCAGCGTCGAGGCGACGTCTCTGGCCGCAATGGCCTTAAACTCGGAATCGTCTGCTGCGAGCGGATCTGGAATTGAGCAACTACTGCGTCTGCAGCGACGAGATGGAGGTTGGCCAGCCTTTCTGGGAGACTCGGCGGGCAGTTGGACAACGGCCCTTGCTCTTTGCGCCCTCAATGAAATGACTGATTTCGCCGGCGCCCGTGAGAAGGCGTTTCATTGGCTAATCGCAGAGCGGGGCCGAGAGGCGCACTGGTTATGGCGATGGAAATTCAAGACCGCCGATCGCAACGTTCGCTTCGATCCCGACAAGTACGGCTGGCCCTGGATTTCCGGTTCTGCAAGCTGGGTTATCCCCACAGCGTTCAGTGTCATCGCGATCAAGCAATTCACGGTCTGCAATCGCTCAGCAGCATCGGAGAAACGAATCCATCTGGGTGTCGAGATGCTTTTGGACCGCGCATGTGTTGACGGAGGGTGGAACTCCGGAAACAGCGTTGTTTACGGAGTACCGCTGTGCCCGCATGTTGAGGCGACAGCGATCGCGCTGCTGGCTCTCCAGGACGAGCAGCGAACCGAAATAATTCAAAAGAGCTTGTCATGGCTGCGACAGAACGCAGCCAGCGTCGATTCTGTTTCCAGTCTTGCCTGGTGCATTCTCAGCTTGTTCGTGTACCAAGAGCCTATTGGAGGCCTAAAGAACAGATTAGCGACCGTCATCGGAGACGGCCGCGACATCGGGAATAATGCAACTCTCGCCACCGCGATTCTCGCGCTGAAGTGCGGCGAGATGATTCATCCGTTCGAGGTGCTGCGATGAAACTCGATCGGCGACGATTTCTTGGCTCATCAGTAGGCGTGGCCGCGGTAGCTGGGGTGACGGCCGAATGGGTTTGGCCGAAGCACTCTGTCTCGTACCGGCGACCTCATTCGGCTGTAGCGGTGTTGAATGCGGACGAGTACTCGGAGAACATCGAGGCGCTCCTTCTGGATGGTTTGCGGC
>JARLGM010000131.1 GCA_031292755.1 Candidatus Sulfopaludibacter sp.
TGCCGCCCAGACGCCGGCCAATCCGCCCGCCAACGGTTCGCAGACCACCAAGCAGACCACCAAGGTCAAGAAACACAGCGCCAAGAAGGCTTCCAAGAAGAGCGGCAGCACTGCCAGCCCCGCCGCGAGCAAATAAGTCCCGCGACAGCTCTGCTTCGTTTCCAAACGGGCGACCGGTCACAAGCCGGCCGCCCGTTTTTGTGCCAGCCGGCTCCACCTGGCGGTGAGGCGCCGGCGATAGCGCGGCGCCGTGCGTGCCGCTTCCACCGCCCGTTCATACAAAGACCGCGCGGCGGCGGGGTCTCCTGAACGTTCCATCACCTGCCCGTAATAGTAAAGCCCCTCCGGATCGTATTCCCGCCTGTCCGTGTAGACCTCGAGTTCGCGGCGCGCATCCTGAAGGCGGTCCGCAGCCAGATAGGCGCTGCCCAAATCGCGATGGATCTCACTGGAACTGTGCCGCTCATCCAGTTGGAGCACGGTTTCGAAGCGCGCGATGGCATCGCTGGTGCGACCCTGGTCCATGGCGATGCGGCCAAGCTGAAAGTGCGCGTCGGTCTCGGTGGGGTCGATGGCGACGGCATTCTGAAAGCGCTGGATGGCATCGGAATAGCGACGCCGCTGCTGGTAGATGAGGCCGAGCTGGTATTGCGCGTCGCCATCGTGCGGATTCACCGCGGCGGCTTCCAACATCCGCTGGAAGTTCTGGCGGCTGCGGAAGCCCGAACCCAGATTCTGAAACTCGCCGCCCAGGTAATACCAGGCGTAGAAGAGGAAGAAGGGCGAGGCCACCCAGCGCAGAATCATGCTCAATGGTCCCCACACAAACGCCAGCACCACCAGCGGCAGCCACGAGAGCGAAACCACGCCGGCGGCCACACCGTTGCCCGTGCCGAACACGGTGCGCACGGCGAAGAACATGAGCACCGCGAAATAGCCCAGGCAGGCGAGCGCCACCCAGATCAGAATTTCCGGCGGCAACACCTGAGCCGCCACCAGGAACGGAATCTGCGATGCCGCCCAGGCCATGGCGGCGCAGGTGAGCAGGGTGGCATAATCCCTGGAAAACACCATGGCGAGGCCGCCCAGACGCCCCAGCAGAACACTGAGCAGCAATGCCCCGGGCACGTAAGCGATAGCCAGCACCAGCAGCGGCGTGTAGAAACTGAAATGCAGGCCGGGTGGCGACCCGGCGACCAGCCCCACGGCCAGGGCGGCAAGACTGGCAAAGAGCAGGCTACCGCGATCCAGGATCCCGCTCATGGCATCGGCCGGAGCTACCACCAGCCGGAGCAGCAGTTGAAAGTTCCTCAGCAAAGTGTCATTGTACGCCAGCCATCCGCGCGGCCCATTTCAGATAGCGAATCAGTTCCCGTCGATACTGCCATGAAAATTGCCAGAATTTGACAAAGGTGATTTGTTCGGCAGGCACGCCCGAATAAGTCTCGATGCGCCAGCGCAGGTAGGGACTGGCCCACGGGCGCAGCCGGTAGCCGCGCGTGAGACGCCAGATCATGCGCAACATTAATGGTTGATGAGACTATTGGAGGTCTTGGGCGGATTTACGGCATCGGGCGTGGCGTAGTAGCCACTGCGCGTGCGCACCTGCAGTTTGCCGGGAGCACTTACCACGCTGATCTGGATCTTGCGATAGGTGCCGTCCATGGCGGTATTGGTTGGTGAATATTCGATGGTGTACTGGCTGCGAATATCGTGCGCCACCTGGTGGGCGATGCGGTCCACCTCGGAAATGTCCTTGGGGAAAAACGGCTCGCCGCCAGTGGCTTCGGTGAGCACGGTCAGATCCTTTTTGGCGCGCGCCGCTTCGCGTTTTTCCTCGTCGCTCAACAGGCCGACGGCGTAAATCAGAACCTCGCTCTGCTGGGCGCCTTTCACCAGGTTTTCCAGGTTGATGACGCTGGAATTATCGTTGCCGTCTGTGACCACGACCAGCACCTTCTTGCTTTTGTGGGCCTTATCGCGGAGGTGTTCGACGGACATACGGATGGCGTCGCGCATGGCCGTTCCGCCGCGGGAATCGATGCGGCTCAGGGCTTCTTCCATCTCGCTGATGTCGTTGGTGAATTCCTTGTTGTGGGGCAGGTCCAGAAAGGCGTCGTCGTTGAAGTTCACGACGAACACTTCGTCGTCCTTATTGGAATCCTTTACCAGGGCCAATGCCGCTGCCGCCACTTTGGCGCGTTTGTCGCGCATACTGCCGCTGTTATCGATCACCAGGCCCATGGAAACCGGCACGTCCTCACGCTTGAAGACGCTGATGGTCTGGGGCTGACCGTTCTCCGTGACCGCGAAGTTGTTCTGCTTGAGGTCGGTCACGAGGTGGCCGTTCTTGTCTACCACGGTGGTATTGCAGACCACCAGGCGGGTATCCACTTTGAAGACCTGCCCGATATCTTCGGCCGATTGAGCCGCGGGCTTTTTGACTTGCTGCTGGGCGTACAGCATCACAGCCGCGAGCGACAGCGCGAGAGCCGCGGTAACGGCCGGAATTCGTTTATTTCGAGGGAGCATAATAGCCCAGTCTCCAAAAAGGACGCAACGGCGGAAGGCCGCGAGGCTGCACTAATGTAACCTTAACATGCCGGTACTTCCCGTCGTGATCCTGGTTCAGGGGAGCATACCCCAGGATGTACTGGTTGCGAAGCTCGACTCCGATTTTGGCGGCGATATCCGGCAATTCGTTCAGGTTCTCCACGGAATACTGGCGGCCTCCGGTCTGCTCGGCGATCTCGGTGAGAAGCGCCGGGCCGGAGGCTTCTTCGGGCGTGCGTCCGCGGTTGGAACCGCTTTCATAGATCCCGATGGCATAGATCTGGACGTCGGCTTCTTTCACCAGGTTCTTGATTTCGCTTTCGGTGTAGCGGCTGTTGTTATCGCCGCCATCGGAGATCATGAGCAGGGCCTTACGCGGATTTTTGCCCTTCTTCATTTCGTGCAGCCCCAGATAGATGGCGTCGAGCAGGGCGGTTTCGCCCTTGGACTGGGTGAAGGTAAGCCGGTTCTGAATCTCTTCCAGGTTGCGCGTGAAGGGCTGGATGAGGTTGGCGGTATCGTTGAACTGCACCAGGAAGAATTCGTCTTCGGGATTCGCGGTTTTGAAGAACTGCGCAACCGCCTGCCGGGATTTTTCCAGTTTCTTCCCCATGCTGCCGCTACAATCGAAAATGACACCCACCGAGAGCGGCGCATCCTCGCTGGAGAAGGCGCTGATGGGCTGTTCTTTTTTATCTTCAAACACTTTGAAATTTTCTCTTTCGAGGCCCGTAACGAACCGGTTCATCGGATCGGTGACGGTGACGGGAATCAGCACGAGACTGGTATCCACACGGATGTCGGAACGCGGCAAGCCGTCGATTTTTGGGGCAGCTTTCGGGCGCGGCACAATGCCAGCGGGAGACTGTCCCACTGGCTGGGCCGCCATCAACATAGCGGTACCGAACAGAATGGCGCTGAGCGTGAACAGCTTATGGCAGGAGGTCAGCATGCGGGCCGGCCAGCCTTTCTTTCCCAAGTCTATCACAGGCTCTTTTATGGTATGATCGCGTGTGCCGCGTAAAATTTTGGGCGTAATTCCCGCCCGGTTTGCCTCCACTCGTTTTCCCGGAAAAGTCCTGGCACCCATTTCTTCCAAGCCGATGTTGCAGCACGTGTATGAACGTGCGTCGCAAGCGCGGTATCTGACAAGCACGATCATTGCCACCGACGACGGAAGAGTGTACGAAGCCGCCCGAGGCTTCGGCGCCCGTGTGCGTATGACGCGGTCCGATCATATTTCGGGTACAGACCGGGTGGCGGAAATCGCATTCTCCGAGACTGCTGAAATAATCGTCAACATCCAGGGAGACGAACCGCTAATTGACCCTGCGGCGATTGATGCCGCAATCCTGCCGCTGGTGCATGAACCGGAGGTGCGGATGGCTACGCTCAAAAAGCGGATCGAGGATCCGCGCGAGATCTGCGATCCGAACGTGGTGAAGGTAATTACGGACCACGCGGGCGACGCCATTTACTTCTCGCGCTGTCCCATTCCTTTCGACCGCGACGGCAAAGGCGGCGCACCTTATTTCAAACACGTCGGCCTGTACGTTTATCAACGCGATTTCCTGCTGGGATATTCGGCGCTGCCGGTAGGTCCGCTGGAGACCGCCGAACGGCTGGAGCAGTTGCGGGCGATGGAGAACGGATACCGGATCCGGGTGACGGAAACGGAGTATGAGTCTTTGGGTGTGGACACGCCGGCCGATCTGGAGCGGGTGGCGCGGTTGTTCACGACTTCTTTAACAGGGGTGAAGTAGAGATGGCCAAATACATTTTCGTAACGGGTGGCGTGGTTTCCTCGCTGGGGAAAGGCATCGCGGCGGCCTCGATCGGGTGCCTGCTGGAGAGCCGCGGGTTGAAGGTGACCTGCCAGAAGTTCGATCCGTACCTGAACGTGGATCCCGGCACCATGAGTCCTTTCCAGCACGGGGAAGTTTTTGTCACCGACGACGGCGCGGAGACGGATCTCGACCTGGGCCACTATGAGCGCTTCACCCACGCCCGCCTGACGCAGAGCAACAACCTGACCAGCGGCCGCATCTACGAGCAGATCATCGCGCGCGAGCGGCGCGGCGACTACCTGGGCAAGACGGTGCAGGTGATTCCGCACGTGACCAACGAAATCAAAGCCGCGATGAAGAAAGTGGCGGGGGATGTGGACGTGGTGATCGCCGAGATTGGCGGCACGGTGGGCGACATCGAATCGCTGCCGTTCCTGGAAGCCATCCGGCAGATGCGCCACGAGCAGGGGCGCAGCAACTGCCTGTTCGTGCACGTCACCCTGGTGCCGTGGATCGCCGCCGCCCAGGAACTGAAAACCAAGCCGACGCAGCACAGCGTGAAGGAACTGCGGGCCATCGGTATCCAGCCGGACATTCTGGTGTGCCGCGCGGAGCGCTTCATTCCGGAGGAGATGAAGGAAAAGATCGCGCTGTTCTGCGATGTGGACCTGGACGCGGTGGTGACGGCCCGCGACGTGAAATCGGTCTACGAAGTGCCGGTCACTTTCGCCAATGAAGGCGTGGATGATATTATCGTCCGCCTGCTGAAGATCGACGCGCCGCCGCGCAATCTATCCCGCTGGACGGCCATGCTGGAGCGGATGCAGAACCCGCGCGACGAAGTGACGATCGGGCTGGTGGGTAAGTATGTGGAGTACGAGGATTCTTACAAAAGCCTGAAAGAGGCGCTGCTGCACGGCGGGCTGGCGCACGAGTTGAAGGTCAATATCGACTGGATCGAGGCCGAGGGCGTCCTGGGCGACGATTGGGAGAAACAGCTTCACCGGTATGACGGAATTCTGGTGCCCGGCGGTTTCGGCAAGCGCGGCATTGACGGCATGCTGAACGCCATTCGGTACGCGCGGGAAAAGAAGGTGCCGTATTTCGGCATCTGCCTGGGCATGCAGACGCTGGTGATCGAGTATGCGCGGAACGTGGCCGGGTTGGAAGGCGCCGATTCCACCGAGTTCAACTCCGGCACGCCGCATCGCGTGATCTTCAAGCTGAGGGAACTGAAGGGAGTGGACGATCTGGGCGGCACCATGCGGCTGGGCAGTTGGCCCTGCCGGCTGAATGAAAACAGCTTCGCCTATAAGGCGTACGGCACGCGCGAGATCAACGAGCGTCACCGGCACCGCTACGAATTCAACCGCGAATACGAAGAACGGTTGAAGGCCGCCGGCCTGCGCATCACGGGCGAAACGCCGGACGGCACTTACGTGGAGATCTGCGAGATTCCCGGCCATCCTTGGTTTTTGGGCTGCCAGTTCCATCCGGAATTCAAGAGCAAGCCGATGGAACCGCATCCTTTATTTAAGGCGTTCATCGGGGCGGCTTACCAGCACCGGCTGAAGCGGCTGGGGACGCAGGTTCGGGAGGAGCCGCAGTACTCGCGTGCCGATTGAGTTCAGCGCGTTCCAGCGCGGCAATCCGCTGGTGCTCATCGCCGGACCGTGCGTGATCGAAAGCGAGGAGCATGTACACCGCATGGCGCGCGGGATTCGCGAGGCGGTGGGCGCGTTCGTGTTCAAGGCATCCTTCGACAAGGCCAACCGCACCAGCGGCGGAGCATACCGGGGGCCGGGACTGCGGGAGGGGCTGCGGATCCTGGCCGGGGTGAAGGCGGAAGGCTTCCCGATCCTGACCGATATCCACGAAGCGGGGCAGGCGGAGGCGGCGGCCGAGGTGGCGGACATCCTGCAGATTCCGGCGTTTCTGTGCCGCCAGACGGATCTGCTGCTGGCCGCCGGGCGGACGGGCCGGATCGTCAATATCAAGAAGGGGCAGTTTGTGGCGCCGCACGACATTCACCGGGCCGCCGAGAAGGTGGCGTCCACGGGAAACAGCCAGGTGGTGCTGACCGAGCGCGGGTCGAGCTTTGGCTACAATAATCTGGTGGTGGACATGCGCGGATTGAAAATCATGCGCGATGCGGGCTGGCCGGTGGTTTTCGACGCTACGCACTCGGTGCAACTGCCGGGCGGGGCGGGCGGAGCATCGGGGGGACAGCCGGAGTTCATCGAGCCGCTATCGCGTGCGGCGGTGGCCGCAGGGGTGGACGGCATCTTCGTGGAAGTGCACGACGAGCCGGAGAGGGCGCTGTCCGATGGGCCGAACGCGTTGAGGCTGAGCCTGCTGGCGGCGTTCTGGCGGCGGATGACTATGGTGAATGCGATGGTAAAGTCCGATAGTTTCCTACACGCCGCGCCACCGGGCGGCGTCATATCATAAAGAGAAGGTAACGTATGTTCAATCGAAGAAGGCGCCGGGGGTTCTCCCTGATCGAGTTGCTGATCGTGATCGCGATCATCCTGATCATTATCACCATCGCCATGCCCAAGCTCACCAACGCCAAGAAGTTTGCGCAGGAGACGGCGGCATTGCGGGCGATCCAGACCATTCATACCGCCGAGGTCCAATACAATTCGCAGTACGGCCGCTATGCCGTATCGCTGGTCGAGTTGGGGCCACCGGCGAGTGGGGCAGCTAGTGCCGCGGCGGCGGACCTGATTGGGAACGACCTGGCCAACGGCACCAAGCAGGGTTACAAGTTCACGCTGACGGGCAACAACGGCGGGTACGTCGTGAACGCCAATCCGGTAACTTACGGCACCGACGGCAATAAAACCTTCTACTCCGACCAGACTATGGTCATCCACGAGAACAGCGGGCCCGAGCCGGCTACGGCGACCAGCAAAGAACAAGGCATGCACTAGCGTCCAGACGGTATTGCCAGGTTCGCCGGACAGATTTTGCAAAGTGATTACATAAGGGCGACAAATCGCGGCACCCTGCTGTTTTAGGATGGTGAGGTGACCCCAGTCGAACGCCCATCCTCCGAGGGCATCAGCCGCCGTAATTTTTACGTGGGAGCCGTGTACGGGATGTGGGCGGCGATATCGGCGGCGCTCGGCATTCCGGCGCTGATTTACCTTTTTTTTCCGCCCAAGGCCAGGAAGGCCGAAGAGTGGGTGGAGATCGGCGATGTCAGCAAACTGGCCCCCGATTCACCGGTGGAAATGGTATTCCGTCGCAACCGCGTGGACGGATGGAAGGTCATCAGCGAAAAGGGCACCGCGTGGGTGGTCAAACAGGCCGATCGCAGCATCGTGGCCTTTGGCCCGCAATGTACCCACCTGGGCTGCGCCTACCACTGGGACGAAGGCAAGAACGATTTTTTGTGCCCGTGCCACTCCTCGGTATTTTCCGTTGACGGCAGGGTGGTTTCCGGGCCGGCGCCGCGTCCGCTGGATCGCTTCGACGTTCAGGTGAAGGGCAGCAAACTACTGCTGGGCAGGCTGCGGCAGAGGCGGGAGCAGAACGGATGAAGTCCATCGCCGATTGGCTCGACCATCGCACCGGGCTGCAGACGGCCATCCGGCAGTTCCTGTACGAAGAGATCCCGGCATCCAGCGGCTGGCACCAGGTGTTCGGCAGCGTGGCGGTGTTTCTGTTCCTGACCCAGGCTTTTACGGGCGCGCTGCTGGCGTTCAATTACGCGCCCACGCCGGGCGACGCCTACAACAGTCTGCGCTACATCCTGACGGAATTGACCGGCGGCCGGCTGATTCGCGGGCTGCATCACTGGGGCGCCAGCATGATGATCGTGGTGGTGGTGCTGCACATGGTCCAGGTATTTCTGTACGGCGCTTACAAGAAGCCGCGCGAGGCCACCTGGATGTTGGGAGTGGTCCTGCTGCTGCTGACTCTGGCGTACGGACTCACGGGGTACCTGCTGCCCTGGGACAACCGGGCTTACTGGGGCACGGTGGTCACCACGCAGATTGCCGGGCAGGCGCCGGTCCTGGGGCCGTACATCCAGCGGCTGATGGGCGGCGGCGGTCCGGTAGGCGTGGTGACCTTCGCCCGGTTCTATGGACTGCACGTGCTATTGCTGCCGCCGGCCACACTGGTGCTGATCGCGATTCACATCTACCTGGTGCGCAAGCATGGTGTGGCTCCGGCTCCGGGCGATGAGTTGCTGCCCAAACAGCAGTTCTATCCGCGCCAGGTTTTCAAGGACACGGTGGCGATTTTTGTAGCGTTCGCCATTCTGTTTGTGATGGCGCTGGTGGCCCGCGTACCCCTGGAGCAGCTTGCCGATCCCACCGACACTTCTTACGTTCCGCGTCCCGAGTGGTATTTCCTGTTCCTGTTCCAGACGCTGAAGCTGTTCAGCGGTCCGCTGGAAGTGGTGGGCAGCGTGGTGCTGCCCGGCCTGGCGATTCTCACGCTGATTCTGGTACCGTTCTTCGATCGCGGGAAGATGATCAAAGTCACGCGGCGCACCTTCGCATTCTCGTTCGTCCTGCTGGGCGCGATCGGCTGGACGGGTCTCACTCTGGCGGCGGTGAAGAGCACTCCCAAGGAAGCGGAGGTGGCGGTGGACTACTCCGCGCCCACCGACTGGATGCAGCTTTCGCCCGAAGAGATGGCCGGAGTGGCCTATTTCCGCGACGAGAACTGTATCAGTTGCCACGCCATCGGGGAACTCGGAAATTCGGTGGGGCCCGACCTCACGCGCATCACCATCCACAAAGACGCCGCCTGGATGATCCAGCATTTCAAACGCCCCAGCGCCATGCGTCCGGGCAGTTCGATGCCGCCCATCCAATTGAGCGATGCGCAATTGAACGCGTTGGCGGCGTTTCTGTTGAAGCTGAACCCCGACAATGCCACGGCGCTTTCCAATGCGCCGGACTTCGCCACGCAAGGCGCGCTGGTCTATCTGGCCAACCACTGCGGGTCGTGTCACCTGGTGAATGGCGTCGGGATGAAAGTGGGACCGCCGTTGAACGGCCTTTCCAAACGGCAGAGCCGGAGCTGGGTGGAAGAGCATTTCGCCGACCCGCAGAAGCTCTCGCCGGGATCTTTCATGCCGCCGTACAAGCTGTCACCCAAGGATATGGAGAATCTGACGTCGTACCTGTTCGCGCTGCCGGAATAAGCTTTAAAATGCTTCGGCCGAGTGGATGCCTTCGGATTCCAGCACTACCGCCATTTTCTTCAAGGCGGTTTTGTGAATCTGCGAGATGCGGCTTTCGTTGACACCGAGCATGTCGCCGATCTCTTTCATGGTCATGTCGTTGGTGTAGTAGAGGAAGACCACCTTCTGATACCGTTCGGGCAGGCTGCCGATGGCGCGCGCCAGAGTGGTCTGGAGTTCCCTCTGTTCGCACATGCGGTCCGGCTGGAAGGTGGGGGCGGCGGGGAATTCCTGGGTGCGGTCGCGCTCCTGATCCGGACGCGGAGTGGAGGAAACCAAGCCTACGGTGCGGAGTTCCATCTGCATGCGGCGCCAACGATCCATGCTCAGGCCCATACCCTGCGCGATTTCGGCATCGGCGGGCGTGCGGTTCAGTTGCAGGGACAGTTCATGCGTGACGGCATCCACCTGTTTCTGGCGTTTGCGGAGATCGCGCGAGGCCCAATCGAGCTGACGCAGGCTGTCGAGGATGGCGCCTTTGATGCGGTGCTTGGCGTAGCTCTGAAAGGCCACGTTCTTGGCGGAATCGAACTTGTTGACGGCATCGAACAGACCCAGCACGCCGGCATGGATCAGGTCATCGAGGTCCACATGGACCGGCAGGTTCTCGTGAACGCGAATAGCGATCGCTTTCACCAGGGACAGATGATCCAGCACGATCTGATCGCGCACTTCCTGCGAAACTCTCTTGCGCCGGCGAGTAGACACACCTTGCACCTGCATTGTTTTTGTCCTCTTTGTTTTGTTTTTTGGAGCCGCCGGATCAAACGTCCGACGTCCTTTAAGGATGCAATGCGAGTGCCAGGATAATAAGAGCTAAATGCCCTATTATGAAGAACATATTTGCCCTAGGAGCGTTCCGGAATGGAACGTGTTTCAGATTGGAACGTCAGGTGTTTCAAATCCGGCAGAACTAGGGTTGCTGGTTGGCTTTATAGGCGATATACGTCTTAGCCGCGAAGGCGGCCATGACGATCCAGATCACGTTGCGGAGGGTGCCGCCATCGAGCGTAAAGGCGGCCAGAACGGCGATGATGGCATAGGTGGCCATGGCGGCATAGAAGCGCTTGTGCATGGCTTTAGCGGCGTGGCATGTTGTACATGAAGTTGAGACGCAGCACGACGCGGTCACCTTTAAATTCTGCGGGCAAAGGCGGCAGGGGGTTGGAAGCGCTGATGCCGGCGACGGCGGCGCGGTCCAGCGGATCGGCGCCTGAGTGTTCCTCGAAAACCACCTTATCCACTACGCCATTGGTCTTAATCTGGAACTGGACTACGACCTTGCCGCGGCGGCCCATGCGGACGCTTTCGGGTTGCACGGCCAGCCAGTTGCGCTTGATGGTCTGGAGAATCTGGCGGATATAGGGGATGAAATCGGCGCCGCCCGGGTCGCTCAGCAACTGCATGGCGGCACCTGGAACACCATTGCCGGGCGACTGGTTGATGCTGCCGTAGCCCGACCCCAGCGCGCCCTGATCGCCGATGGTGATCCCACCCCCGCCGCCGCGAATCACGTTATTCATTACGTCGTTCACGTTGGTGCTGGGAATCGGGATACGGCTGTGTGCGGGCGGCGTCACCGTCCGGGCTGGAGCGACATTTTCGAGGGGAAGCCGGGGGGCTTCCGAGGTTTGAATCTGAGGTGGCAGTTGCGGCCCGCTTTGGGCCAGTGCCGGCATATCGGGCTTGGGCATTGCCGCCGGCGGTTCCAGTTTGGGAGGCTCCGGCATGGGCGGAAGGGACGCTGCCGGTTTGGGAGAGGGCGGCGCAGGTAACACCGCGGGACGGGGTTCGCGCGGTTTGGGAGCCACCGGAGGCGGCGAAGGGGGCAGGTTGAGGGCCTGCCGCGGAGCCTCTTCCCGGGCGTCGAATTCCTTGGTGATTTTGCCTTTGTTCGGCGCCTTTTGGGTCAGCTCCGTAGGCGGCAGCAACAGCGGGGTGACGATGTGCGGCGGCTCTTCCGGCGTCCGGGGTTCATTAGAGCCGGTGGGCAGATACATCAACACCGCGATGAGCGCAACGTGGAGAAACACGCTGGCGGCGGCCGCCTTGGGCGTGCGAGTGCGGGCGTTCGGGTCGCCCCACTCCGTCAGCAGGTTAAGTTCTTCGTCTACCGGAGGTGGGCCTACGGTTTCCATCCAGCGTCCAGGGATTTTGAGACTATTTCTGAGTGCTCTCTGATTTTATCAAGAATCGCGAGAGCACCCCCGAGAGTTTGACGCGCTGCGCGCCCGGAACATTTCGGGGAATTGCGGGTCTCAATAGAGTCCAGAAAGGCGTCCAGTTGCAGTTTGAGCGGTTCCCCTTTGGCCAGAACGGCCTGTTCGAAGCCGATCTGGCGGCCGGCTCCCACCGAAAAGACGGCCAGATCCTGGCGCGTGTAATCCAGTGAAAGATACTGATTCGGTTGGAATAAGCGCAGTTTTCGGACGCGTTCGGTGGATACCCGGCTGGCCGTAAGGTTGGCCACACAGCCGTTGGGGAACTGCAAACGTACGTTGGCGATATCGACCTTCTCGGAGAGGATGGAAATGCCCGCGGCGCGGATTTCCTGGGGCTCGGCACGGGCCAGAGCGAGGACAATGTCCACGTCATGGATCATCAGGTCCAGGACTACATCCACGTCGAGGCTGCGCGGGCTGAAGAGGTTGAGGCGGTGGATCTCGAAGAACAAGGGCAGGGTGGCGCGCCTCTCCAATTCCACGACTGCGGGGTTGAAGCGCTCCAGGTGGCCCACCTGCAGAATGCGGCCGTGTCTTTCGGCGGTGGCGACGAGGCGATCGGCGGATGGCAGATCGAGGGCGATCGGCTTTTCGACCAGCACATCGATGCCGGCTTCCATCAACCGGCAGGCCACCTCTTCATGGGCGGAAGTGGGGACGGCGACGATGGCGGCGTCCGCTTTGCCGGCGAGGGACGCGGCGTCGGGCAGGGCCTGGGTACTGTATTGGGCGGCCACTTCGGCAGCGCGGGCGGGGTCCGTGTCGACCACCGCCGCCAGGTTGGCGCGAGTGGATTCGTGGACCACGCGGCAATGATTGCGGCCGAACTGGCCTGTTCCGACGACTGCGAGGCGGTGATTTTCACCGCGGAGGCGCGGAGGCGCGGAGGAAGACGCGGAGGAAAGGGGAGAAGAATTAGATTCCGACAATGGCGATGTCTGCTTCGTTAGCAGCCTCCAGCATTGGTTCACGATCGAGCATGAGGGTGCGGCCGGCTTCCACGGCGAGGGCGGTGGTTCCGGTTTGGCGCATCACGGGGATGGTGTCGAGGCCGACCACGGGAACATCGAAGAGCAGGTGCTCGCGGCGGCGGGCGGCTTTCACCAGGGTCAGGCGGCGGCCGTTGACCAGGCCGGCGGCACGGCGGAGCATGGCGTCGGTGCCCTCCATAGCCTCCAGGGCAACGCAGGCGCGCTCGCAGATGGCCACACTCTGGCCGACGTCAAAGCCCGCGAGGGCGTCGGCGACGCGGCGGCCGTATGCGATGTCGGTAGTCTCGTCCTTGTCGGGTTTGCGCCGGGTCATGGCTCCCGGGGCGGCCAGAAGGGGCTTAAGGAGCGCGGTGGAATCGGTCAGATGAATGCCTTCGTCAGCGAGAACTTTGATGACTCCGCCGATCAGGCCATCGGTATTCTTCGACGGCAGGGAGAGCAGGAGTTTGGCCAGGCGCCAATCGGGCCGGATGGACGAGAAGATTTTGGCGTGTTTCACCTGGCCGCACATGACCACCTCGGTGATGCCGTCCTCTTTCAGAATGTCGATGAGCTTGCTGAGGGCGCCGAGCGAAATCCAATGGCAGCGGGGCGCCAGCGACGCCACATCCGGAGAGGCTTCTTCCTGAATGGCGATGACGGTGACGTCGTGGCCGAGGCGCCGCGCGTTCTCCAGGGCCAGCACGGGGAAGCGGCCGTTTCCGGCGATGAGACCGTAGCGCATCTACTTAATGACGCCTCGCGGCGAGGTGCGGATGAATTCGAGCAGGGCGTCGAGTTCGGTGCAGGGGGCGACTTCGGCGCGGATGCGCTCGACGGCTTGCGAGGTGTTGAGCTGCGAGCGCGTGAGCAGGCGAAAGGCGGTCTGGAGCGACTCGATGACGGGTTTTTCAAAACCGCGGCGCTCCAGGCCGATGCGATTGGCGCCGAAGACGCGCATGGCGCGCTCGCCCACGGTGCTGGAGTACGGCATCACATCCTGAATCACGGCACTGTGCGAGCCGACGAAGGCGTGGTCGCCGACGCGGCAGAACTGATGGATGCCGGTGTAGGCGCTAATCTCGACCCAATCGCCGAGGGTGACGTGGCCGGCGAGGGTGGCGCCATTGACCAGGATGACGTGATCGCCGATGCGGCAATCGTGCGCCACGTGGCAATACGCCATCAGCAGGTTGTCGCTGCCGATGGTGGTAACCAGGCCGCCGCCCGCGGTGCCGCGGTGAATGGTGACGAACTCGCGGATGCGGTTACGGTGGCCGATGTGGGTTTCGGCGCGCTCACCTTTGTATTTGAGATCCTGGGAGGCCACGCCGATGGAACTGTATGGGAAGAAGATGTTATCTTCGCCGATCCAGGTGGGGCCTTCCAGGTAGACATGGGCCATGAGGCGGGTGCGAGCGCCGATCTCGACTTCCGCGCCGATGATGCAGTAGGGTCCAATTTCCGCGCTTTCGTCGATGCGCGCCTGCGGGTCCACGATGGCGGTGGGGTGGATGGGCATTGCTAGCCGATTATTTCGGCGGGCTTGGGTTCGGGTGCCTTCTCTTCCTTGTCGGCAAGCTTGCACATGACTTCGACCTCGGCCACTACGGCGCCATCGACGGTAGCGACGCCCGCCATTTTGGCGACGCTGGCCTTTTTGCGGAGAATCTTCATCTCCATGCGGAGCGTATCGCCGGGCACCACGGGGCGGCGGAAGCGGGCATTTTCGACGGCCACCAGCAGCACCAGCTTATTGTGCCGGTCGGGCATATCGTGCAGGACGAGGACGCCGGCGGTTTGCGCCATGGCCTCCACGATGAGGACGCCGGGCATTACCGGAAAATCCGGGAAGTGACCCTGAAAGAACGGCTCGTTGGCGGTCACCTGTTTGATCCCGACGACGCGATCGGGTTCCATTTCGACGATGCGGTCCACCAGAAGAAACGGGTAGCGATGCGGCAGGATCGCTCGTATTTCGTTGATATCCAAAATGGCCATGGAAGCCAGTATTATCGCACGTGGCGGCAACCTGATGACTCCACGATGACGGACGGGAACGCCGGGTAAGCGAACATCCTCTGATTCATCGTCAGGGCGCTTCCTCCGGCGGCGCAAGTTCGGCGGGCGCAGTTCGGCGGGCGCACAAGTTCGGCGGGCGCACTTGACAAGCGCTGCTGTTCGTCCGTATGATATCATTATTCGTAATCAAATGTCGAAATCGAAAATAGAACAAGAGAGCGCCGTAGCCGACCGCGATCTGTACTCGGGCCTGATCCGGCTGCATGTGCTCCACCACGCGGTTGAAGGTCCGATCTTCGGTCTGGGGATGATCGAGGAACTGGCGCGTCACGGGTACCGCATCAGTCCGGGCAGTCTGTATCCACTCCTCCAGGGACTGGAAAAGAAGGGATACCTGCGATCGACCGAGCAGCGGAACGGCAAGTCGCTCCGGCGAGTCTACCGGGCCACTCCGCTAGGGCGGAAAGCGCTGGCAGCGTCGAAGAGCAAAGTGCGGGAGCTGTTCCATGAACTCATTGAAGGTGATTAGCTCAAGTGCCGATACAGCAAGAATTGAATTTCATATGCGCGTCAAAATGGCTGTCAGCGATGTTCGCAGCCGTGGCGGTTTTGCCGGCGCAACAGGCTGCGCCTCCAGCGAGTTTGACGATCAGCCAGGCAGTAGAGGGCGCATTAAGGAACTATCCTTCGATCCGCGTATCCCAAGAACAAATCAACGCAGCCGCCGCCGGAATCCAACTCGCGCGGACCGCCTACCTGCCGCGTATAGACATGCTTGCGGAGGCGAATCGCGCGACCAGAAATAACGTTTTCGGTCTCCTGTTGCCGCAGCCGGTGGGCACCATTCCTTCCATGTCCGGTCCCGTGATCGGCACCAACAACCTGGGAACCGCGTGGGGTAGTGCTATTGGAACTCTGGTCACATGGGAGCCTTTCGATTTCGGGCTAAGGAAGGCGAGCGTAACGGCCGCCACGGCGGCGAGAGCCCAGCAGGAGGCCGCTCTGAAACGTACCCAATTCGAGGTGACGGTGGCGGCGGCGGATGCGTACGTTACGTTGATCGCGGCACAAGAGACGGTCCGGGCGGCGCAGGCCGGTGTAGACCGTGCGGAGGTGCTCTCCCGAACAATCGGTGCGCTTGTGAACGCTCAATTGCGCCCTGGCGCGGATGCGTCGCGAGCCCAGGCGGAGCTTGCTGCCGCGCGGACGCAACTGATTCAGGCTCAGCAGGCGGTGGACGTTTCTCGTGCGAATCTCTCCCAGTTCGTGGGCTTGGAACCCGCACAAATTACCGCCTCTGCCCCCAAACTGCTTCAATTACCGCCGCAACCTGCCGTGCAGCCGCTGGACACGGCCGCCAATCCGCTCTCGGTGGAGCAGAATGCCGTAGTCGAGCAGTTGAGGGCGCAGCTCAGAATTCTCGAACGGTCCTACTTTCCGCGGTTTTACCTGCAGGGCGCGGCCTACGCGCGCGGGACAGGGGCTGAGGTGAACGGAACGAACCTGGGAGGGCTCAACGGCCTCGCTCCGACAATTCAGGATTATGCTCTTGGCTTTACCGTGACCTTTCCGGTGATGGACCGTGCATCGATACGGGCAAGGGAGGTTGGGCAATCCGCCACGATCCGAGCGGAGACGGCCCGCTACCAACAGATTGCGACCGATCTGAAAGCGCGGTGGAATGTGGCGGTCGCGACCTTGGGAGGCGCCAGGAATGTAGCGGCGAACACACCTGTTCAAGTGGCCGCTGCGCGCGCCACGACCGAGCAGGCGACCGCTCGTTATCGGGCGGCCCTTGGGAATATCGATGAGGTCGCTGAAGCCCAGCGGCTACTCACTCAAGCCGAAATCGATGATGCGCTGGCTCGTCTCGGTGTCTGGCGGGCATTACTCGGCGTCGCCACCGCGGCAGGCGATCTTCAGCCGTTCCTTGCCGAGGCAAGTCAATGATTTCAACAGGTGAAAAATGCGTTTAGTCTTCGCTGCTCTCAGCCGGCCAATTACGGTTGTTGTCGCTCTTATTGCCCTGGCACTGTTTGCTTTTCTTGCGGTTCAGCGAATGCCGGTGGATATATTCCCGAAAGTGGGCGACCCCGCTATCTACGTCGCTCAGCCGTACGGGGGCATGGATCCTGCCCAGATGGAGGGTTACCTCACCTACTATTACGAGTATCACTTCCTCTACATCACGGGAATCGATCGCATCGAAAGCAAGAGCATTCAGGGCGCGGCCCTCATGAAGCTCGTGTTTAAGGAAGGCACGGATATGGCGCAGGCGGCGGCTGAAACGGTCGGCTATGTAAATCGTGCCCGCGCCTTCATGCCGCCGGGGACAGTGCCCCCCTTCATCACGCGATTTGACGCAGGCAGCGTGGCGGTCGGCCAACTGGTTTTCAGCAGCACAACGCACACGCAAGGGGAACTGCAGGATTTCGCGCTCAACAGGGTGCGGCCTTTGTTTGCGACGCTGCCCGGAGTTTCGGCGCCGCCACCCTTCGGCGGAAACCAGAGGGCGATCGTTATCACACTCGATCCCGGCAAGCTCAAGCAGTATCAGATCTCGCCGCAGGAGGCGATCTCGGCGGTTAGCAAGGCCACGCTGGTGATGCCTTCCGGAAATATGTGGACCGGGAAGATCGAGCGCATTGCAAGAACGAACGCAGCCCTTGGGGGAAACCTTTCGGAACTATTGAGCACGCCCATCCGGCCGGTTTCCGGGACAACGATTTATCTCAAAGACATCGGAACCATTGAGAGCGGCACCGATGTTATCACGGCTTACGCTCATGTCGACGGCAAGAGAACCGTCTACATCCCCGTGACCAAGCGCGCGGATGCATCGACGCTTGCCGTCATCAACGCTGTCAAAGCGGCGATACCGGATTTCAAGAAGGCCGTACCGGACGATGTGGACGTAAGCCTGCAATTCGATCAATCTCCGTTCGTCACCAACTCCCTGCGGGGGCTGATCGCCGAAGGGTTGCTCGGCGCGGGTTTGACCGGCTTGATGGTGCTGATCTTCCTGCGCGACTGGCGTAGCGCCGTGATCGTGATCATGAATATCCCGTTCGCGTTGCTGAGCGCGGTAATCCTGCTGTGGGCCACCGGGCAGACGATCAATATCATGACGCTGGGCGGATTGGCGCTCGCCGTCGGCGTTCTGGTGGATGAGGCTACGGTCGAGATCGAAAACATTCACAGCCTAATGCTTCCGGGAGTTTCGCGGGCTCGCGCGGTGGTGGAGGCATGCAGCCGGACCGCGATGGCGCGCTTGCTTTCGATGTTTTGCATTCTGGCGGTATTCGTTCCTTCCTTCTTCATGGTCGGTGTGAGCCGGCAACTGTTCGTGCCCTTGTCGTTGGCGGTCGCCTTCTCGATGATCGCGTCATACCTGCTCTCCAGCAGCCTGGTGCCGGTGTTCTCCACCTGGCTTATGCGCGAGGCCCATCGCGGCGAGGAGCACGAGGGAATCTTCGGGCATCTTCGCACGTTCTACGAACGTTATCTGCGCCTGGTCCTACGGTTTCGCTGGCCCCTGGTACTGGTTTATCTCGCGGCGGCGTTCGGGCTCCTCTACGTGCTGCTGCCGCGCATGGGGACCGAGTTATTTCCGGATGCCAACGCTCCGCTGTTGCGCGTGCGGCTGCGCGCGCCGGCCGGCACCCGGATCGAGGAGACCGAACGCATTGTGCTCCATGCGCTCGACGTCATCAAAAAGGACGCTGGTAATGACAACGTGCAGATCACCAGTGATTTTATGGGCGTAGTGCCCTCCAGCTATCCGGTGGACCTGATCCATCTATTCACGAGCGGACCCCAGGAAGCGGTCATACAAGTTGCTTTGAAACCCGATACTCCGCGAGGCGAAGCCCTGCGAGAGCGGATCAGAGCGGACCTGCGGCGGGAGTTGCCGGATTGCCAGGTTTCGTTTGAAGCAGCCGACATTGTTTCCCAGGTGATGAGCTTTGGATCGGCCACTCCCATCGAGGTGGCGGTGCAGGGGCCGAGTCTTGCGGACGACTATGGGTACGCGGAGAAGGTTCGTTCGGAATTGGCAAAACTGAGCTTCATCCGCGACCTGCAATTCGCTCAGGAGTACAATTACCCGACGCTGGACATCAACATCAACCGTGAACGGGCCGGCCAATTCGGACTGACCATGGCGGACGTGGTTCGTTCGGTTGTACCCGCCACTTCCTCTTCCCGGTTCACCGAGCCGAACTACTGGCGCGATCCGACTTCCGGCAACGCGTTTCAGATTCAGGTAGAGCTGCCGCAGAATCAAATCCAAAGCGTGGACGAAATAGGACGTCTCCCGGTGATGCCCATCGGCCGTCCAGAGATGCAACTCGACAATATCGCGTCGCTGAAGATGGGGACCATGCCTGGTCTGATTGAACGCTTCAACGGCCAGCACATCATCAGCGTTACCGCAAATATTCACGGAATCACTCTGGGAGAAGCGGCGATCAAGCTGAAGCAGGCGCTGGCGGGCGCCGGGGCGCCACCTCGGGGCGCGAAAATTGTGATGAAGGGCGAGATTCCACCGTTGGAGCAGACGATCTCCGGACTGCGGACCGGTCTGCTGCTGGCCGTTGTTGCGATCTTCCTTCTGCTCTCTGCCAATTTCCAGTCGATGCGGCTGGCACTGTCGATCGTCCTAAGCGTTCCCGCTGTGCTTTGCGGAGTGCTGCTCATGCTGCTGGCGACCCACACGACGCTCAATATTCAATCGTTTATGGGAGCGATTATGGCCATCGGCATTGCCGTTGCAAACTCCATTCTGTTGATCACGTTCGCCGAGCGGTTCCGGCACGAGAACAGGCCTGTTATGGATGCGGCTCGTGAAGGCGCCGCCAGCCGATTGAGAGCGATCCTGATGACCGCTGCGGCGATGATTTGCGGCATGGCGCCGATGGCGATCGGATTCGGCGAGGGCGGATCGCAATCGGCGCCGCTGGGGCGCGCCGTCATCGGCGGTCTCCTCGTGTCCACATTTGCCACTCTGACCATCCTTCCCTCGATCTACGCCATCCTGCAAGGAAGGGCGCCGGTAACTTTTCCGTCACTCAATCCCATGGATCCCGCGAGCCGATACTATGAAGCGCAATAGAACTTTGTTTTTTCCGATTTCAGTCCTCGGACTGCTCGGCCAGGTTGGCCGGGCACAAACTGGCGAATTGGCTCCGGTCGTGTCCAAACCGGTGTCGCGAACGGTCGAATTGCCGGGCGAATTTCTGCCATTCCTGACAGTTTCTCTGCATGCGAGGGTTCCTGGTTACGTGGAACGCGTTCTGGTCGACCGTGGCAGTATGGTCAAGCAAGGGGACCTGTTGGCCGAATTGAGCGCTCCGGAGATGAGCGCGCAGATTGCTGAAGCCGAGTCGAAAATGCAGGCGTTTGAGGCTGACCGCTTGCAAGCCGCGGCCCAACTCGCGGCGGCACAGAGCACATACGAGGGGCTGAAGCAAGCTGCCGAAACACCCGGAGCGATCGCCGGCAACGAACTGATTCAAGCGGAGAAGCAGGTTGATGCCGCCAAGGCCCTGCTGAACTCCCGCCTACAGGCGGGCAAGGCGGCGGAATCGGCAGTTCGATCGCTCAGGGACTTGCTGGCTTACCTGAAAATCTCAGCGCCGTTCGAAGGGGTGGTGACGGACCGGATGGTCCACCCGGGCGCACTGGTCGGTCCGGGCAACGACATCGCGCTGCTGGTGATCCAACAGGTGTCTCATCTGCGGCTTGTGGTGCCGGTCCCGGAGGAGGATGTTAGCGGAATCACAAACGGCGCAAGCGTGCCGTTCCAAGTACCCGCCTGGCCTGAACGGACCTACACAGGGATAATCGCGCGCATTTCCCGTGCCCTTGATCAAAAAACCCGCACCATGGCGGTGGAACTGGACGTGATGAATCGGGACGGTGCATTGGCGCCTGGAATGTATCCGACGGTGAAGTGGCCGGTGCGCCGCTCGCGGCCAGCGCTATTCGTGCCAAAGACGAGTGTGGTCACCACCACTGAGCGCACATTCGTGATTCGAGATCAGAACGGCCAGGCGGGATGGGTCGATGTCAAAAAGGGCGTGACCGATGGAGATCTCGTGGAAGTGATCGGGAATCTGAAAGCTGGCGATAGGGTGGTCCGCCGGGCGACGGACGAAATCAGAGAGGGCACGCCAATACAGGTAGCTGTAAAGTCGAAGTAGCACGCAGTGAGTTATGAATCGCCATAACTCCTTAAACTCAGCGCCACGCCGGGAGGACTTTTCGCGCTCGTCTGGCTCCTGGCTACTTTCTGGCGCAACATTCGTTTTCCGGCCAGAACGGGCCACCGGTCCGTGGTGTTAGAAACGGCGAAATGTCCGGCGGTCGTCCCGCCGGGCCATCAAGTTCCTGATGTTAGATGGATTAACGAAATCAGTTTTTGCGTTCCGCGAACACCGCACCAATGTGGCGGAGATTGTCGGCGATTACGCCGAGGCCGACCCATCGGTTCATTCCGGCGCCTCCTTTGTAGAGACATCGCCGCAATCCGTGTCGTCGCTTGGGAACAGTGATCCGGCCCTCACAACCGGTTCTTCATTTCTGTCCTTGCTTGAACCAGCGCTTCTTTTGTTCCCGCTTCCGTTCGGCGCTCTTCGTGCTGCGGTTGGGAACGCAGACGCGCTTCACGCCTCTTTCGTTGGCCGCCGAGTAGAAGCCGGCGTCGCCCGCAACCAGGCGTGGCGTGCATCCCAAATGGTTAAGATCCAGGAGGGCGAGAATCAGATCATTACGTGCCCGGCTCGAAGATGCGCTTGAAGACATCGCGAGATGCTTTCACGCCTATCGCGATCTCGTGCGAGAAGCGCTCCGCTTGTCCCACCACTCGCGAGACAGACATCAGTAGTTTTTCGGGCACTGCTGCAATCTCTCTTTGCCCGCGCCGCCCTTGCTGCGTGCGGACCGTCCAATCTCCAGAATCCGGTACTTCACGCTTCGACTTCGATCCCGCAGTTGGGCCCAGGTATCGCCCATGATGGCGGCGACCCGCTTTCATCGCGCGGGTCAAAACGAGCACCCCATCTCCCGGCAAACTGCTGTCGGTCGGTAGGGTCGAAGACTGGCGCGCTGCTCCGAAGGTTCGGCCTATCGGTTGCTCCCCGTTTCCTGTGGGAGTGCCTCACTAGCTAGTGTCTGTCGCGAAACCGATAAGGCTTTATTATCCAATGAGTTGAGCCGATCATCAGGCGATGGAGTTGCGGCACAGGTTGCGGTGGTTTGCGAGAGCCTGAAGGGACGTCCGCAGGTCTGTGTGGAGTTTCCGAGCCTGAC
>JARLGM010000132.1 GCA_031292755.1 Candidatus Sulfopaludibacter sp.
CTTTCACCGTGTCCGCGGGCCTTGAATGTCAATGTCCAGTATGAGATCCACACCCCTGCCCCATCAAGATGCACTTCGGCCCTGAATCGAAGGTGCGGAATATTCTGTTTTCCAACCTTGTGCTTCAGGACGTGACCGGGCCCATTTCGATCGACCTGTACGATCGCGGCCGCGGGAACACACCGGCGCCGGAACCCGCGCAGAAGGGATTCTTCCGGAATATCAGCTTCCAGGGGATCCGTGCGCATGTGGTTTCCGAAGGCAGGCAGTTCGCCGATATGTCTTTCTCCCAGAATTACCGGCCGGGAGAGACCAGACAGTGCATTGTGCTCAATGCCATCGGCGATGTGTTTCTGGAAGACATCGCCCTCAGCGACATACGGGTGACTTACGGAGGGGGCGGCACGGCGGAAGAGGCGCAGCGCGAGGTGCCGCAGGTTGCCGGGGAATATTTCGAAATCGGGACTCCGCCGGCATACGGCCTGTATGCGCGCAATGTGCGAGGGTTGAGCCTGAACAACGTGCGGTTCGACTTGGAGAAGCCCGACCTGCGCCCGGCGGTGGTGCTCGACCACGTCACCGACGCGAGCATCGGCGGTCTCAGCGCACAGGGAAACGCGAAGGCGAAATCGCTGTTGCGGTTCGTGGAGACGCAGGACGCGTTGGTTACAGCTTCCCGCATACTGACGCCGGCCGCGGTGTTCCTGGAGGTTGCCGGGGCCGGGAGCCGGGGCATCACGATCGACGGCGGAGATTTGTCGAAGGCGGCGGCGCCGGTGGCCTTCGAGGGAGGCGCGCGCAAGGAAGCGGTAAAGGTGCGCCCGTGAGGGGATGCATTCTGCTGGTGCTCGCCGCGCTGACGGCGAACGCGATGGAATTTCTGATGGCCGCGGCCGGTTCGCGAGCAGAAATGAGATAATAAGGCCGTATATCTATTGTTATGAAAAACGATATTTCGCGCCGAAGATTCATCCACACCACCGCAGCCCTGCCGGCCTTGGGCCTCATCGATTCGACCGCCTCTCGCGCGCAAAGCACGCACGCCAGGTCCCAGGTTTTCCGGGTGAATGGCTGTCCGGTTCACGACGGCCAGTTGCGGCATGTGGGCATGGACGCCCTGCTGCACCTGCTATCGAGCAACGGAACGAAATTCTACCAGACCGCCGCCGGCGGCGAACTGAACGGCCCCAACGGCCTGATTGCCGCCGATGACGTGGTCGTGCTCAAAGTAAACGCCCAGTGGAAATGCCGCGGCGGCACCAACACCGACATGCTGCGCGGCCTGATTCAACGCATCCTGCAACATCCCGATGGTTTCAAGGGTGAGGTGGTGATCTTCGAGAACGGCCAGAACCGTCCCGCCAGTTTTGACGGCATGCACAACGATGGGAACAAGAGCGAATACAAGCCATTCCCGGAACTGGAAGGAAAGGTCATGGTCAACGCGGAACAGCAGGATTTGCTGACGATTGATTATCTGACCGGAACCGTCTTTGCGGGAAAGCCGGTCAGTTCCTTCCTGATGGATCCGTATGCGAATGTCTGGATCGACGGCGGCGATCATAAGACGAACGGCTATCGCCGGGTGGGCGAAGCGGGCACTCCCTGCGTTTCGTATCCGTGCTTCACCACGGCCAGGGGTAACCGCATCGAACTGAAAGAGGGACGCTGGACCGGTTCCGGCTACGCCCGGAATCTGAAGCTGATCCATTGCGCCGTGCTCAAGGACCACAGCGGTGACATCGGTATGACCGGCGCCCTGAAGATTGTCTATGGCACCTTGTCGATGAGCGATGGCACCTCCGCCAAGCGCCACTATGTGGATCTCGGCTCGCAATGCGCCAAAATGTGGACCCAGGTGCGCGTTCCCGACCTCAACATTCTCGACTGTCTCTGGGTGAGCTACGGTTCGATGACCGTGGACAAGGCGCACGTGAGCGGTTGCATTGGATATCCACCCGCCATCACCAGCCGCCAGAACATCCTGCTGGCGGGACATGATCCGATCGCCATGGATTATCACGCGAACAAGCACATTTTGCTGCCGCTCGGGGGTAACAGCGCCGCCAGCCATGACCCCGATAACAACGCCCGGCTGGTCAGCGTGTATAAGCAGGCGCAGGACACCATCAACGAAGCCGGCGGCATTCGCGGGCAGAAGGTCCAGGCCGGTGACGACAATATCCAGGTGATTGCCGCCGATGCGCTCCACCAGACCGCGGCCAAAGCGTGGGAGGCCTACGGATAGAGGCGGCGCGTCAAGCCAGCCCCAGGGCGTCTCGCAGCGCCTGCTTCATCGCCGGCTCCGGCGCCTTGCGCCCCGTCCATAGTTCGAACCCGATCGCGCCCTGATAGACCAGCATGGCCAGACCGTCGAGAACCGGCAAGCCGCGTTCGCGCGCGGCCTGAATCAACCGGGTCTCCGGCGGGTTGAAGACCACGTCGCAAACCAGCATGTTCCGGTGCGCACCGCGTAGATCCACGGGCGGCTTGGATTCCAGATCCGGGTACAGGCCGATGGACGTGGCGTTGACCAGGATGTCGGTGTCGCAGGGCACGGTGTAGGCGCCGTGCCATGGCTCGAACCGGATGGGCGCCTTCGTCTTGGATGCGAGGCCGGCAACCATCTGTTCCCCGCGGGAGACGGAACGGTTCACCACCACTACCTCCGATGCTCCGGCGAGCGCCAGTTCCGTGACAATGGCTCGCGCCGCGCCGCCCGCACCCAGCAAGACTACCCGCTTGTTCCGTGGGTCTACGGCGGCGTCCGTGCGTACACCGCGCAGGAAGCCCTTACCGTCCGTGTTCTCGCCGATCAGCCGGTCCCCGTCGCGTCTGACGGTGTTCACGGCGCCGATGATGGCGGCATCCGGCGCGATTTCGTCGAGATATTCGAGAACGGAAACCTTGTGCGGAATCGTCAGATTCACGCCCTGCATTCCGAACGCCCGCATCCCGGCCATCGCGTCGCGCAGTCTACCGGCGGGCACCTCGATGGTGAGATATCGCCAGTTCAAATCCAGCGCCCGGAAAGCGGCCTCCTGCATGGCGCCAGTGGGGTTCTCCGCTACCGGCTGCCCGAAGCAGCCTACCAACTCCGCCTTGAAGTTTGCAGGCATAGCAGACAACATAACATGGGATGCTTGGCGGAGGTACACTCAATCCTATGCACAAGATCGCAGTGGCGCTGTTTTTCACGCTTCAGATCGGATTTGCGGCCGACGATGCCGGCTTCACGCCGCTCTTTGACGGTAAGACCCTGACCGGATGGAAGCTGGTTGGGGGCCACGGACCCGGCTATATCGTGCGGGACAACAAGATCGTATGCCCGGCTGACGGGGGCGGCAATCTGTTTACGGAAAAGGAATATGGAAACTTCGTATTTCGCTTCGAGTTTGTGCTCACGGCAGGGGCTAACAACGGCATCGGCATCCGCGCGCCGTACGAGGGCGACGCCGCCTACCAGGGGATGGAGATTCAAATTTTGGATGATGGGGACCCGGTCTACACGGGCAAGATCCGGCCGGAACAGTATCACGGCTCGGTTTACGATGTGATACCCGCCCGCACCGGTTTCCGCAAACCGGTAGGCGAGTGGAACGAAGAGGAGATTATGGCCGACGGCCGGCGCATCAAAGTGACGCTGAACGGCGTGATCATTCTCGACGCCAACCTGGACATCGTGAAAGAGCCTAAGGTTCTGGCCCACCATCCCGGACTGGCTCGCACCTCCGGCCATGTCGGCTTCCTGGGCCACGGCTCGCTGGTGCAGTTCCGTAATATCCGAATCAAGGCGTTGCCCTGACGCTCCACGGATCGATGCGCGCGTGCGTCTTGAACCTAAGAGGGGGAAGAGGGATGCAGCAGACCATCGCGGGCGCCGGCCTGATCGTCATTCTGGTGGCATACGACATCACGGCATTGGAGACGGCGTCGTGGTGGATGAGACCGGGCTGAAAGGCGCCTATGATTTCGAATTGACGCTGGAACGCGATGCCGGGCCGGCCCCCACCTTGGTACCACCCCTATTTTCGGCGCTACGGGAACAACTCGGCCTCAAACTGGAGTCCGGCAAGGCGCGCGTCGAGTTCCTGGTTGTGGACCACGCGGAACAGCCGACCGAAAACTGATTGGGGACACCCGGTAAGCACCGGCTAACGAAGCCAGGCTTGTTTGATTTCCGGATCGCCGGCAGTGTCCAATCGCCGCATCTGTTCCCCGGAGAGCCGGACATTTAATGCCGCCAGGTTCTCGCTTACCTGCGCCGGCTGGCTGCCCGCGATGATGGGTAGCACCGGGGGGTCGCTCTGTAACATCCATGCGATGACGGCCTGATTGAGAGTAGCGCCGGCCTCTTCTGCAACGCCTTTCAGGACTGCCAGGCGCGCATCGGAATCGGGGCCGGCATATTGTAGCGGCACTGCGCGGTCGGGTCGCGTGTATGCGCCCTGTAGCAGGGTCGAGTAGCCAATCAATGCGATGTTACGCGAACGGCAGTAACTTCTCACGTCATCGTTGATGCAAATCTGCGGACCGAAATCCGCGCCATGCCGGGGTCGCAGGTAAGTGTGCCTTTGCTCGACCACCGAATAACGCGCCCACCCGTTCGCGTTCGCCACCGTGTTGGCTTCGGCAATGTGCCAGGCTCTCAGGTTACTGGCTCCAATGGCCCGTACTTTGCCGGCGCGGATCAGGCGGTCGAACGCCTCCATGGTTTCGTCCAGCGGAGTCTCGGGATCGTCGCGGTGGGCTTGATACAAATCGAGCCTGTCGGTTCCCAGACGCCGCAGGCTCTTTTCGCACTCCCGCTCAATCTCCGCCGCGCTCAAGCCTCCCGGGCAGCCCGGGTAGTCGAAGCCGAGCTTGGTGGAAATCACCATTTCCTGGCGATTTCCGCGCTCCTTCATCCACAAGCCGATGGTCGTTTCGCTCTCGCCGCCTTTGCATCCCGGGAGCCAGGAGGCATAAAAATTCCCCGTATCGATAAACGTGCCGCCCGCCTCCCGGAAGAGGTCCAATAAACGGAAAGATGTCTGACGGTCGATCTTGCTTCCGATCAGATCCGTACCGAAACAGAGGGCGCTGACTTCGAGGTTCGAAGATCCCAACCTGACCTTTTGCATGTCGCCTCTCACTTACTGTAAGTTGCCAGCACCACGCCGCCAATCATGACAGCTACTCCGGCAAGTTTGGTCAGAGTAACCGGCTGAACCGGGGAGCCCAGCCAGCCGTAGTGCGACATGAGTAGCCCGCCCAGAACCTGCCCGGCGAGCAGCGTAATCATCACCGGTCCGGCGCCGACCTGAGGAATCAGCCAGGCAATGGCGAACACCAGCGATGCGCCCAGGATTCCCGCGGTCAGCAGGACGGGGTGGACGTCTTTGAGTGGAACGAGCGCGCCGCTTCGCCATCCGGTCAGGCCAATCGCCGCGGCGCCCACGGCCCCGATGCACCAGAAGAGTGCGTTGCCGACGCGGGCGTTGTTCAACACACTGCCCACTTTGCCGTTCATCGCCAGGTGAACGGCCAGCACTACGCCCAGAAACATCGTCAGTATGTACAGAGGTGCCTTCATTTGGATCTCTCAGAGCGGCTTGATGCGAATATTTCGATACCACACCGGCGTGCCATGGTCCTGCAATCCGACATACCCTGTGCGGGCGAATTCCTTCAAGGGCTTGTCGAATTTGTTTGCCGTGCCGTCCGGATTCTTGTGCAATTCGGGCCATTGGTCCAGGTCCGCCTGGCTGACTGGCTGGCCGTTGAAAACCACGGAAATCCTGGATCCCTTGCAAGTGATCGTATAGTGGTTCCAGTCCGTGGCATTCAGCGGATTCGTCGAGGGCGCGACCAGGTCGTAGATACCGCCGACGCTGCCTTTTCCCAAAGGCCGGCCGGGGGACGAACTGGCTACCTGAATTTCAATTCCGGTTTGCACCGGGTCCTTCACGTTGGAGGTGCGCAGGAACACGCCGCTGTTGGTCCCTTGGGCTATTTTGAACTCCAGGTCGAGCACGAAGTCGCCGTACTGCCGCTCGGTCCACAGGTAGTTGTCGTTATGTTCCTGCCGGTCCGTCCGGTTCTTCAGAGTGATCAGGCCGTCCTCCACTACCCAGTTAATGGCCGCTTGCCAGCCGCTTAAGTCCTTGCCGTTGAAGAGGGGCGTGAAGCCATCCGCGCCCGCCAAGGGTGCGTTCCGGGGAGTCTCCCAGTTGATGTTGCCGGGATACGAGTCACGGTCCGGGAGCGGACTGGGCCCGCGCGGATGTTGCGAGTAACCTTTATTGAAGAACACGTAGAGGCCGCTGCGGCAGGCGACCACGATATCCGGCCGTCCATCGCCATCCAGATCCGCGACGCTCAGCCGCATCCCCACGCCGACTACGTCAACCGGAGGCGGACCCTTGTACCCCGGCGCAAAGTACGGTTCCAGATGACTATAAGACAGGATGTGCCGTTCGAAGCGGCCTTTGTTGAATTTGTAGTAAAACACAAACACCGGTTCGAGCGCGCCTACGTCGCCGCCGTTGTGCGCCAGCAACTGCTTCCCGGTGATGAGTTCCGGCTTGCCGTCTCCATCCAGGTCGGCCAGGGCCATGGTGTGGAAGGTGGGATACTCGGTTTCGATCCAGTGCTGCACGAAAGAACGCTTACCGTTCTCCATCTTCTGCTCGAACCAGGCCAAGCCATAGCCGTGATCGGAGCCCATGATGATGTCGTTCAGTCCGTCGCCGTTGACGTCCGTAACAAGGATGGGCAGTCCCGCGCCGCCCGGTCTGCCCGCCGCGCCGAAGGCCGAGAACTGGAAGTCCGGATGCCAGATCCAAGGCTGTTCGGTGGGACGCTGCGGGGCTTCGAACCAGCCGCTGGTGGTGACCACATCGTCGCGCCCATCGCCGTTGATATCGCCGATGCCGCTGCCATGGCTGACACCCACGCCTTCTGGCCCCAGCGTGTGCTCCTTGAACCACGGAGCCTGGTTCACATGTTCGAACCAGATCAGGCCGCGGCCCGGCTTTCGCGCAAAGTAGTTGACCAGCACGTCCTTGCCATCGTGGCCGGCAAGATTGCCGATCACCATGCCTTCCAGGCCGTCCGCCCGGTGAAGGTCATGCGACTGCCACTTCACCCCCGGCTTGCCCGGATTCTCGTACCAGAAAATGCCCTGTTTCAGCATCCAGCCGGAACTGAGCACATCCATGCGGCCGTCGTTGTTGACGTCCATCGTGCCTTCGTAGTTGTCGTCCACGTCGGGGCCGTTGGTGGCCGCGCCGTCGCGATACTCCGAGTGTTTCGTCCAATTCGGGGCAGTGTAGTAGTTTCGTCCCGCGGCGATGTCCAGCTTTCCGTCGCCGTCGATGTCCAGGACCGACGAGCACTCCGGAAAGGGACCGAACCAGTAGGTGTGCCGGGCGGGGTCGTGGACCGGGCCATCGATCTTGGCGAGTTGGAAGACCAGCTCTTTGGGCGCATCGTCCGTGGCCTCGGCAGGCGGACTACCGGCCGAGGGCGCGACAAGGAACCAGACGCCGCCCAGAACCAGGGCGAGAAAAGGCAATCCCCGGAGTGTGGATCCTGGCCTCATAGAGGTTGCTCCTGAACGGCTTTTTCCAGCCGCCGTTTGCATTCGTTCAACATTTCCGCGGTTCGGGTAGCTCCGGACCGCGCTACACCGATGGCTCGCACTTCGAGCAGCGCATCCAAGGTGCGGATTCCGCCCGCGGCTTTGACCCGGATGTGCGCCGGCGAGTGCTTGCGCATGAGCTTCAGGTCGGCAATGGTGGCCCCCCCGGAGCTATAGCCCGTGGAAGTCTTGACAAAATCCGCCCCTACTTCCGCGCAGATTTCACATAGCCGGATTTTGTGAAGATCCTGGAGGTAGCTGTTCTCGAAAATCACTTTCACCAGGCCGCCGCCGGAGTGCGTCAGTGCGACCACCGCCTGGATATCCTGGCGGACATAGGTCCAGTCTTCGCTGAGCACTTTTCCAATATTCACGACCATGTCCAACTCGGCGCCGCCATCCAGGAGCGCCTTTTCGGCTTCCGCCACCTTAACGGCGGTGGTGTGGCCGCCGTGAGGAAATCCGATCACCGTGCCGGCTGCCACGTGGCTGCCGGCCAGCAGTTCGGCGCAGCGCGCCAGATAGTAGGGTTTGACGCACACCGATGCCACGTCGTACTGAAGCGCCACGCGGCAGCCGGCTTCCAGCTCCCGATCGGTTAGCGACGGGTTGAGCAGGGAATGGTCGATCATCTTTGCGATGTCGAGATAGGAATAGTCCATAGGGTTATCTACTTTCTTAAAGGCAAGGGTATGGCCCGCCCGGTCTGAACGGACATTTTAGCCGCCTCCAGGACCTCCTGCACGGATACGTTGAGGTCCAGGGCCGACGCTCCGTCGAGCGGCTTCTTGTTACGGATGTGATCCACCATGTAAGCGATCGGCTCGGCACGCTCCGGCGGGAGCGGTGTGACGGCCAGCGGATCGCCAGCCTGTTGGGCGCCGCGGCCCCGGCCGCCGGAAGCCGGAGCGCCGGGCTTGCGGATGGAGTTCCCCACGATGCTGCCCTTCATGCCGTAGATTTCGTTGCCCAAGCGCTGCGCCGGCGGCAGGTCCCAACTGGCTTCCAGAATGGCCACGCCGTCTTTATAGTTCAGAATAATCACGGCGTTGTCTTCCACTTTGGGAAAGGTCTGCGGCTTCATGTGCTGCGCGGTGGCATACACGCTCTCCGGCATTCCTTTCATCTGCAGGCTCCAGAGCACCATGTAACAGCCGAAATCCATCAGCGCTCCGCCGCCATTCTGCACCGGGTCGGCGAGCCACGCGGCGAAGGAGGACGTCTTGGGATCGCCCGGACCATTGTGTCCCGTCACCGCGTGCAGACGCCACACGGGACCGATTTCGCCGGCTTCCACCGCGGCCTGCGCCGCATACTGGTTGGCCTGCCAAGTGGAACCGTAGTTGGTAAGGACCAGGATGTTGTACTTACGCGCCAGCGCCTGAATCTCCAGTGCTTCTTTTAATGTTGCCGCGAGGGGCTTCTCCATAATTACGTGAATGCCCTTGGGCGCGCAGTAACGGACCACGTCCAGGTGTCCATTGGTGGGAGTGAAGGCCCACACGATGTCCGGCTTGGTCTGGTCGATCATCTTTTTCCAATCGGCGAAGATCAGGGCCGCCGGCACGCCAGGCCGGGTCACGCCCTGAGTCTGCGGAATCACGTCTTCGCGCTCCGCACGCTGGATCAAGTCAGGCAGCGTTTCGGAAACGCCCACCAGTTTGACTTTGTCGCCCTTCAACATGGTATCCAGGTGCAGCCACACATGCGCGTGCAACATGCTGACCACTGCAATCTTATATTCCTGCGCCGCCAGGGGCAACGTCAAAAAGCACAATAAAGCCACAACACGTTTCATACCCGTCTTCTCCTTGTCGTTCTAGCTTGTAGGAATCTGAATGCCAAGTTCCTGAACGGTGTGATTCTTGCTGTCGCCCTGATATTCGGTGCGGGGCGCGGCCTTCTCAATCACCTTCTGGGTCTTGGGATCGAACAGTTTTGTTTTGCCTTCCCGATAGGCGTAGACGCCCAGCTTGATTGCCGAAATAATCTGGTAGCCCAGTTCCGCAGGCGCGTTGGGCTGCTTGCGCGAGCGAACACAGGCAAAGAAATTGGTGGTGTGGGGCGTGCGTGCGTCGCGCTGCGGAGCCTGGGGAGGCAGTTCGAATACTTTCGCCTCCGGCCGCGCCTGCGCCGGTTGCGACCGTTGCCGCAGTTCGGGATACGTTTCCGGGTACACCAGCACCTGGTTGCGGTCAATCACCAGCGTGCCTTTGTGTCCGTAAATAGCCTGCTTGTGATACTGGCCCATGCCCGCATTGGCCATCGATCCCGACATTTCGATATAGAAATTCGGGTATTCGATCACCGTCGAGTACGTGTCCGGCACCTCGCGATCCTTGTGCACGTAGATACCGCCCGAGGCGCTGACCCGCGTCGGGAACTGCGCGCCCATCGGGTAAAGAATCGGACCCAGGGCATGGAAAAACAGGTCCGTGGCGATGCCGCCGGAATAGTCCCAATACTTGCGGAAACGGAAGTAGCGGTCCGCGTTGAACGGCCGTTTGGGGGCCGAGCCAAGCCACCGGTTCCAGTCGATGTTCTGCGGGGTGCCTTCCGGATCGACGCGATAGTTCCATTCTCCCAGCAGCGAGTTGCGGGCGGAAGTAGCCTGCGCGCACAGAATCGGCCCGATCTCGCCGGCGTCGATCAGTTCTTTCGATTTGTGCGTGCCGGGCGCCGAAAGCCCCTGGTTGCCCACTTGCAGGATGCGATTGTATTTCTTCACCGCGTCCACCAGCGCCCGCGCCTCTTCCAGCGTGTGGGTCATGGGTTTTTCCAGGTACACGTCCTTGCCGGCCGCCAGCGCGTCCAACGCCATCTGGCCGTGCCAGTGGTCGGGCGCTGCGATCAGCACGGCATCGACGTCGCTTCGGGCCAACAGGTCGCGGTAGTCGTGATGCACGTCCTGATCGGTAAGCTTGGCGATATCGCGGGCGCGCTGTTTGCGCTTGGTGTAGACGTCGCTCACCGCCACGATCTGAATGTCTTTTTCTTCGTCGGTCTGCTTCATGAAGGCCTGGAGATGCACGGTCCCCATGCCGCCTACACCGATCATGCCGACGTGGATGCGGTCGTTCGCGCCTACCACGCGCGACGCCGAGCGCGCCGAGACTCCCGGCTTGATGGTCTTGTCACCTTTCGCCAGAAGCGGAGCGGCGGCGCTCAGCACCGCGGCGGCGGCGGAGGCGTGGTTCAAAAACGTCCGCCGGCTGGATGGAGTTGGATTCTGCGTCATGGCTGAAAGTCCTCTTTTAGTGCGAAGCGCCGGCGCATCCACAAAATGGCGATGCGCCGGCGAATCGGTTTAGAAGGTTGCCCGGGCGCCCAGTTGCACGGTGCGCGGGCTGTTGCCTTGGCCCGTGATCCGGCCGAAATCGGCGCTGCTCTGGGTCGTGTTCGGCCCGCCGAATACCACCCGGTTGGGCATATTGGATGCCGAAGCGCGAATCTCCAGGTTCATCTTTTCCCGAATCACGAAGTCCTTCAGGATGGCGATGTCTTCGTTGACCGTCCAGGGTTTGCGCAGGTACGACATCTGGCGCGGAGTGTCCCCGTAAGCCATGTTCGGCGGAAGCACGAACGCCGCCGGGTTGAGATACGGAATTCTTCCCATGGCGGTGGTGCCGATATTGTTATGACTCCAGGTCCAGGCCGGGTTGATGAGCGGGATCTGGCCGGTCGTGGCGCCATACGCGAAACTGCACCGGGCGTTGTTGCCGCCGCCAAAGAAGTTTTGGCCGCAACTGATCCAAAGCGGAGTGCCGGAAACGTAAGTATGGATTCCCGACACCTTCCAGTTGCCGAATGCGCCCTCGAGCAGTTTCGGCATGTGACCCAGCAGGGCCTTCCCCTTTCCGATCGGCAAGTCATAGACGTAACCGATGTGGATGTTGTGGGGCGTGTCCTCGTTATAGGCAACGGCCTTGTCGAGCCGCCGGTTGTATTGGTTCTGGACGGCGCCCAGGGTATCTCGGTTGGCGTCCTCGCCGTTCGACGTCGAGATGAGTTTGCAGAACGTGTAGGTCGCCATCAGGTAGAGGCCCTGTCCGAAGCGGTGCTCGAAGCTCGCTTCCAGCGCGTGGTAGGTGGAATGACCGTCGTTCTGGCCGCTGGCGTTACTGTCGATGCCGGAGAACTGCGGGAAAGGACGCAATGCCTGCTGCAATTGCAGGTTGGTCGGATAACTGGGGTAGGGCAGTTTGAAGCCCGCCGCAATCACTACAGGGTTGTTGAGTACCGAACTGATCGTATTGCCGAGAAGGCTGCCGTAGATCGACCAGTATTTGGGGTCGAGTTGGTTCAGCGCCTGCTGCCGCGAGATCATCTTGTTTCCGACCACGCCGTGATAGGTGGCGCGGAACACGGAGTTCGTCGTCACGGTGCGCTCGAAGCTGATCTGCCAGTCCGAGAAATAGGCGGACCGGCCGGTCTTCGAGTAATAGAAGAAGGGGCTCTGTTGGAACAGATTGCCGGTCAGCGTCTGGGGATCGGCAATCGGCGGTTTGAGGTTCTGAATCTGCGGTGTAAAGGCCGTGAGGCCGTTTGGGGTCAGGAAAGAAATACCGTTGGAAAGGTAATTGCCGGTGGAGCCGTAAGTCCCGCCAAAGCCCTGGATTCCGTTGTCGGCGTTGCCGTCTTCGCGCTCCGGTTGATAGTAAATGGCCCCGCCGCTGCGGATCACGGTCTTCGGGTTGATTTCGTAAGCCACGCCAAGTCGCGGACCAAGGGCGTTCATCCTGGTCGCGCCAAAACGCGTAGGCGCTCCATTGACGCCGGCGTACACCATCGCTCCCGGAATTCCGCCAAAAGCCGTCGCCGGGCAAGTCGGGCAGAAGTTGCTGTTATGAAGGTGCCGCTCCTCTTTGGGGACCGGGATCTCATACCGCAGGCCCATGTTAATGGTGAGCTTCGGGGTCACTTTAAAATCGTCCTGAGCGTACCAGGCATAGTAGGGCCAGTGGAACGCGGTGTCGTCGGGATAGCGGAAGCCACCGCCGCTGGCTGTGCCCAGCAGGAATGCGGCGAAATCGTTGCCGCTGTTCGGGACGCCGGTGTTGCCGGTCGCCGCGGAACTGAAACTTACGTTGCCCCAGGTGTTGTTGTTGTCGATCCGGCGATACATGCCGGCCAGATACTCAAATCCGAACTTGACGTTGTGAGCGCCCTTGATCCAGGCAACCTGTTCCTTGAGGTTGGTCGTGCGCTGCCTGGAATCCGTGAACACCGTGTTGCCCCACTGTGCGCCTCCCGCGCCGTACACCGTGGAAACACCCGGAATCAGCGAGTTGGGGTCGCCCTTGAGATAGATCTGGTTGGCCAGATTCGTCGGGAAGGTATTGACGTAGGAGGGGGCCTCGTAGATGTGCCTGTGGTTGTAGCCCAACGTCAGGTGGTTCAGCAGGTTCGGCTTGACGACGTAATCGTAATTCAGGCGGTGATACTCGATCAGGCTGTCGGAAGGGAATCCGGTGCCCGGGAGACCCTCGAACTGATTGATGCTCGGGGTGGCCGGGCTCTGGAAGTGGCTATACAGATAGCTGATCCGCTGCTTTTCATTGAAGACGTAGTCCAGCTTGATGGAGGGCAGCCCCGATAGCGATGTCGAATAACTCCGGGAACGGTAATTGTTGGTCAGCAGGTTCGGGTTGTCCGGGTGAGGCAGCATCGCCGCCAGAAGTTTGGCGGTGGGGTCGATGCGGTTCGGGCAAATCACGTTGACAACGCCGTTGCATTGCAGGACGGGCCGATCCACCGAATTCGGGATGATATTCCCGGCGGCGTCGAACGGGTCGTACAGCGGCACCATTTTCCCGGTGCTGTCCACCAGTTTTCTGAAGTCGCCATTGCGAAATTCGTCGAGTGGCGCCGTCACCAGCGCGGTCGATTGACCGTTTCTGGTGGATGAGCGTTCGTACGCAAAGAAGAAGAACGCCTTGTTGCGGCCGTCAAAAACTTTGGGGATGTAGATGGGTCCGCCCACGCTTCCGCCCGGGTTCCACTGGCGCACGATCGGCCGTTTCGAGGGAGCCGTGGTGAATCCGCGGGCATTGAAAACCTCGTTGCGGTTGAACACGAACGCGCTGCCGTGAATCATGTTGGTCCCCGATTTGGTGACCCAATTGATCACGCCGTTGGAGGTGCGGCCATATTCCGCTGAATATGACGAGCTTTGGACTTTGAACTCCTCCATACCCTCTACGCTCACCCCGTTCATGGCCGGGTCATTGCGCCGCTCGCTGTTGGATTCGGCGCCGTCCAGTTGTTCGCTTTGCCCATCCAGCAAGCCTCCCCCGATGCGGGGATTGCTGGCTGACCCGATCACTCCCGGCGTCAGAACTACGAAAGCCAGGTTGGCTCGCAATCCACCGCTGATGAACAACGGCAGATCCTTGATGGCATCCTTGGGGATAACTTTTCCGAGGTTGGTTCCCTGCAGGTCCATCAACGGCGCGGCGGCGGTCACCTCTACCGCCTGGTCCACACTACCGATCGTCAAGGTCACGTCCACGTTGGAAACCGTGGCGACGTGCACTCCGACGTCGCCGATTTCCGATTTCCGGAACCCTTCTTTTTCTGTACTGACTGTGTACTCGCCCGCAGGCAGGTAAAGGACGCTGTAGACACCATCAGCGCTGCTTTTCACGGTCTGTATCAGACCCGTGTTTACATTCTTTACCGTAACGGTCGCGTCCGGCACACTGGCTCCCGACGGGTCGGTTACCACCCCGCGGATGGTGCCCCGATCCTGGGCAAAACCTGCACCAGCAAGCAGCAGAATCGCAACGAGGAATCTGTGTTTTTTGGACATCACTTGCTCCCAAACCATGGAAGTTGGCTACCTCGTATCGCCTTGGCCCACAGAAGGTCTGGCGCGACCTTCCCCTGAAATGCGATAACGTGGCTTAGCCACTAGGCGAGAATATAACTTGGCTCTTGGAAGCTGTCAACGGGAGTTTTCACTATCTTTCTGACAGTTCCTGATAGTTCTTGACATTTTCGCCAGCCTGCGAGATAACTCGATTGATACGGCGGCATAGCCACATGACCTCTTTAGTGAAGGAACCGATCTATCAACAACTGAACACTCAGCTAAGGCTTCTGGTCGGCTCGGCGGAGTGCCCTCTGGGCAGCAAGTTCCTTACCGAGCGGCAGATCTGCCAGCGCTACGAGGTCAGCCGCGCGACAGCCAACAAAGCCCTTTCGAACCTGGTATCCGAAGGCCTGCTTGAATTTCGCAAAGGTGTGGGCACTTTCGTCAGGGGGCGCCCCCTGGATTACAACCTCAGGGCGCTGGTCAGTTTTGTAGACAAGGCCCGTGCCGCCGGAAAGCAACCGGGCACGGAGGTTCTTCAGTTTCAAACCGTGCGCGCGGAAAACGTGCTCGACGATGTGCCCCAACTGCTCCAGGCAGCTCCGGAAGCGAATTTGTATTACATCGAGCGCCTGCGGCTCGCCGACGGCTTGCCTGTAATTCTGGAGAAGCGTTACGTCGTTTGGGAGCATTGCCCGGACCTCACCGCGGACGATGTTCGCGGTTCGTTGTACAGCGTATGGACGCAGCGCTACCAACTGCCCATCGAAGGTGCGGACGAAAGCATCCGGGCGGTCAACGCCCGCGGCGCCGATGCCAGAGTGCTCAAACTCCGGGATGGCGCCGCCGGCATGTTAATTCACTCGGTGGGGTATCTCAGCGGCAACCGGCCCCTGTGGTCGGAGCGTACGCTCTATCGCGGCGATGCCTACGAGTTTCATAACCGGCTCGGCGGGATCCAGCCGGAAGGATATTTGACCGGCAAGTTTTTGGAAGTAACGGACAATACGCCCTGACAGGCACGCAGTGAAAGAACTATTCGCGAGCATTGACCTCGGCGGCACGAAGATCGCCGGGGCGATTGCCGGGTCGGACGGCAAGATTCTCACTGAGGGGCGGGTACCCACCAATTCCCACGAGGGGCCGGACGCGGTTCTGTTGCGGATCGCAGGGCTGGTTCGCGACCTCTCTTCCCGTGCGGGCGCGGCGCCGCTGGCGGTCGGAGTCGGTGTGCCGGGCCTGGTGGATATCCACCGGGGCATTACCCGGTTTCTGCCGAACCTTCCGACGCAATGGCGGGATGTGCCGGTGGGTCAGACCCTCTCGGGGGCGTTGCACTGTCCGGTGTTTCTGCTCAACGACGCGCGCATGGCCACCCTGGGAGAGTTTACCTTTGGGCGCGGCCGTCTGACGGAGACCATGATCTTTCTCACCGTCGGGACCGGCATCGGCGGCGGGATCGTAATCGACGGCAAACTCCGGCTCGGCCCGTTGGGCGCGGCTGGCGAGATGGGTCATCAGACCCTGCAGAAGGATGGACCGCTGTGCGGGTGCGGCAACCGGGGATGTCTGGAGGCGCTGGCCAGCGGTCCCGCCCTGGTAGGCGAGGGCGTTCGCCTGTTGCAGAGCGGCCTGGCTCCGGTTCTTTTCGAAATGGTCGCCGGGAACGCCGGCGCGGTTACGCCCAAAGAGATGGGCGCCGCGGCACGGGCCGGTGACACAGCCGTGCGCGCCGTCATAACCCGGGTTGGCGGCTGGCTCGGCATGGGCATCGCCAACATGGTCACGGCGTTGTGTCCCGATCTGGTAGTGCTGGGAGGCAGCGTCGCGGCGCTGGACGACCTGCTGTTGGAGCCAGTGCGCGAAGCGGTCAAGGAACGGGTTCACATGTTCCCCGTGCACGATATTCGCATCGAGCGGAGCCTGCTGGAAGATAAAGCAGGACTGCTGGGAGGCATAGCGTTGGCCACCGCCCATTCCCACGAAGTAGCGCTTGCAAGACTTGAAATCGTCTAAGAGGTGAAGCTGTGAAACCATTCGAAACAGGAAGCCGCCTGACTCGACGCCAGGCCCTCAAAACTGCCGCCACGTTCATGATTCTTCCCGCCGGATTGGCGCGAGGGTATGCGGCAAACGAAAAACTGAACCTTGGAATCATCGGCCTCACCGGCATGGGAGGCGTGGATGCCAAGACGTTCAACGGCTTGGGAGAGAACATCGCGGCCCTGTGCGATGTGGACTCCACCATCCTGGATAAACGCGGCGCCGAGTATCCTGGCGCCAAAAAGTATACCGACTTCCGGAAGATGATCGAACGCGAGAAACTGGATGGTGTGATCGTCGCCGTGCCGGATCACAACCACGCCTACATCAGCGTGTGGGCCATGAAGCACGGCCTCAACGTCTACTGCCAGAAGCCGCTCTGCAAGAGCGTCCACGAAGCCCGCATCATGGCGCGCGTGGCCGCCGAGACGAAGGTGGTCACGCAGATGGGAACGCAGACCAGTGCGGAACCGCGCACCCTGCGTACCGCCGAGTTGATTCAGTCCGGCGCGCTGGGCGAAATCACCGAAATCCACATGACCACCGACCGGCCGATATGGCCCCAGGGTCTCGACCGCCTGCCGGGAGAGGATCCGGTTCCTGCTACGCTGGATTGGGACCTATGGCTCGGTACTGCTGCGCATCGCCCCTTCCAGGCCAAATGGCCGGAGGGTCATGCGGTCTATAGTCCGGAACGAAAACGGCAGTTCGCGGCCAACGCCACCCTGTATCACCCGTTCTCGTGGCGGGGATGGCTGGATTTCGGCAGCGGCGCCCTGGGCGATATTGCGCCTCACAGCATGAACGTCATTTTCCTTACTCTGGATCTGGGCGCGCCTTCGGCAGTCGAAGTATTGGATACCACGGGCATGAAGAAGGAGATGTACCCGGACTCCAGTGTGATCCGCTTCGATTGGGCGGCCCGCGGCGTCCATCCCCCGCTTTCGGTCTATTGGTACGATGGCAACCTGCCTCTGCCCGAGGCGATGCAGGCGCCCCGTCCGGCCACTCCGCCGGCTCCCGGCGCACCGCCATTTCGCGGTGGCCAGGGCGGCATGGTCTGGGTCGGCACCAAAGGCAGCTATCCCGCCGGTCGCGGACCCTTCGCCGGCCAGAGCACCGAACCGCTCCCGGCGCCGCCGCAAAGGGAATGGGGCCGCGAGGAGGTTCACAAAGACTGGGCCACCGCCGTCAAAGCGGGCAAGCCGGCGCCCTGCCATTTTGGCTACGCCGGACCGTTCACCGAAGCCTACCAACTGGGCAATGTCGCGCTCCGCGTCGGCCATCGCATCCAGTGGGATCCGCTGGATTTCCGCATCACCAACTGCCAGGAAGCCAACCAGTACCTGCGCCGCGAGTATCGCAAAGGCTGGGACCTGAAGGAAATCGCCGGCAGCGCGTGGGACGTGCCTGGACGGCGCGCATAATGACGATGTCTGCGAAGGGCCTGATCCTGTTGGCTGCCGCCGCGACTCTATTGCAGTCCGGCGGCGAGCGCCCGGCTGCCGAAGAGCGCCTGAGCTTTCAAACCAGCGGACCCTGGTCTGCCCGCACCAACCTCAACGCCGATGTCGCTATGGTATACGGCATCGGGCCGCGCATGCCGGGGAACATCGAAACGTGGCGGCAGCATGGCTACATCATCCATGTCATGACAGGGGTCGCGTGGGGACAGTATCAGGACTATTTGAACGGTCAGTTCGACGGGCAGAACCACTGGGACCAGGCCCAGACACAGGCCGACGGCAAACCCATCTTGCATGGTGGCAGCCGCGACATCCCGTACATCTCGCCCGGCGAGAATTACGGAAAATATCTGACCCTGGGGGTCAAGCGGGCGCTGGATGCCGGCGCACAGGCCATCCATCTCGAAGAGCCCGAGTTCTGGGCGCGCGGCGGGTGGGAGGAGAATTTCAAAAGGGAATGGAAGGCCTACTACAAGGAAGACTGGCAGGCTCCGAACTCTTCGCCCGACGCCCAATACCGCGCCTCCAAGCTCAAATATTTCCTGTATCGCCGGGCGCTGGCCCAGATTTTTGATTTTGCGAAAGAGTACGGCAAGGCCAACAACCGCACCATCCGCTGCTACGTCCCCACCCATTCCCTGATCAATTACGCGCACTGGAGAATCGTCAGCCCGGAATCCTCGCTCATCGACGTGGGCGCGGACGGCTACATCGCGCAGGTGTGGACCGGCACCGCGCGGACCGCCAATCTCTACGAGGGGCGCCGCAAGGAGCGGACCTTCGAGACGGCGTTTCTGGAGTACGGCGCCATGCAGAACCTGGTGCGCGCCTCCGGCCGGCGCGTCTGGTATCTGAACGACCCGATTGAAGACGATCCCAATCACGATTGGGACGACTACCGCACCAATTGGGAGAGCACGCTCACCGCGTCGCTGCTGCAATCCGAAGTGTGGCACTACGAGATCATGCCGTGGCCGGATCGCGTCTTCAATAGCCGCCATCCGTTGAAGAGTCTTCCCGCGGAAAAATCCGTGAAGGAGCAGGAGCAGGCTCCCGTGGGGACCGGACTGGGTGGATTCGGGCGCAGCAACGCCAACGTGGAGCGCGTCACCATTCCGAAGCCCTACGAAACGGAGTTGCAGACGGTGATTAGCGCGCTCGGCGACATGAGGCAGTCCGTGGTGCGATGGGAGAACGCCGGGACCGCCAATACGGGGGTTCTCATCTCCGATACGATGATGTTCCAGCGCGCCGATCCGCAGCCCTCCGACGCAAACTTGGGCTCGTTCTACGGTCTGGCGATGCCGCTGGTCAAGCGCGGAGTGCCCGCCGAACCGGTGCAGATCGAGAGCGCCATGGCGCCCGGTTTCCTGAACCGCTACAAACTTCTGCTGCTGACGTACGAGGGTCAGAAGCCGCCCAAGCCCGAGTTCCACGCCGCACTCGCCCAATGGGTGCGAGCGGGCGGGGCACTGGTGGTGGTGGACGATGACCGCGACCCTTACAACGCGGTGCGCGAATGGTGGAACACTCCGCCCAATGCATTCGCCACGCCGCGCGAGCACCTGTTCGAAGCGCTGGCGTTGGCCAAAGACGCTACCGGTCTGCACAAGGTGGGGCGCGGCGTGGTGGTCCGCGAGGCCCTTTCTCCGGCGGCGCTCACTTACAAAGAAGACGGCGCGGAGACGGTTCGCAAAGCAGTGCGTCAGGCTGCCTCGGCGGTCAAACTCGCCTGGAAGGAAACCGATTCGCTGGTGCTGCGCCGCGGGCCGTACCTGGTCGCGGCGGGGCTCGACGAATCCACTCCCGGCGCTAAGCCGTACGTTCTGCACGGACGCTACCTCAACCTGTTCGATCCCGATCTGACGGTGCTGAATACGGTGACGGTCACGCCACGGACCCGCATGTTGTTGCTGGATCTCGGCGGCATCAAGGCGGGCGAAATGAAGGTAGTCGCCGCCGCCTGCCGGGTGCGTGAGGAGAAGGCCGACGGCAAGACCCTGCGGTTCCGCGCCGACGGTATCGGCGATACCAACGCCGTCGTCCAGATCGCCATGCCCGCGGCGCCGGCCCAGGTCCTGGTGGGCGGGCCGCCTCTGGATTCGTCGAAGTTTGATTTTTCATCCGGTATGCTGCGAGTGAGGTTCCCGAATTCGGCGGAACCGGTAGCGGTAGAAGTTCGGCTTACGAAATAGGGAAGAAAACATGAAACGCATGATAAGAAAATTTCCAAATCCAGTCCTGTTCCTGTCGCTGGGATGCGCCGTCGCGCTGGCATTTCAGGCCAAGCGGCCCATCGATTATGTGAACGCGCTGGTCGGCACCGCCCCTCTGGACAATCCGAAGTGGATCGGCAATGCGCCGCCTCCCGGCGAAGAACTGTACACCGGAATGACTTCGCCGGGTGCGGTGCTGCCCCACGGCGTGACCAATCTCAGCCCCGTGAACAAGAACCTGGACCTCTCGTACAGCGCCGGCGTGGGTATGTCGTACAACTACACGCACCGCATGATGCTGGGATTCACCGGCGCCATGCAGGGTTTGACGGTGATGCCGGTTGTCGGCGATTGGACGGTTCCGCCGGAGCGCACGGCGTCTTTCTACAGCAAGGACAAGGAAAAAGCCACCGCCGGATACTACACGGTCTACCTGGACGATTTCAAGGTGAAGGTCGAGATGACCGCGACCGCCTGGACCGGCCTCTATCGCTTCACATTTCCCAAGACCGGACAGGCGCACATCCTGATGGATATGGGCCGCGCGGGCGGCAATCTGGAAGTGGCCGGCGACCACACGGTCCACGGATATGCCGAGCGCGGGATGCGCGGACAGGTCTCCGGCACCTCCATGCGCGGCACCGCCAGGACTTACTTTGTGGCCGAGTTCTCCCGGCCTTTTGCATCGTTCGGCACGTTTCATCAGAACCCTCCGCAGAACACGGGCGGGCGGGGAGCCGTGCTGGGCGGGAATTCCGTGACCGCGGAGACGCGCTCGGACTCAGGGAACTATGCCGGAGCTTATTTGAACTTCGCCACCAACGAAGGCGAGCAGGTGCTGGTGAAATTGGCTTCCGGCGACAGTTACGAGGCGGCACAAAAATATTTGGAAGCGGAAAGCGCCGGTTGGAATTTCGATGGCGTCAGGAAGCGCGCCGAAGACGCCTGGGCGAAAAAGTTGAATACCATTGAAGTCAAGGGCGGCACTGAAAAGCAGCGCATGCTGTTCTACTCCAACTTCTTCCACTCTTTCGCGAGCCCCAGGCTGGTGGCCCACAAAGGGGAGCAGTTCCGGGGACTCGACGGGCAGATGCGAACGGCCGACCACGACCGCTACGGCCCGGTGCCGTTCTGGGACACCGGCAGAAACCAGATCGTGCTGCTGACCCTGGTGGAACCCGACACGAAGGTCGATATCCTCGCTTCCACGCTGGATATGGCCCGGGAGTCGGGATACATGCAGACTTCGTTTCATGGCGATCATGGCATCTTCATGTACCTGGGCGACTGGCAGCGCGGGCTCCGGTTCAATTGGGAAGGCGCTTACGAGTACTTACGCAAGAACGCGGTGGATACCAAAGGACCGCGACGCAATCTGGCCGAGTACCTGGAGAAGGGATGGGTCTCCGACATCGTCCCGGATCGCAATCCCAGCCCGCCATACGCCGGAGGTAATGCCGGCGTAGCCAAGACGCTGGAGTACAGTTGGGATGACTATTGCCTCGCCACTTACGCGAAGAAATTGGGCAAGGAAGACGACTACCAGATGTTCCTGAAGCGCGCCGCCAATTACCGCAACGAGTTCGACTCTTCGGTGGGTTTCATGCGCGGTAAGACCGCGGACGGTAAGTGGATCTCGCCGTTCGACCCCAAGGAGCCCTACTACAACTTCATGATGAAGGAAGCTTCGGGAT
>JARLGM010000133.1 GCA_031292755.1 Candidatus Sulfopaludibacter sp.
CGGCTTGAATACGTCGTTGTGACTCGACACCATCTCCACGCCGTCGTGCGGGTAAACCGCGGTCACTTCCGCATACCGTGCGAAGAACTCCTCGCTCCCGGCTTTGGGGAGTATGTTCGCAGCCTGAAACTTCTGGAGGAATCCGTCCAAGGCAGGTCCTTGATCGATCAGAAATGTGCATGAGGTGTTGAAAGGCGCTCTGCCAAACGGCGGTAGCGCATGCAGCGTCCGCAGCAAAGCGGGTAACCGGACCAGCGCCTCCGATACCGGAAGGGGTTCAGCCTCCACAAAATCTGTGATGGAAATCTTTTCTTCGACGTCGGTGTAGCGGACACGTGGCGCCACGCCTGCTTCAGCCGCCGCCTTCATGCTGGTGTAGTGGCGCGTAGGATCCTCCGTACGCGTGATGATCTTCAATAGGTATGGCGATCCGCGCACGATGATGCGAAAGACGAGCGACGAGGTATGCCCACCGGTCATCCTCGAGATGTCTTCGAACTGTGTCACTCCGAAAGCCTCGCGCAGACCGCGAGTCACCGCCTCGCTCTTTTCTTGCGGAATCATGAAGTCCTCGGGCAATGCTTCACAAACAGGTATGGTGCTTCGTCTGTGCTGGTTCAGCGTGAAATGGAGAACTGGCGTTCCCCGTTAGCGAGTATAACCCCATTTTCGGCGGTGATTTCGAACGGGCCGGGCACGACTGGGCGGCGTATGTTCCGGATTTGCCTTGCTGTATCGCAACAGGTAGAACGCGCCCGGTTAGCGCGCTTGCGCCGCGACTACTTCACTTCGAAATCGATCCACTGCGTAGCGTGGCCTGACGACACCTGCATCAGGTAGTGGCCTGCTTCGGCCGATGCATCCAGCGTGTAACTGCCCGTCACCGGCTGGTCCGATTCCACGTTGCGAGGCGGCGCCGCATAGACTTCCTTGCCTTCGCGCAGAATCTGGATGCGCACCTCGGCGGGGTCGGTTGATTTCCTCTCGGAGCGCAATAAGCGGAACGAATAGTTCAGCGTTTCGCCGTGATGGAATTCTCGCACTGCGGGATCGTTGGGCGAAGCCACCCGGTAGAACGCAGCTTCATTCTGGGGAGGCTCCTGAAAATGACCCGACTCCAGCGTGATGCCGGTCAGGACCATATCCTGCTTGCGCGTATCGGGCACATCGAGGAGCTGGTTCGCCGACCCCACAGGGATGGGCGCCGGCGTCGCGCTGGTGCGCGGCGCTACTGCGGCGGGCCCATTTGGCGGGGCGTCGCCGGCTTCCATATTGCGCACCGCCGCGAGCATGCGATAGCCGCCCGGTACCGCGATGGGATCGCGCACCACCGCCACGATTCCGTCACGCAGCAGTTCATCCAGCGGCCCGTCGTTAGCGCGGCAGAGCGTGATCCGCGCGTGCGATCGATTCAGTTTACCCTTCGGCGCCTTGTCGAAATCGAGAGGTTCGGGAACCGTTAGAATCTCCAGGTCGAATAGCTTGCAATCGGGCCGGCCGGGGACATCGTGAAACTCGACGCCGCCGGGCAGGATGTGCAAAAGAGACTCGATGTAGGCGCCGTTCCGGGCGTCATACCCCAGCGAAGCCGTGAGCCGGACATCAATATCGCCCGAACGGAACGGAGAAAACAAAGCCGCGTTCATTTGTTGCGCGGGGCTGTAGTCCACCTTGGCGTCGCTGCCCGGGTGCGCGAAGAACCCGTCGCGCGTTCGTGCCGAAAGGCCCCTCCCGTTGCGCAGGCGAACCTGCACGTGATGGTAGCTCAGCGCGTTGCGCTTGTTCTGGAAAGCCGCCGAGCCGGGATACCACCCGAGCAGGTAATATCCGTTGGCGTCGTTGACGGCCTCGCGCACCTGGGCGGCGATATCGTTGTTGTCGTGCTGGAATCGTCCGGCCGTTATCTGCGCGAGATACACCAGGACGTCCTGGCTATGGAAGTACACGGTGGACGAGCTCACCGGAAGGCCGCGGGAGTCGATCGTCTCGATGGTGACCGATGCCCGGTTGGCCGCGTCCGCAACGTGCCGCGCGGCATCCCAGGTGCTCATCGGCGGAAGGCCGGGGCCCATCGAAAAGGCGGGCCCGACGAAAAAGCCGGGGCCGACCAACACAACGGATTTTCGGCCGGGGTACGAAGCCAATGCGCGAATCACCGCCTCCAGATGGCGAGCACCGACGAATCAGACCATCGTTCGTGCAACGCCCACGGATGCCAGATCATACGGTCGAGCATATTGCTCAGCCATCGCGAATCGCTGGTGAAGACCTGCATCGCTCCTGAGCCACGGGAGGTGCGCATCAACGCCACCATGTCGTCCGGCTGCATCTGGTCGTCGACGTACTGCTTGACGGCCTTCCGGGCGCCGGTGAAGTCAAAGAAGCTCATCGTTACGTCGTCGAGCAGAAAAACGATGGTGCGGTGCACCCCGGTCGCAGTAGGCTCAGGCGCCGGGATTGGCGCTTCCGCGTGACGTTTTTGGGCGCCGGCGGTCGGGTCGCCGCCGACGTATGAAAAGTGCGTGATCTTTTGCGGTTTCCCGTCCTGGCGCACCTCGAAATCGTCGGCCGTGAGAGAGGGAACGTGGTTGCCGTGCGAGTCAGTCACCACGACGTCCACTTGCACCAAGTCCACATCGAACCGCAGCACGTACCCTGTGGGAGCGGGCGTTTGTGCCAGCGCCGTAAGGACGACAAGGCCCCAGAGTCTCTGCATGCGGAAGGCCATGTTACGAGTCTATCCAGACAGTGGCACGCGCCAGGTGGTTCTTTCGGGCTACGCTACCGCCTCCCCTCACCGACCCGGCTGGATCTCCGATGGGCGAGCTTGTTCCCCCTGCGGAAACATGTTACTAAATAGTATATAAGGACCTTTAAATACTGAAATGGCGTAGCGGTGTTTCGACAGGATTACCGCATTCCCTTTGAACGATTCCCCCGGTTGCGAAAGGTGCGCCGATCGTACTGCAAAACGCCGATCGATAACAGAAGGATTAAACATGTTCCGCGCTCTTTTGCAACGCACGCTGCTTAGCGGAATCGCCGGCATCGCGATGCTCGCGCTGGTTCCCCCGCCCGCCGCGGCACAGCTTCAAATCAAGAACGAAGATGTCACCGTCAGGTTTGGTATCGAGGGGCAACTGTGGGCTGACTGGACACAGGATGCTACCCCGGCCGCCGCCGGACCGCAGGGCTATCAGCAGAATCTGTTTCTCCGCCGGCTGCGAGTGCTCATGGGTGGCGATATCGGCAATAACATCAGCTTCTTTGTGGAAACCGATTCGCCCAACCTGGGTAAGACACCCAAGTCTGCCGGGTCTGGCTTCCTGTTGCAGGATGCGTTCCTGGAGTGGAAACCCACCAAGGTGTTTCAGGTGGATGGCGGCCTGTTTATCGTTCCGCTCTCTCGCAACGCATTGCAGTCCACGCTCAGCTACTATACCGTGGACCTCAGCCCTTTGACCACGGTCAACAACACCGCTACCCAGTCGGTGGCATTGCGCGATCTTGGTTTTCAGGCCCGGGGTTTTTTCCTGGATGACCGTCTCCAATATCGCGTGGCGGCGCTGCAAGGGGAACGGGATGCCAACGCCCGGGACTCCCTGCGTACCGCCGGATATCTGCAATACGATTTCTTCGATACCGAGACGGGCTACGTCTTTGTGGGCACGGCTCTGGGCAAAAAGAAGATCCTGGCGATCGACGTGGGAGCCGACAAGCAAGGCAGCTACCGCGGGCTCTCGGCGAATGTGGCATTCGACCAGCCGGTGAACAATGGCGACGAGATCGGCGGTCAATTCCAGTACTTCCACTTTGACGGCCGCGACAAATTCACCACAATTCCGGACCAGAACGATTGGTTCGTGGAGGGCGCCTATTACGTTCATCAAGCCAGGCTGCAACCCTTCGCCAAGTTCGAGTCGCAACAGTTCGTCGCCGCGGCGAACAACACCAAAGACATTCATCGCGCCGGCGGTGGTTTTAACTACTATATTCGCGGCCAGAATCTCAAATGGACGGTTCAGGCGATGCGCGCTCTGCCGCTCAACGGTTCTGCGATCAGGCCCGGCAACGAGTTCACCGTACAGTTGCAGTTGTTCTATTTCTAACCCCGGTGAAGGGAGCCGCCATGTCAGACCAGGCGTTTGCCACACAGCTTGAGGCCATCGTAGGAGCCGGCAACGTCCGGACCCGAAAAGTGGACCTCGTCACTTACAGCTATGACGCCACGGCGGACGTCCCGCGCCGGATTCCCGACGTAGTCGTCAGGCCCGCGAATACCGGCGAAATCCAGGCCATCGTCAACCTGGCCCGCGCGCGCGGCATCGCCATCTATCCGCGCGGCGCCGGCACCAATCTGAGCGGCGGCGCCATCCCTCTGGCCGGCGGTATCGTACTCTCGTTCCAGCGCATGAACCGCATCCTGGAAGTAGACGCGGAGAACCTCACCGCCACAGTCCAGCCCGGCGTCGTCATTGAGGAACTCAACAACGCCGTGGCGCCCCACGGGCTGATCTATCCGCCCGACCCCGGCACGGTCAAGACCGCCACGATGGGCGGCTCGGTGGCCGAAAATTCCGGCGGTCTGCGCGGCCTGAAATACGGCGTCACCAAGCACTACGTGATGGGAATGGAAGTCGTGCTGGCCAACGGCGACAAGGTCCGCTTCGGCGGGAAGACCGTCAAAAACGTCACGGCGTACGATTTCGCCAGCCTGTTCACCGGCTCCGAAGGTACCCTCGGCATCATCGCGGAGATTACCGTAAAGCTGATTCCCGCGCCGAAATTCCGCCGCACCATGATGGCCACCTACGCCACCATCGAGGACGCGGGCAATACCGTCGCCGGCATCATCCGGGCGCAGGTCATCCCCGCCACGCTGGAGATCCTGGACCGTAAGACCATCGAAACCGTGGAAGCGTACGCGCACGTGGGATTGCCCCTCGGCGCCGAGGCTCTCCTGCTGATCGAAGTGGATGGCATGGCCGAGACCGTGGTCGAGTGCGAGGCCGATGCCGTCATCCGGACCGTCGCCGAACACCACGGCGAACTGCGCCTGGCGAAGTCCGGCGCCGAACGCGATCAGCTTTGGGCGGCCCGCCGCGCGGCCCTCCCGGCACTGGCCTCGCTGAACAACACCGTGATTCTGGAAGATGCCACCGTGCCGCGCAGCCACATCACCGGAATGCTGCTGGCCTGCGCCGAAATTGGCCGCAAGTACGACCTGGTGCTCGGCACCTTCGGACATGCCGGCGACGGCAACCTCCACCCGACCATTGTGGCCGACAGGCACAACGCCGAAGAGATGGCACGGGTCCACCGCGCCGTGGAGGAGATCTTCCAAACGGCGCTCCAGTTCGGCGGTACCCTCTCCGGCGAGCATGGCATCGGCATCGCCAAGATGCGGTTCCTCGGCGGCGAGATCGGCGAGAGCGGCCTGAATCTGATGCGCAGCATCAAGGACGCACTCGATCCCTGGCACCTGTTGAACCCCGGGAAGCTGGTTCCCGCCAGAGAGGCGCCGCATGAAGGGCGGTGAGCTTGACCCCAAGCTGCAAGCGGAACTCGACAAGTGCCTGCGATGCGGCATGTGCATGGCGGTCTGCCCGGTCTATGCCGCGGAAAAGGACGAGGCCGCGGTCGCCCGCGGCAAAATCGCCATCGCCGCTGCCGTCGCTTCCGGCGATCTCGCCCTCGACGATCGGGAAGTCATCGACACCTTGTTCAATTGCCTGGTCTGCAAATCCTGCATGACGGCCTGCCCTTCCGGCGTGCGGTTCGACCGCATCATGCTGTCACTCCGCGCCGCCATCGTGGAAAAGAACGGGTTGCCGTGGCTCAAGTCCGCCATCTTCCACATACTCAAGCAGCCGGCAAGGCTCGATACCGCCATGAAAATGGGCGCGCGCCTGCAAGGCCTGGTCTTCCGCGACAACCCCGGCTACCGCGCCATCTCTCCGCGCTCGCCGTTCGCCATGCTCGGCCGGGATGCCGGCTTCGGCGCCGATCGCCTGTTTCCGGCGCCATCCCCCCGCCCGCTACGCGATCGCGTGCCTGAAGTGGTCACCGCGCCGCGAGCGAAGATGCGCGTCGCCTTCTTCACGGGCTGTTCGTTCCAATATTTCTACCCCGAAACGGGCCTCGACCTGATCCAGGTCCTGACGGAAAACCAGGTCGAGGTCGTCGTGCCCCAAGGCCAGCAGTGTTGCGGAACCCCGGTGCTGGTGCACGGCGATGCCGCCACCGCCCGAACTTTAGCCCGCACCAACATCGACGTCATGGAGCGGAGCAACGCCCGCTACATCGTCACCGGCTGTGGCTCCTGCGGCAGCGCCTGGCAGCACGAGTTCCGGGAGGTGCTGCGCGAAGATCCCGCCTACGCCGAAAAAGCCGCACATTGGGCCGCCCGCACCTACGACGTCTCCACCCTGCTGACTGATGTCATCGGGTACCGCCGGCCCACAGGCGCCGTCGATGCAGTGGTCACCTATCACGACCCGTGCCATCTGAAAAAGTCCATGAAAGTGGCGCGTGAGCCTCGCGACATCCTGCGTACCATTCCCGGAGTCACGTTCCGGGAGATGTCCCAACCGGACGCCTGCTGCGGAAGCGGCGGTTCGTATGGCCTGACGCACTTTGACACATCGTCGGACATCGCCCGCCGGAAAGCCGCGGATGCCGCCGGCACCGGCGCCGGCACGATCGCCACCGGATGCCCCGCCTGCATGATGCAACTGCTGGACGGCACCCACCGCTTCGGCAACGGTCAAACGGTGAGACATTACATTTCGCTGCTGGCGGATTCCTACCGCCGGACCGCCGGTATCGCGTAGCGCCTCGCCGTCTGTCAACGCCGCCGCGCATAGTACCCCGGCCGCCAGGACAGACGCAGATCGCGAGGCGCCACCAGCTTCACCTGAACCCGCCGGTACTTCCCATCCTCTGCCCCGCCTTCGGGGCGGTATGCCAGCACATACTGATTCCGCAGTTCCAGCCCGATCTTCGCCGCCGCCCCAGGCAATTCGTTCGCACTGTTTACGGCAAAATGACGCCCCCCGCTTTGCTCCGCCAGATCCGTGAGCAGCTTGGGACCGCTACGCTCTTCCTCGGGCAGCGCCGGCACGCCGCGCGCATAAATGCCGATCGCGTAAACCGCCACGCCGCCTTCCCGCAGCATGGCCCGCAGTTCCCGCTCGCTGTAACGGCTGTCATTTTCGCCGCCATCGGATATCACCAGCAGCGCCCGCCGCGCGTTCCCGGCATTCTTCATGTAGTGCAGCCCCAGGTAAATCGCATCCAGCAGCGCCGTCTTGCCCCCGGAGTCCGCGAACATCAACCGTGCGGCAATGTCACCCGCATTGCCGGTGAACGGCACCGCCACCTTCGCCGTGCCGCTGAACGTCACCAGAAAAAATTCGTCCTCCGGATTGGCCCTTTTCAGGAGTTCCTGTACCGCCTCGCGCGCCTTGGCCAGTTTGCCCGCCATGCTGCCGCTGGCGTCGAAAACGATGCCTACCGAAAGCGGCGCGTCCTCCCTGGACAGGCCCACCACCTTCTGTTCCGCTTTGCCTTCGAACACGCGGAATTGATGAGATGCCAGGCCCGTCACCGGGCGGTTCCTGAGATCGGTCACGCTGACGGGAATCAGCACCAGAAGGGAGTCTACACGGATGTCACTGCCGCTCGATCGAGGCCCGTCGCCGGTCTCATCCGCCGCTCGCGCAGCCAGGACCCCAATCAGTGCTACCGCGCCAATCAACACCGGCGCCGTGTGTGCGCGGATGACGGTCACCCTTACCCAGTCCCCCTCGTTGAGTAGAGTGTAGCACTGCTATTCCGGCCCAAGGTGCGGAACGTTTCTACGATCCGGCCAACTCGTACAGGTACTCCACCTGCGACCGCACCGCCCCGTCGAACCCCTGCACTTTCGGATTGGCCGATTCAATCACCAGGTACTCGTCCGGCGCATGCGCCCCGCTGCCGTGACCCAGCCCGAAGTGACCCGCCGGCAGATTCAGCGGTGCGCCGGTAAAGACATAACCCGGCCACGACCCTGCCAGCCTCGGCCAAATCACGGGCTCGATTCCGTTGTGCCGGTACACCGCGGCCTGCGCCTGGATCAAGGCCGATTTCTGCGGCGTGGTGGTGGGATCGTAACCGCCCGTCATATTGACTTCGATATCGCCGAACCCGCGTTTCGCCAGGTGCGCCTGGAGCGCCGCCAGCGCATCCTGCGCGGTCATGTCCGGCACCAGCCGCAGATCCAGTTTCGCTACGGCGCGATGCGGCAGAATCGTCTTCCCGCCCGGCCCGGTATATCCGGAGACCAGCCCCTCGATGTTCACCGTCGGCCGGCCCGCCAGCAGTTCCAGCGATTCCAGCCAGTCCACGTCGTGTACCCAGTGCTCGACGCCCATCTGCTTTTTGGCAAGTTCCTCGTTCTCGCGCAGGGCCGCGTCGCGAATCAGCGCCTTCTCCTCCGCGTTCAAAGGCCGCGCTTTATCCGCGTACCCATCGATCGCCGGAGTGTGCCCGTCCGGGCCTACCAGCGTGTTCAGCGCCTGCACCAGGTGCCACGCCGGACTGTCCACGCGAGCCTCGTTCGAAGAGTGCAGATCCTGCCTCGGCCCGCGATGCCACCGTTCCCCGCTCGATACCAGTTCCAGTTCCACCACGCCTTTCGCGCCCAGGTTGATGGTCACCGTCCCGTCCAGCGCCTGCATCGGCATCGGCATGTAAACCCCCGCGCACTTGCGGAATGCGGCCAGAACCTCCGGCCGCCGCACAATCTGCGGAAAGTGCGGAGAGCCGATCTCCTCCTCGCCCTCCGCCACGAACACCAGGTTCACCGGCAGCTTCCGGCCGGCGCCTTGGAATGCGTGGAGGGCCGCCAGCCACATTGCTTCCGGCCCTCGCTGATTCACCGCGCCGCGTCCGATCAGCACTTTGCCAACGCCCGGCTTATCCACGATGCGCGCTTCAAAGGGCGGCGATGTCCACTCCGACGGGTCGGCCTGCTTCACGTCATACATGAAGTAGATGCCCACGGTTTTCGGCGCGCCGGCATCCAGCGTTGCGAACACGCCGGGATGGCCTTCGGTGGGCGCCTTCGTCACCTTGTCGAACCCCGCGTCGCGCAGCATCCGCATCATCAGGTCGCACCCCTCGTTCATCCGGCGATTCTCGGCGGCAATCGCCGGCTGGCGAATCCACGCCTGCAGCCGCTGCACGCCTTCGTCATGCCGCTTCGCAATCTCGGCTTCCAGGGGCTTAAGATCTTCGGCGGCCAGCGCGGCAGCAGCCATCGTACTCTGCAGGAACAAACGGCGAGTGAAGGAAGTCATAATTCAATCGATTATATATGGCAGCGCCGGCTGGCAAAGTTGTACCCTACCCGAGCCAAGCCACTCCTTATTGCGCGTCTTTCACGCACCGGAACCCCAGCGTGCCCGAGCGGTCCTTCGAAGGAGCCGTCAGCAGGTACTTGCCGTGCTCCGTCAATTTGTACGCCGAGGGGAAGTACCATCGCGAGCCCGCCGGCCGGTAATACCCGCCGCCCCGGACAATCGCGGCGCGCGTGTGTTCGTCCTGAAACTCATCGGTCCACTGCCACACGTTGCCCGTCATATCCATGACGCCCAGCGGGCTTGCGCCCTTCGGGTATGCGTCCACCGGCGTAGGCCCGCGAAGCTCGTGCCCGTGCTCCTGCGCCGGCGCGCAATCGGCGCACCACGTATTGCCCCAGGGATAGGCCCGCCCATCCAAACCCTGTGCCGCGTATTGCCATTCCCATTCGTGCGGCAATCGCTTGCCGGCCCATGCCGCATACGCCCGCGCATCTTCTATCGAGACCCATGTAACCGGCCGGGTGTCCCATCCCGCCGGGTAGGTGCCGTTGGTCCAGTCCTTCAAAAAATTGTGAGCGTCCGCCGGATGGTATCCGCTGGCCTTCAGGAATTCCGCAAACTGCCGGTTCGTCACTGGATACCTGTCGATATCGAAAGCCGGTATCGCCATGCGCAGCACGTGATGCCGCCGCGGCGAATCTTCACCGGGGTATTGCACGTCCACACCGATATCGTCGCCCCCTTCAATCTCGATGCCGTGAACTTCGAAGGTGAAATCCGAAGCGGCGGGAATTCGCACCATTGCTTCCGGTGTCCGCGCCGCGCGCGCCGTAGGCTCCATCGGGACTATCTGCTGCGGCAGGAAGTGCCAGACCTTTGGAAATGCCGCCAGCGGCTGCGCATTCAAATTCCGCATTTCGGCCAGAAACGCGTTCAACTCCGCGCCGGCCGGCTCCTTCTGCGCCAATACCGCCCCATATCCCAGCGCCTCCATGGCAAACGAGAGCGGTGCGCCGCCCCGCAACTCCACCCCGTGCCACAGGTCGAAATAGTGCATTCCCGGCTCGCTGCGCACTTCCAGTTCCGGACCAACCACGTTGTAGACCGTGCGATTCACCAGCAGCCAAAGCGTGCTGCCGCCCCCGGGAAATTTGCTGGCGAAAATGCCGTACGGAATCGTCGGCGTGTGAGGCTCCCAATCCGCGCTCCCCAGGTACCCGGCGAACTTCCGCTCGACCTTCGCCACGCGGCGGATCGCCTCGGCATCGCGCTCCGTAATGCCATTCCAGATCCCCCAGATGTTCTCCCAGGTTTCGTACCCAACGCCGTTGAAAAAGGCCGCCTGCAGATTGTCGGTCTTATCCTTATTCCACCGGTCGCACACATTTACCATGTGCCGCGGCTCCAGCCATTTTCCGCGGCTGACCATGGGGACAAACGGGTACTTCCAATATCCCCAGGTCATGCTGTCCCAGTTCAGCATTTCATCGCTTTCCGGAAAACCCTCGGGCTCCAGCACCAGCGACTGGCCCGCCGCGTCCGATGCCGCCCGGTAACTTCTCGGCAAGCCGCCGAACGTGTCTCCGTTGATCCCGTCGGCGCCCACCTCTTTCATCAGCGCCGCAATGGTCTCCGGCATACTGCGCGATTCGCGCCGCGTCCCCATGTCCCACGGCATCGTCGGAAACAGCACCCGCACGCCGCGCCGGTGAAAATCGGCGATCATTCCGCGCAGTCCCTCCAGTCCGCCCGGCATGTCGCGCAACAGGTCGAACTGGTTGCGGTTGTCGATCCCGAGATTCGGATATACCGGCCAAAGCAGAACGCTGTCCACTCCGCCATATCGCTGATCCAGATCGCCCAGGAAGCGATCCACCGTGTAGCGCCGCGCCGCCGGATCGTACAGATACCGGTCCTCCACCATCACCTGCGGCTGGATGAAACTGCTCTGCGCCCAGCGAAGGTCCGGGCGATCGTACAATTCGCCGTCCAGCCCCGCACGGACGCGCCGCTCTTCGCGATACCGCTGTAGTTCCTGCAGCCACTCCGCCGTGTCTGGTTTCGCCGGCGGCCCCGGAAACTGCTGCCCTTGCGGAGGGTACTTCGTATCCTGGCCCGGCGCCATCGCAGCCATGGCGAACAGGCAGATCGCAAGCCGTCGCATTTTCCCCATTCTACCCTCCTAAAATGGACAGTATGTCGCGATCGTTCTGGCAGTCGCTGGTCGCCGTGGTGGCCGGGAATGCCATCTATTTCAGCGTGGAGCGCTACTTGCCGCCGCGCGCGCAGCACCACCTCTACCAGGTCGATTGGGGCCTCGCTGTCGATTTTTGGATTTGCCTGGTCTGCTACGGCTTGCTGCGCATGATCCGCTGATCAGAAGTACAGCTTAGCCGCCACCTGCAACTGGCGCGGCGTATTGATCTGGCTCCCCGATCCGGTGAGCACGCCGAACTGCGCGTTCTGCAGTTGGGTATTGCCCGTACCGAACCGCACCCGGTTGAAGGCATTGAACGCCTCGGCGCGAATTTCGATCGATTTCTTCTCCCGGATCGGAAACGTGCGCGTCACGGACATGTTCTCATTCAAATTCGGAAACAACCGCACTTTCGGATTCAAGCGGGTTACGTTGCCGATGCTATTCAGACCCGTTCCGGTGCCTTGCAGCGGGAATGGCCCAGTGCCATAGGGAACGAAGAAGTTGTCTTTCCCGGGATCGAAACCGCCCGACCAGTTAGGCTGCCACCCGTTGTACGACGTCACATAGGCCGGCACACGGCCGCCCGCTCCGCTCGAGTAAATCGGCAGCGTCAGCGCCGTGCCGATTCCCACCGGGGTCCCGCTGTCGTATATGTTGATGCTCGATACCCGCCAGTTTCCGATAATCCACGATGCCGGTCCCTTTTCCACCCAACGCTGGCCCTTCCCGAACGGCAGATCGTAGACGCCCGCGAATTTGAAATCGTGTGTCACGTCGAATGCCCCGATCGATTTTTCCAGGCCGCGATTAAAAAAGTCGGCTGCGTACTGAGTCCCCCACGCCGTATCCGCGTCGGTGAGAATCTTGGAGAGCACATAGGACGCCTGGAACGTCAGACCTGCCGCCACGCGCTTATTGAACTTGGTGATCAGCGCATGATACGTGGAGTGACCGCTATGATCGCCCTGTCCATTGTAAGTGTCGATGATCGTGTACTGGGGGAAGGGTCGCAGCGCCTGCGCTACCGTCGCGCGGCTGCCCCATAGCGAGTTAAATCCCGGGAACGGCGCTGTAACTCCCGCCGCATTGGCTGTGGCCGAACCCACCAGACTATTGAGGACGTTGATGCTCTGCGCTACCGTACCGAACGCCGTGAGATACTTCGGACTGATCTGGTTGTACTGGAGTAACTCCGTCTGCAAGTGGCTGCCCAGCACTCCGTTGTAGCCAATCTCGGCCACCATAGTGCTGCTGAGTTGCCGTTCGATGGAAAAATTGAAGTTGTCGAATGCCGGCAGTTTGGTCGTTTCCTGGCCCTGAAACCACGACACGCTGGTGCCGTTGGAAACCGACGGGTTGATAAACGGGGGAGCCGTCCACGGGGGCATGCCTTGATCCATCGTGTAAGTCGGCAGAATCCCGGAATCGCTGCTGGAGAAGCCCTGCGTCAGCGTGAACCCCATGGCGTGCGTAGACCCGGTGACCGATACCAGCGAACCGAACGACCGCGCGTAAGAGCCGCGAAACACGGTCTTGGCATCCTTTGAATAAGCGAACCCGGCATGCGGACCGATACCCTTCGTCCACAGGCCGGCCAGCGCCCGCGAACCCACGCACCCCGGGCAACTCCCCGCGAAGAGCACCGCGCCCGGAATCCCCCCCGCCGCCGGATTCGGCGTCGTCGGCGAAAAATCGCTCCAGCGATCGTTGAGCCCGGTAGGCGGCAGGTTGATGTCGTAACGCAGCCCCAGGTTCAAAACCAGCTTGTCGGTTACTCGCCAGTCATCCTGAACGTACCCGCCGGCGTAATAGAATTGCTGGCCGATGAATCGTACCGTGTCGATCTGCCCGCTGTCCGCATAGCCCAGCAGGAACGATGCAAAGGCATTGCCGCCCGCATTCGGATTGGAGCCGCCCGGAATGCCCGTTTCCTGGTAACTGAACCCTACGCAACCGGCCTCGCACTGCCGCCCGAAGCCGTTGTAGTGATTGATCTGGAACATACCCCCGAATTTGAATGTGTGATGTCCCTTGATCCACGTGAAGTCATCGTTGTACCCATAGACGGTATTTTCCGAGCCGTTGTCCGCCTGCCCGCCCCATGTGCTGTAAGTGTCCCCGGTGCCGCCCGAAAACAGGTTGACCAGGTTCTCGTTACAGTCGGGAACATTCGTCAGGCAAAACTTACTTTTCCAGTTACCGATATACTCCTGCGGCGGTTTGTGATCCTGACGCCAGTCGTTGCCCCCTGCATAAAAGTTGTTGATCTTGTTCGGACTGATGCTCCAGATCCAGCTAAACCGCACCACGTCCGTCTCCTGTATCAGGTCGTTGTACGTCGAATATAACCCCGGAAGCGTGGGCGGCCCGTCCGGACCGAATGTCTGATGCTCCAGGTCGTGCCCGTAGTAACCGGAAATGCGATGCTTCCCGCTGAACGTGTGATCGATCTTGATGCTTTCCTTATTGACCGGATATACCTGCGTTCCCGAAGTCTCCAGAAAGTTGTTGTTGACATAAGCCGGGGTTCCCGGAACGGCATTGTTGTTCGGCGCCAGCGCGCCGTTGCCTTGGAACACACTCAGAGCCTTCAGCGACGCCGGACTGAACAGGTTCTTGGGAACCACATTGCCCGGAAACGGCTGGCGGGTGTAACTGCCATCGCTGTTCTGCACCTGCCCGATCGGATTATATATGGGAATCTGCGTTCCGTTGGACGTGACCCACCTGCTGAAATCGCCGTTGTACATTTCCGGAGTCGGAACCGTAAACGCGGTGCCGTTTGCGCCTGTGCGATTGCGAAACCCCTCGTACGAAAAGAAGAAGAACGTCTTATCCTTGCCGTGGTAGACCTTGGGAATCCAGATAGGGCCCCCCACCGTCGCCCCAAAATCATTTTGTTTGTAAATCGAATTAGGGATCCTCGAGGCATTATTGAAGAAGTTATTGGCATCGAAATCGTTGTTGCGCACAAATTCATAGGCGGACCCATGAAATTCGTTAGTGCCTGACTTCGATACGTAAGTCAGGCTGCCGCCGCCCGCATGACCGTACTCCGCCTTGAATCCGTTGGACTCCGCGGTGAACTGCTCAATAGCTTCCACCGAAGGCGAATTCGAAGCCACCCAGCTCTTGGACAACGCGCGGCTGGTATTGGTGGAAATACCGTCCAGTGACGTCCCATACGATGCCGCCTGCCCGCCACCCAGAATAAAGCCGTTGTCACCGCCCAGATTCTTGGCATCGGGAGTAAGTGCCGCCAGGTCGAACGGGGTCCGGACCGTCCCGCTCACCACCAGCGGCAAATCGTTCACCAGTGTGTTCTGCACCGATGTGCTCGACGTGGCGTCCTGCGTCTGTAACTGCACGGCATTCGCCTGCACCTCCACCGTTTGCCGCGATTCCCCCAGTTCCAGGGTCGCATCGGTCCGCACCGTGGTCGCCGCGTCCACCGAAATGCCGGCCAGCACGAACGTGCGGAACCCTTGCTTTTCCACGCGCACATTGTATTTTCCGGCCGCCAGCCCGGGAACCGTAAACTCGCCCGTGTCGTTGCTTGTGGTCGCCGTGTTGACGTTGGTCGCAATGTTGGTAATTCGGATTGCCGCGCCTGGCACCACCGCCCCCGAGGCGTCCCGCACGGCGCCCGTGATTGTGCCGCGCTCGGACTGTGCCAGTATTGCACCCACGCCGAAGATCGACGTCAATAAGAAAACTGCAAAGGGACTTCTCACGCTCACCATGGAGCCTCCCGTCGCCCTGAGTCGGACCATCCCAATACCTGCCTTGAAGCGACTATGGATTGGACTTTAATCACTTGGCGTGCGAAAGTCAACTCATTCGCGAAGTTTCTGTTCTATTTCGAGCATAACCAGGGAATTACCCCGTCCCTCGCCGCGCAGTGAGTCATCGTCTTCAGCGCCCCAGAACTTGCCGCAGCGTCACCTTCAGCCCCTGCTCGCGCGGAGTTTTCCCGTTCGTGTCGAGCCACGACTGCAATGTGCGGACGGTCAACTCATGCACGGTAGCCGGCGTCTCTACAGCCACCTTCAGCCGCGTGCCTGCCCCCACTTCGGCCAGGGCGAAGCCCGACTTCTTGAATTCCGCCAGCGCCAGCGCCGCCGCCTCGTACAGCGACGATGCCGACACCGAAACCGTGTGGGTCATCCCCGCGCCATCATCGAAAGAAACCCGGCAGGTACTCGACACGAATTCAGCATAGGCGAATAAAAGGCGAAAATCAAGTGGCACGCATTCCACCTCCCCGCCCACCTTTGTCTATGTCAAAATACCTTGGTGCTCCAAGCCCTCACCCAGCGCAACGAATGGAAGTTTTTCGCCGTTCTTCCCAAGGCGGATCCCGCCCTCGCCGTCGCCTGGTGGACGGCCCTTATGCTCCGCGGAATCCTCCCGGCCGCCTTCGCTATCGCTATGGGTCTGGTAGTTGGCGCGGTGCAGCGCGGCCAGCCTCTGGGCGGCAGCCTGGCCTTCGTCGGCGCCATCTTTATACTCCTGCAAGTCATCAGCCCCATCCACCACGCGGTCAGCACCAACCTCGGGGACCGTACCGCGTCCTGGCTCTACGATCGTCTCACCGCCGCCTGTGTCCGCCCGCCCGGAATGGCCCACCTGGAGGACGCCACGCTCACCGGCGACCTCACCGTTGCCCGCGATTTCGATCTCGCCATGACCGGCCCGCCACTCTCCATCTCCCTGGATTTCATCGCCAACGGAATGTCTGAAATGATCGGCGGCTTCGCCTCCGCCGCGATCCTCACCCGCTACGCCTGGTGGGCGTCGCTCCTGCTCGCAAGCGCCTGGATGGCCACCCACTGGCTCCTGCGCGAAAGCGCCATCTGGCGGGACCGCAACACCGAAGAGGTCCGCGGCGCACAGCGCGACGCCGACTACGCCTACCGCCTCGCCGTGGACCCGCCCGCCAGCAAGGAACTCCGCCTGTTCGGTATCGCCGGCTGGACCATCGAGCGCTTCATCGCCCGCCGTACCCGCATGCACCAGCTCCAGTACGCCGCCACCCGCCTGCGCGAGCGCCCCGTCATCTGGAGCATGTTACTGGTCGCCTCGGCCAATGTCCTGGTCTTCTGGCTGCTCGCCTCCGCCGCCGCCGCCGGCCGCATCACCCTCGGCGAGGCCGTCATTTACGTGCAGTGCGCCATCGGTGTCTCCATGATCGGCTTCGGTGGATTCAGTTGGGCGCTCGATGACGCCTCTGCCCCCGTGGCCGCGGTGCTGCGCCTGGAACCTGCCATGCGTCCCGCCGGAGCGCTACCCTCTGGCGAAAGGCCCGCCCACGGCCTGCCCGCTCACGCCATTCATCTTGACGGCATCACCTTTGCGTACCCTGACGGCAAGCCGGTTCTTGACCGCTTCGATCTCACCATTCCCGCCGGCTCTTCGCTCGCCATCGTGGGGCAGAACGGCGCGGGCAAGACCACCCTGGCCAAGCTCCTGTGCCGCTTGTACGACCCGCAGTCCGGCGCCATCCGGGTCGATGGCGTCAACCTTCGCGAGTTCGACCTCGCCTCCTGGCGTTCCCGCCTCACCGCCGTTTTCCAGGATTTCCTGCGCCTCGAATTGCCCCTGCGCGATAACGTCGCTCCGGCCGGCGCGCCCGATGACGTCATTCGCGCCGCCCTCGAATCCGCCGGCGCGGCCAACCTGGCCGGGCTCGATACCGTGCTCGCACGCGGATACACCGGCGGCACCGATCTCTCCGGCGGCCAGTGGCAGCGCATCGCCCTGGCCCGCGCCCTGGCCGCCGTCAAGCTGGGCGCCGGCGTGGTGCTGCTCGATGAACCCACCGCGCAGCTCGATGTGCGCGGCGAAGCCGAAATTTTCGATCGTCTGCTCGCCGCCACGCGCCATTGCACCACCATTCTCATCTCGCATCGCTTCTCCACCGTTCGCCATGCCGATCGCATCTGCGTCCTGGAGCATGGCCGCGTGGCCGAACTCGGCTCCCACGAGGAATTGATGGCGCTCGGCGGCCGCTATCGCACCATGTTCGACCTGCAGGCCCAGCGCTTCAACGTGCCGCGGGAAGAGGAGGGAGCCACTTATGACGTCCTCTCCTGAGCGCGCCATCGAACCGCTGCCTCCCGCGCTTTCCTCCATGTGGCGGTTGTGCAAACTGGGGTATCGCCACGAGCCACGCCTCATGCTCGCCGCCTTCCTGCTCTCGCAGCTTGCCGCCCTGCCCGATGCGCTGCTCGCCCTGTGGCTCATGCTGCTCGGCAAAGGCGTGCTCGAACATCGAACCCGGCTGGTGCAAGGCGCGGCTCTCGGACTCGGCGTCTCCACCGCCGCCACCTGGTTTCTGCGCACCGTTAGCACGCGCCTGCAGCGCCGCTTCCGCGACAAAGTGACCATCGCGCTCGAATCGCACATCGCCCAACTGCAAGCCTCCATCGCCACCATCGCGCACCAGGAACGCCCGGAGTATCTCGACCGCCTCTTCATGCTGCGCAACCAGGTGTTTGTGCTGGACCACATGTATGTCTCGGTCTTCTCCACCGCCGGTTGGATCCTGCGGCTCGGCGTCACCATGGCGCTCCTCGCGTCCATCCATCCGGCGCTCCTGCTACTTACCGTCTTCGCCGTTCCCACCGTGCTCACCTCCACCTGGCGGCCCGAAGTGGAAAGAGCCGCGCAGGAGCGGGGAGCCCAAAGCAGCCGCCTCGCCCGGCATCTGTTCAACATCGCCACCACCGCGGCGCCCGGCAAGGAAGTGCGCGTCACCGGCATCGCGGAGCGCCTGATGGCCCAGCGCCGGGAGGCCTGGGAGCGCTGGTACGGGCCGGTCGCAGCGGCGCGCTGGGACTCCGCACTCTGGTACGCGCTGGCGTGGGCCCTCTTCGGTTTCGCCTATGCCGGCGCGGTGCTGTTCGTGTCTTCCGGCCTGCGCGCGCCGGCCAGCCAGGTGCTGCTGGTGCTTGCCGCAGGCGCCCGCCTCTCGGCCTACATTGGCGCTACCGCCGGCGAGATCGGCTTCCTCCGCGGTTTCTGGATGGACGGCTCGCGGCGGCTTGCCTGGCTGGAGGATTACGCCGCCTCGCTCGCCGCCGCCGGCGGTCTGCCCGTTCCCTCCGTCCTGCGCCGCGGCGTTCGCCTGGACCGCGTGTCGTTCGCCTACCCCGGCACGTCCCGCCTGGTGCTGGAGGATGTTTCGGTCACGCTGCCGCCCGGCGCCGTGGTGGCCATCGTCGGCGAGAACGGCGCCGGCAAAACCACGCTCGTCAAACTCCTCGCCAAGATGTACGAGCCCTCGTCCGGTTCCATCTTCGTGGACGATACCCCGCTCGCTCGCATACCCGCCGCCGGGTGGCGCACCCGCCTCGCCGGCGCCTTCCAGGATTTTTTCCGCTTCGAATTCCGCGCCGGCCACACCGTCGGATTGGGCGACGTCCCCCGCCTGGACGATCAGCCCGCGGTGGTCGCGGCAGTAGACCGCGCCGGCGCCTCGGAGGTCGTCGCCGCCCTGCCATCCGGCTTCGATACCCAACTCGGTCCCACGTGGCCGTCGGGAGTGGAACTCTCGTTCGGCCAGTGGCAGAAGCTGGCCCTGGCGCGCGGCTTCATGCGCGACCAGCCCCTGCTGCTGGTCCTCGATGAGCCCACCGCCGCCCTGGACGCGGAGACCGAACACGCCCTCTTCGAGCGCTATGCCGCCGCGGCGCGCGCCACTTCCGGCGGCGCCGAAGGCCGCATCACCATCATCGTCTCCCACCGTTTTTCCACCGTCCGCATGGCCGATCTCATCGTTGTGCTCGAAGGCGCGCGCCTCATCGAGGTGGGCGCACACGAACAGTTGATGGCCCGCGGCGGCAAGTACGCGGAACTCTACAACATCCAGGCCGCCGCGTACCGGTGAGGAATCCGTGCCTCGATCCGGGCAACTCGCGGGAACCGGGCGGGATGGAGGACCCGGTTGCGCCACAGTGAGGGACTTCGAAGGCTGAAAGCCCGATGAGGTCCGCAGGCAGGCGGAGAACGCCTGGTCGAAGAAACTGAACCAGATCGAAGTAAAAGGCGGATCCGAAAAGCAGCGGATGCTGCACACCAGACTTTGACCGGCTCACCGCTTTGCGCACTCGCCGAAGCTGATCAACCTGAAGACGATCCATGGAGTCGCATCAAGCGACAAAAGTAAGCTTGCGGCGGCGAGGCCCTTCAATCGAATCGTTCATCAATCCTCCGGGCATGCGCAGAACGCTTGCCATTTTCCCTGCTTGAGGCAAACCTTGTAGAGGATGTTAATCTGAAGCCGGCTTCGGTCAGGCTGTTGTTGCGGCCGTGCAGCCAGACGTAGAGGCGATCGGGTCTTCGTTGACGTGCGAGGCGCGCAGGCCGTTGACCATGGCGTCGAGCCCGGCGATTATGACCTGGTATTGGCCCTTCTGCCCGCTGGTGAACTCGGGCGGCGGAGCGCCCCTTCCGCGTCCGGCAGGCGGTTGTTGCCGGGCCGCCATGACGCATGCGATGGCGAGAAATCCATAGCGTTTCATGTTCATCGAAATGATATCCTGATGACGCATTTACTGGGACGGGTGCTTGTAGACCACCCCGCCTTTCATGACGAACCGGACGCGCTCGAGTTCGGTGATGTCGGTGAGCGGGTCGCCGGAGACAGCGACGATATCGGCGTAGCGGCCTTCCTGCACGGTGCCGATTTGATCGGGGACACCGATGAGGTCCGCGGCGAAACGAGTGGCGGAAAGGATAACATCCATGTTGGTCATGCCGTCCTTCGTCAACAGGCCGAATTCGCGCAGGTCGGCGCCGGGACCGACATCGGTGCCGAAGGCGATCTTGACTCCGGCCTTGTAGGCGGCGGCCACCATTTTGTCTTTGAACTGCACGGCTTCGCGCACCTTGGCGGCGACTTCGGCGGAGGTGTCGCCGGCGTTGGCGCGATCGAAGGTGGCCATGGCGACAACGATGGTGGGGACGAGGTAGGCGCCGTGTTCCTTGAAAAGGGCGAAGGACTGTTCATCGGCGTAGGTGCCGTGTTCGATGGAGTCGACGCCGAGGCGCAGGGTGTTATCGATGGCCTGCTTGCCTTGCGCGTGGGCGGCTACTTTCATTCCGAGCGCGTGGGCGGAATCGATGGCGGCCTTGATTTCCTCGTTGGTCATGAGTTGCAGGTGAGGGTTATCGCCGGTGCTGAGGACGCCGCCGCTGGGCATGATCTTGATGAGGTCTGCGCCGCGCTTGTGGTGGTCGCGGACGGCGGCGGTGACTTCGTAAGGGCCGGTGACGACGGAACGGGCAAGGCGCAGGGGATCGAAGGGGAGGTTGGGGTCGAGGGTGTTGGTGGGGTCGCCGTGGCCGCCGGCGGGACTGAGGGGCTCGAGCGAAACCCACATGCGCGGGCCAGCGATGACGCCGGAATCGACCGCGTGTTTGAGGGCGAGATCGATGCCGTCGGCGGCGCCCACGCTGCGGACGGCGGTGAAGCCTTCTTCCAGAATCTGGCGGGCGGGCACGGTGGCGGAAAGCACGGCGTCGAGGTTGGTGCGCGGGCCGCGCTCGATGGGCGCGCCTCGGCCGGGGCGGCGGCCCGCGCTGCCCATGTGTTTGTGGGTGTCGATGAGGCCGGGGAGGACGGTGCCCCTGGAGAGGTCGATCACCTCCGCGCCGGACGGCGTGACGAATCCGGCCTGCACTCCGGTGATCCTGTCGTCTTTGATGAGGATGGAAACCTGGGTTCGCGGCGAGCCAGCGACGCCATCAATGAGGCGGCCGGCGTGGATGACGATATCTTTGGCGATTGCCGGAAGCAGAGACAGGCAGAGGAGCAGTGTGGGTTTCATAGCAGCTTACAGCTTACAGCGAAAAACGCGGGCTCTGACTCGCTGCGATCGGGTTGCGGCGCGGCTGGGGCGGGTAGTTATGCGGCCACGGCGGCTTTGGCACAGATGGTAGCCTCGAAGCGGAAGCCGGAATGCAGTATTCCGACTTGTTCACGTTGCAGTATCACTCGTGTCCAAAACAGCAGTTACCTAAGCGAATGCACCAGTTAGCCGTGAGTTAGGGGTGCCGCGATGGCCGTTTCCGCGGCGCGTAATTGATTAGCGGCGACTTGGCACTATTCGCTGGACATTTGCGCGATCTTGGTTTAATGTAGTTTGGGCTCTGTAGCAGAATCTATGGGTGAAACCGGCCCAAACTCCAGCCTTGCAGCGTCTTTTCCCTTCGCTTTCCAGGGAGATCCTATGGAAGGCCGGGGTGGTGTCAAGGGTTCGCTTCGCCGCGCAAAAACCGCGCGCCCTTT
>JARLGM010000134.1 GCA_031292755.1 Candidatus Sulfopaludibacter sp.
GATAGCGACCTGGCCGCGCGCCTGGGCAAACGCGATGCCGATGCCATGCGCGATTGGCAGCGGATCAACGCCATGGCCGCTTACTTCGAACGGCACCCGGAGTGGCGCGGCATGCGCGAATTCGGCCAACTGGCGGTAGTCCAGGACCCCGCCAAGGGCGGTCTGTTGAGCGGCGGCATTCTGGATATGATCGCGGTGAAGCATACGCCGGTGCGGCCCATCCCGCGCGAGCATCTGACGCCGGAAGCCCTCGCGGGCGCCACCATGGCGGTGAATGTGGATGCCGACTCCCTGACCCCGCAGCAGAAGGAGATTCTCCGCAACTTCACGCGCGGCGGCGGCACGCTTCTGACCGGACCGCCGGGATGGAAGGACCAGAGTCCCCAAGGCGACAAGATTACGCTGGACCCGGCCGAGCTGGAACGGCTCAACGATATCTGGCGCGATGTGAATTCCATGGTGGGCCGCCGCAACCTGGGGGTGCGGCTGTTCAATGTCTCTTCGATGCTTTCCAATGTGTTGGTCTCCGCCGACGGCAAAACGGAGGTGGTCCACATCGTCAATTATTCGGACTTCCCGGTGGAGAACGTGACGCTGCATTACCTGGGCGACTACAAGCACGCCACGCTGCTCACTCCGGACGGCATCGAAAAACGGCTGGAAATTTTCCAGGCAGAGGAAGGTTGGGGCGTGGACATCGACAAGGTGCAGGTCTGCGCCACCATCAGATTGGAGCTGTAAGATGACGCGACGAGAATGGCTGGCAATGATCAGTGCGGCGCCCCTGGTGCGCGCGGCGGGAAGTTCCGATGCTCCCGCGGCGCCGGTATCCATCGCCCGGTGCGCCTCCTATGACGAAGACGTTACGGCGACGCTGGGCACCATGTTCGACCAGTTGGGGGGACTCGAAAAACTGGTCCGCAACAAGACCGTGACCATCAAACTCAACATGACCGGCGCGCCGAGCCAGAGGGTCAACGGACTGGCGCCCTCATTGACGCACTACGTGCATCCCAAGCTGGTGGGCGCCACGGCGTATCACCTGGGACGCGCCGGCGCCACGCGCATCCGCTTTGTGGAAAGCCCGTGGGCCTATGCCGGCCCGATGGAAGACGTGATGCTGGATTCGGGATGGAATCCGCGCGCGTTACTCGGCGCTGCCAAGGGCGTGGAATTCGAAAACACCAACGCCCTGGGGCGGAGCAAAAGCTACGCGCGTTTCAAGGTGCCGGGCAACGCCTACATGTATCCGGCGTTCGACCTGAATCGCGCCTACGAAGAGACCGACGTGTTCGTCAGCCTGGCAAAGCTGAAGAATCACGAAACCTGCGGCGTGACGCTCTCGCTGAAGAACTGTTTCGGCAACCTACCGGCATCGATTTACGGCAAGGACGCGGGCGTGGATGAGCCTAACGAGAATCCCAAAAGCGGCCGGGACGCGGTGGGGCATTACGGGCGGCGCCAGCCTTCGAAATCGGCGCCGCAGGAGCTGCACTTCGGCGCGAATCACGACCCCGGCTGTCGCGTTCCTCACATAGTGGCGGACCTGGTGGCGGCGCGTCCCATTCACCTGCAGATTATCGACGGCGTGGAATCCATTGCGGGCGGTGAAGGCCCGTGGATCCGCGGCGTGCGCGTGGTCAAGCCGGGCGTGCTGCTGGCCGGGCTGAATCCGGTGTGCACCGATGCGGTGGCTACCGCGGTGATGGGTTACGACCCGCGGGCGATGCGCGGCACCGCCCCGTTCAAGACCTGCGACAACACGCTGGTGCTGGCCGAAGGCCACGGGATCGGCACCACGGATCTGAAGCGCATTGAAGTGCGCGGCACCGCGATCGCACAGGCCCTATACCGCTACGATAGTTAGTGGATGGCTCACAAGAAGGGGACCTTAGGGTCTTACCGCGTCTTCCGGCTGGAATCCTGGGAGGCGTTTTTACAGCTTGTCACCAAGCCGCCGTTTTCCCACTGGGCGTTCCGCGGCGAACGGGATGAGCGCTGGCCGCTGTACAGTTCTCTTTCGCGGTATCTCCGCAACTTCGGCGTCAGCCCGGAGGCCTGGCCGGAGCAGGAAGGGCGCATTCTGCGCATCTTCAAACGCAAGGCGCACCAGTTTCTGGTCAAACCGCCGGAACTGGACGACGATTTTCAATGGCTGGCGCTGATGCAACACCACGGCGCGCCGACGCGCCTGCTGGACTTCACGTGGTCGCCTTATGTGGCCGCATTCTTCGCGCTGGAACGGACGCTGGCCGATGGCGTGGTGTGGGCCATGAATCCGGCGCGCATCAACAGCAGCCGCGCTCCCAAGCCCAGCCGCATGGACCCGCGGACCAATCACAATTTCCGCCGCTATTTCCTGAAAGGCGATCACCGGTTCATTTGGATGGGCGAACCGCACACCATGAACCGGCGGCTCATCGCGCAATCGGGGACATTCTGTGTGCCCGGCGTGCTGGACACTCCCATCGAAGAGATTCTGCATCCCAACGACCCGGGAAATATTCTGGCGAAGATCGTATTAGCCAATGCCGTGCGCGAAACCGCCATGCGGGAACTGTATCGCATGAACATCACCTATGCCACGCTGTTCCCGGATTTGGACGGCCTGGCGAAATCCATGCGGTACGAGCTGGAGTTTCACTGGGCGTACAATCCGCGCACGATGGAGAAGTACCGCGCGTAGGCCGGCTATCGATCGACCATGGCCATCATGCGTTCGTTGTAACGCGGGCCGGACACCACCTCGGGCGAAAGCGCCCGGTCGAGCTGTGCCATTTCATCCGGTTCCAGCTTGACGGACACCGCGGCGATGTTCTGCTCCAGATAACTTCTGCGCTTGGTGCCCGGAATGGGGACGACATCCTCACCTTTGTGCAGCAGCCACGCCAAAGCAATCTGTCCGGCTTGCAGGCCTTTTTGTTCGGCGATTTTCCGGACCAGCGATGCCGCGTGCATGTTGGCGTCGTAATTCGCGCCCTGAAATCGCGGATCGCTGCGGCGATAGTCCCCTTCGGGGTATTCCTCGGCGCGCTGCACCGCCCCGGTCAGAAAGCCCCGGCCCAGCGGGCTGAACGGCACCAGTCCAATGCCCAGTTCGCGCAGCAGGGGGATGATCTCCGGCTCGAGATTGCGTTCCCACAGAGAATACTCGCTCTGTAGCGCGGAGACCGGGTGGGTGGCATGGGCCCGCCGGATGTTCTTTTCCCCAGCCTCTGAAAGACCGAAGTAGCGCACCTTCCCTTCCCGCACAAGGCCGGCAACCGCCCCGGCGACGTCCTCCATCGGGACATTGGGATCCACGCGGTGCTGGTACAGGAGGTCGATATAATCGGTCTGCAAACGGCGTAGCGAAGCCTCCACGGCTTCGCGGATGTGCGCCGGACGGCTGTCGGTGCCCATGATTCTGCCGTCTTCGATCCGGAAGCCGAATTTGGTGGCGATGATGGCTCGCTCGCGGCGGCCTTGGAGCGCCCGGCCGACCAACTCTTCATTGAGGAAGGGTCCGTAGACTTCGGCGGTATCGAAGAAATCCAGCCCGAGGTCGAGGGCCCGGTGGATGGTGGCGATGGATTCGGCGTCATCCGGAACACCGTAGGACTGGCTCATTCCCATGCAGCCCAGCCCCAGCGCGGACACTGCGAGACCTTGAGTTCCCAGTTTTCGCTTCGTTAGCATACCGCTCTATGATGCATGAATCGGAACTTCGGATTCCGGATCGCGTCAGCGCGGGTGCTGCGCGATACTGGCCTCGTCTTTCACCTGCGCGTCCTCTTTGCCTGCGCCCCATTGCAGGATTTGCACGCGAACGCTTTTCGTGCCGAACCGCATGGCTCGCGCTCTGGAAGGGAAGTATAGATCGATGTGGCGGCCTTTGATGTCGGCGCCGGTATCGGTCACGAGATAGTTTCCTGCATAAGACTTGGCACCGAAGATCCGGATTCGCGTACCGAGCGGCAGTACCCGCGGATCGGCGGCGACGATTCCCCGGCGCGCAATGGTGCCAGAAGCGGTAAGCTGCTGCGCCCGGGCAAAGGCCGTCGCTTCCATGACCATTACCGGGTGTCTGGCTCGCCTTTTGTGATGTTTCGGTTGCGCCTGGGCGGGATATCCACAAAGCAGAGCGCTCAACGCCAGATAGAACACGGCGTGTCTCATTTCACGCTCCTTAACTTATGTTGTAGCAATCCATTCGCCAGCGTGCGGTCTCCCACGTCTATCATGGTCGCGATGAACGATAGTCTCCCTTTGCCGGCTCAGCTATCGCGTCTGCCGGTGGCCTTCATCATCGAGTTCGATAACGAATTCGAATACCAGGCGCCTCATCGGACCACACTCCAGCGCAGCCTGGGCACGGACCGGAAATCCACGCTGGCGGTACTGACGCGCATGAGTAAGTGGTGGGGCTACGTGACGGTGGATGCCGGGGTCATCCGTCCCACTGCCGGCGGCCGCAAAGCGGGTTGTTCAGCCGGCCGCAACGCAAAGGCATGGCGGAGGCGGACCACGCACTGCCGGCGCTGCTCTCGAAGGTGCTGCTGGCATTCGCGATCGCGTTCGAGAGCGAAGCGGAAGTGTCGCTGGCAATCTGCGCCAACGCCTTGCGCCTGGCCGGCGTCTGGCGAAGACGCGATGCGCGCCCTTGGGGAGTCACTGGCACAGGTGCCGGTTGCCTGGCCCGAACCATAACCGGAGGGGTGGCGGGCGTCCGTCCCAAGGTCCGAGGTGCTGCCGCACTACCCGATGATCCTGCATCGCGGCGGCTTCCCGGATGGCAGTTGATCTACGGTACGGCAGGCTCGCGCTTGCGAATGCCTTCGCCTATGGGGCCATCGTGGTGCAGCGTGGCGTTGAGCCATTCCACCATGCGGCGCTCCCAATCGGGGACGTTGGGCAGCTTGTGCCACCCGCCGGTGCCGTGCATTCCATTGGGTATGCGGATGACCTGGCTGGCCACTCCCAGTTTGCGCAGCGCGGAATCGAGGTTGGTCGCTTCGGTAAACGGAATGTACTCGTCTTTATCGCCGAGGATTTGCAGAAACGGCGGAGCGTCGGCGCTCACATAGGTAATGGGGGATGCTTCACGAAGGGCGGCGGCTTCGCCCTTCTGCGAAATCAGCGGGTCGAGCAGCGCGTGAACGTCGCGATTGAGCGGGACGGTGGCGAAACTGCTCTGCGCGAACAGCGTGACTACGGCTTGCACTTTGGCGCTTTCGCGGTCCACCGGATCCGGCGCGTGCGCGTCGCCGGGCCCGCCGCGCAGGCCCGCCATGTTGCTCAGAAATCCGCCGGCGGAACCGCCCACCAGTGCAATTCTGGCGGGGTCCGCATGCCACTTCGCGGCGTTGTGCCGCAGGTAGCGCACGGAGCGCTCTACGTCGGAGACCATATAGGGATACGGATATTGGGGCGCCAGGCGGTAGTTGATCGAAAACACAGCGTACCCGGCGGGCGCCAGGAAATCCGCGCAATAGGCTTCACTGCCGCTCTTGCTGTCACCGCGCTGATAGCCTCCGCCGTGGATGATGATGGCGATGGGGTGCACGCCCGAACCCTTCGGCGCATAGTAATCCGTGGTGAGCTGCACGCCATCGGCGACGCCATAAACGATGCCCTCCTGCGTGGGCGTGCGAACATCGGCGGCGAGCGCGAGGCTCGAGGTGGCGAGCAGCGCCAGCGCTTGTGTAAACCGCATACCAGGAGTATAACGGCCTTACGCTGTGGCGGCAGGCGCCACCCAGGGCAAGGTATCGCAAGACGCGGGGTCGGCCACCTCGCCGGAGCGTCGGATGGCGCGGAGCAGGTCGAGCGCTTCGGGCAGCGCGAATTGTTCGCCGATGAAGGCGGCAACGAAGCGGCCTCCGCGAATTTCGCCGCGCGATTCCATGCGGCGCAGCACCACCAGCAGGTCGCGCCAGGCGGGGGCGAGCGCTTCGCGGGCCGCTACATCGCGAAACACGACGCCCCAGCGGGCCAATAACTGGCGCGCGAACGCTTCGGCATTTCCATCGGGCGAGACGGCGGTGTGCCGCAGCAGCGCCCATCTGCCGGGCGCGTGGCGCGGGCGGGCCGTGCGGCCCCTGCCTTCGCCGCGGCGGCGTTTGGGATCCAGTAGCGCGCGCAGATTTTCGAAGCCGTCGGCGGTGACCAGGCCCGCGGCCACCAATTCCCAAAGGGCGTCTTCCACTTCGCTGGCCAGGCGGCCGGTAGCGCGTGTCAGGTCGGCGAAGAAAGACGCGCCGTGCGCTTCGATGGCTGCCAGCACTTCCCGCGCGGGATGCGAGAGGGAATCCTTGGGCGAGGGCTGGGGCGTGGCCAGCAGCCACGGCGCGTCGTCGCGGAGAAAGATGGCGAGCGGGGCCACGCGCGTGGGCCGCACGCGGCGGCTCCTGTTTTCTTCCTGCTCGCGCTCGAAGGCGGGGTGCGGGGAAAGGCGCCCCCAACTGACCTCGCCGGAAAGGCAGAGCTGATCCAGATATTCCGGCTTGTACTTGGCCACGCGGCGCGGCAGCACGATGGTCTCCCACGCGGCGGCGGCGAATTCACTGCCCTGTAGCTGCCTGATAATCTGCAAAGCGCCATCCACACCGTGCAGTTGCGTGCCTGGCGCGGCGTGCTGCCAGCGATTCAGGAAGGCGTAAAACTCCGCCGTGGTCACGGGCTCGATTTCACGGCGCAGGCGTCCGATGGTCAGCCGGTGGATGCGCGCCAGCAGGCGCCGGTGGCACCACTGGAGTTCCTCGGAGGGCGAAAAACTGCCACGCAGAATCTGGCCCTCGGCTTCCAGTTGCGCCAGCGCCTGGTCCACCAGGTCGCGGGGCATGGCCAGCGTGGCGGAGAGGTGCGCCGCGGTCATGGGACCGGAGCATTCGAACCAGCCGCGCAGAATCTCGGCGGCGCAGCGCTCGGGGCTTTCGGGTACGGCGCGCGTGGCGGCGGGCGCAGTGAGAACGGGATGGAATGAGGCCTCCGGATAGGCGCGGCGAACCAGTTCGAGACGTTCCGCGGGCACCCAGAAATGCCCGAACGCGGTGGCTCGATTGGCCGCGGTGAGTTGCTCGAAGAGCGGCGCAAGCGGAGGATCCGCGGGCATCAGGCTCAAGCCGCAGAGAGCCTCGTGCAATTCATCCGCATCGCGGGTAGGAGGCCATGCTTCGGCAGCCACCTGCGCGATGGCGGCGGCGTCGAGCGCGCCGGCGCCCTCGGAATAATCGGCGGGCAGCGTGCGGCGCATCTGCACGGCGCGGGTGCGGCGTTCTTCCAGCGGCGCATCGTCCAGGAACGCATACGGATTGGCATTCAGCAGCTCGTGGGAGAACGGCGAGGGCTCGGGCGTATCGATGGAAACGGTCGCGATTTCGCCATCCTGAATGGCCTCCAGCACCGCTTCCAGGCCGCGCAGGTCCATGGCTTCATAGAGGCAGTTGCCAATGGTCTCCTTCACCAGAGGGTGATCGGGAATGCGCACCTCGCCGGTGAGATTTTCGGGGCACGCGGCCTGATCGGGAAAGACGGCGGCCATCAGATCGTCGCTGCGCATCCGCTGAATGGGCGGCGGAACTTTGCGGCCGCCGCTGTAGCGCGGAATGATCAGCGCGCGCGAAGCATTCCAGCGCCAGCGCGCGGTGAACATGGGGGCGGCCAGCAGCGCCTGGGTGAGCACCTCGCGCACGGTGGCGGCACGCAGAAATTCGAAGACCACCTCCAGCGGAAACGAGTGTTGCTCGCCCAGGGAGATGACGATGCCGTTATCGGTGGCGGCGGCCTGCAGTTCGAAATTGAAGGAGCGGCAGAAGCGCTTGCGCAGCGCCAGTCCCCAGGCGCGATTGATGCGCGAGCCGAACGGCGCGTGGATCACCAGTTGCATGCCGCCCGCTTCATCGAAAAAGCGCTCGGCCACAATGCGGCGGCCAGTGGGCACGGCGCCCAGCGCGGCGGCGCCGGCCCGCACGTACTCCACGGCCTGTTCGGAGGCGCTGCGGTCCAGGCCGCACTCACCCTGCCAGAAGACGGGATCTGGCCGCGCGGCCATCTCCTCGCGAAGCCGGGCCACTTCGCTCGAAAGCTCGGGCGTGCGGCCGGGCGCTTCGCCGAGCCAGAAAGGAATGCCGGGCGCGGCGCCGTGAGCGTCTTCCACGCGGATGCGGCCCGGTTCAATGCGGCGGATTCTCCAGGACGTGGTGCCGAGCAGAAACACGTCGCCGGCCAGGCTTTCCACGGCGAAATCCTCGTCCAGGGTTCCCACCGTGGTGCCCTCGGGTTCAGCCACCACCAGGTACTGGGCGGTCTCCGGAATCGCGCCGCCGCTGGTGATGGCGGTAAGCCGCGCGTTGCGCCGGCCGCGCAACCGGTGGTTGACGGCGTCGCGATGCAGGTAGGCTCCGCTGTGCCCGCGTGCGGTGGCGATGCCTTCGGAGAGCACGTCCAGCACGGCGTCGAAATCGGCGCGCTCCAGCGTGCGATAGGGCCAGGCGCGGCGGACGAAGGCGAACAGTTCCTCTTCGCCGAACTCCTCGCAGGCGCAGGCGGCCACGATCTGCTGCGCCAGAATATCCAGCGCATTGCGCGGAATCTCCAGGCGGTCCAACTCGCCGCGGCGAATGGCGCGCACCAGGGCGGCGCATTCGACCAGCTCATCGCGCGTGGTGGCGAAGATGCGGCCCTTGGGCAGCGCGCCCACCCAGTGTCCGGCGCGTTGCAGCGCCACTGCGATGGAACGGGGCGAGCCGATCTGGCAGACCAGGTCCACCGTGCCGATATCGATGCCCAATTCGAGCGAAGCCGTGGCCACCACGGCGCGCAATTCGCCATTCTTGAGGCGCTTCTCCGCGTCCAGGCGCAGCGCGCGGGAGAGACTGCCATGATGCGGCAGAACGACGTTCTGGCCCAGGCGCTCCTCCAGGTGATGAGAGACGCGCTCCGCCAGGCGGCGGGTGTTGACGAAGACCAGCGTGGTGCGATTCTCGCGAATCAGGGCGGCCACGCGGTCGTAGATCTCGCCCCACATTTCGTTGCTGGCCACGGCGCCCAATTCGTCGCGCGGCACTTCCACCGCTACTTCCATGGCGCGGCGATGGCCCACGTTCACGATGCGGGCGTGGTCGCTTAGAAACGCCGCGACTTCCTCGATCGGTTTGACGGTGGCCGAAAGGCCGATGCGCTGGGGCCGCGGCAGTCCGCTCTGCTCCACCAGGCGGTCCAGGCGCGCCAGCGTGAGGGCCAGGTGGGAGCCGCGTTTGTCATCCGCCACGGCGTGAATTTCGTCCACGATCAGGGTGCTCACTTGCGCCAGCATCTCGCGGGGGTGCGTGGCGGTGAGCAGAATGTAGAGGGATTCCGGAGTGGTGACCAGGATGTGCGGGCGTTGGCGCGTCATCCGCTGGCGCTCCCACTGCGGCGTATCGCCCGTGCGCAAGGCGGTGCGGATGGGCGCGAGGTCCACGCCGCGTTCCAGGGCCAGCGCGGCAATCTCGGCGAGCGGCACCTCCAGATTTTTGTGCACATCGTTGCTGAGGGCCTTCAGCGGAGAAACGTAGACTACTTCGGTGCGGTCGGGAAGCGGACCCAGGCGCGCGCGGCGTACCAGGGCGTCGATGCACTGCAGGAACGCGGCGAGCGTCTTGCCGGACCCGGTGGGGGCGGAGATCAGGACGTCGCTACCCTCGCGGATGATCGGCCAGCCCTGCAGTTGGGGTTCGGTGGCCTGGCCGAAGCGGCTGATGAACCATTCGGAAACGAGGGGATCGAAGCAGGAAAGCACGCCACCATCTATTTTACGGAAAAAATCCGGGTCCGGAAGCCAAAGCGGCGGCGCAACAGTTCCTTCAAAAAGCGGGACGCTAAACGCCCCAGAGATAATCGTCGCTCACCGGCATTGTGGTCTTGCGCATCTCCTCGCGCCCACGCTCCATGGCCTGCACGTCGATGTCGAACCACTTCGGGCTCTTCACCAGCTTGTGCAGGGCGGCGGTGGCCTGCTCGTTTTCCACCAGGTCCGTGGCTTCCAGCAGCGCGCCCAATATGACGATATTCGCGGCCTTGCTCACACCGATCTGATCCGCAATGCGGGTGAAAGGCAGCGCCACCATCCGGACATCGCCGCGGCCGCAGCCTTCGGGAATCGCGTCTCCGTTGTACAGTACGATCCCGCCCGGCTCTACACCGGGCAGGAATTTGTGGAGCGACGGTTCGTTGAGCGCCAGCAGCACGTTGGGCTGCGAGACTAAAGGCGAATCGATCGGGCGGCTGGAGAGGCGCACATGACAGTTGGAAGTCCCCGACCGCATTTCGGGCCCGTAGGAAGGCAGCCAGGATACGTGGTAGCCGGCATCCAGGCCGGCTTCCGCCAGCACTTCGCCCAGCATCAGCACGCCCTGGCCGCCGAATCCGGCCACGCGGATCCGGTAATCCACCGCGCTGGTTTCGCCGCATGGGAGCCGGTCGCGATCCCCGTTGCCTAAGCCGAGAATGCCGGGCAACTCTTCGAGTTTCGGAGGCGCGGGCCGGGCCGGCCGGGGTGTCGCCGTCGCCGTGCGGTCGCGGTAGTTGCCGATGCCGAACACCGCCGCCATCTCTTCGCGCACAAATCGCTGGGCCTCCACCGGATCCATCTTCCAGATGGTGGGACACGGCGAAAGCACTTCCACCAGCGAAAAGCCCAGGCCCTTGACCTGGTTCTCCATGGCCTTGCGCAACACCTTGGCCGCGCCCATGATCTGCTTGTTGTTGCCCAGCCCCACGCGCTCCAGAAACACGGGAGCTTCCAGGCTGGCCAGCAGTTCGCAGATATGCAGCGGATAGCCCTCATTCAACGCGTCGCGCCCGAACGGCGTGGTCGCCGTCTTCTTGCCCAGCGGCGTGGTGGGGGCCATCTGCCCGCCGGTCATGCCGTAGATGCCGTTGTTGACGAAGATCACGGTGATGGCTTCGCCGCGATTCGCGGCATGCACGATTTCCGCCGTGCCGATCGCGCCCAGGTCGCCATCCCCCTGGTACGCCACCACGATCTTATCGGGTAGACTGCGTTTCAGCGCCGTGGCCACCGCCGGAGCACGCCCGTGCGCCGCCTGCACGTTGCCTACGTCGAAATAGTAATACCCGAACACCGAGCAACCCACCGGGCTGACCAGAATGGTGCGGTCCTGCACGCCCAGCCCGTCGATGGCCTCCGCCAGCAACTTGTGCACAATGCCGTGCCCGCAGCCCGGGCAGTAGTGCGTCTGATGTTGCAGTTCGCTCTTGCGCTCGAAGCGGTCGTAGAAGCAATCCGGCCGTTCGTGAGTGAGTGTGAAGCTACCCATGGACCAATACCTCGCTTTCCCGCAGCGCCTCGAACTTCGCCTCGACGAACGCCAGGACCTCTTCCGCCGACGGAGCGTTGCCGCCCACGCGGCTGTAGAACTCCACCGGGCGCCGCCCTTCCAGCGCCAGCCGCACATCGTCGCGCAATTGCCCGGTGCTCATCTCCACCACGGCAAACGCCCGCGCGCGCCGGCTCAACGCGCGCACTTCCTCCACCGGGAACGGATACAGCGTGATGGGCCGCAGCAGCCCGACGCGCATGCCATGCCGCCGCGCCTGTTCCACCACGGCTTTCAGGATGCGCCCCACGATTCCGTAGCCCACCAGCACCACGTCGGCATCGTCCGTGCGCCAGCACTCGACGCGCGTTTCGCGGCGTTCCGCTTCCTGATACTTGGCCTCCAGCTTGCGCACGTGCTGCTCCAGCTTGTCCGGCTCCAGGTAAATGGAACTGACCAGGTTGTGGCGCGATTCGCGGGTGCCGGTCACGGCCCACTCCGGCGGCGCCGCGACGGGCCGCGGATCGGCGAACGTCACCGGCTCCATCATCTGGCCGATGAACCCGTCGGCCAGAACCACCGCGGGATTGCGATACCGCTCCGCCAGGTCGAACGCCAGGGTGGTCAAATCGGCCATCTCCTGCACCGAGTCCGGCGCCAGCACCAGCGTGCGATAGTTGCCATGGCCGCCGCCCTTCACGATCTGGTTATAATCGCCCTGCTCCGGGGCAATGTTTCCCAGCCCCGGGCCGCCGCGCATAATGTCCGCAATGACGCAGGGCAGTTCGGCCCCCGCCAGGTAGCTGAACCCTTCCTGCATCAGGCTGATGCCGGGACCGCTGGACGCCGTCATGCACCGCCCGCCCGCCGCTGCCCCGCCGTACAGCATGTTAATCGCGGCCACTTCGCTTTCAGCCTGCACGAAGACGCCGCCGGCCAGTGGAAAATACAATGCCGCCGCTTCGGCAATCTCGCTGGCCGGCGTGATGGGGTACCCGTAGAAGCCGCGCGCTCCCGCCAGCACCGCGGCCTTCACAATGGCCTCATTGCCTTTGGTCAGTTGTGCGTTCATGCCGCCACCTCCCGCCTGAGCACCGCGATTCCACCCGGCTCGGGACACGCGAAGAAGCAAATGCCGCACCCGGTGCAGCCCGCCCCCAGGTATTCCGCCGTGTGGTAGCCGTAATGGTTCAACTGCTCGCTCAGCCGAAGCACCTTCGGCGGGCAGGCCTCCACACAGAGGCCGCAGCCCTTGCATTCTTCCGAATTGAATTCCACCAGCCCGCGATCCGGCTTGCTTGTCATACCAGTGCCTCCTTGCGCTCCAGGTGATGAGTGCGTTCCGCAAAATCCTGCAATTCGTCGCGGAACCTGGGATCCGCGATCGCAATCAGCGCTTCCGCCCGCTGCCGCAGCGTCTTGCCGCGCAGGTAGGCCACGCCGTATTCGGTCACCACGTAATGCACATCGCTGCGCGTGGTCACTACGCCGGCGCCGGGATCCAGCATGGGCACGATGCGCGACAGTGCCCCGCGCCTGGCCGTCGCCGGCAGGGCGATGATCGGCTTGCCGCCTTTGGACCGGCCCGCGCCGCGGATGAAATCGAGCTGTCCGCCGAACCCGCTGTACGGCCGGGTTCCGATGGAATCCGAGCAGACCTGCCCGGTAATATCCACCTGGAGCGCGGAGTTGATCGAGATCATGTTGTCGTTCTGCGCGATCACGAAGGGATCGTTCACGTACCGCGTGGGACGGAATTCGAAGGCCGGATTCCGGTGCAGAAAATCGAACAGAACCTTGGATCCCAGCACGAACCCGGCCACGGCTTTGCCGGGATGCAGCGATTTCCGCGCACCGTTGATTACCCCGCTTTCGATCAGCGGCACCACCCCGTCCGAGCACATTTCGCTGTGAATTCCCAGGTCGCGACGATCGCCCAGGCAGGCCAGCACGGCGTTGGGAATGCCGCCGATTCCCATCTGCAACGTGGCGCCATCGGGAATCAGCGATGCCACGTGCCGCGCCACCCCTTCCTGAACCGGCGTGGGAGCTTCCGGCCGTAATTCGATCAGCGGCCGCGACGTCTCCACCACGGCGGCTACCTTGCTGATATGCAGAAACGTGTCGCCCAACGTGCGCGGCATCTGGTCGTTCACTTCGGCGATGACCACACGGGCCTTGAGCGCCGCCGCCAGGGTGCAATCCACGCTCACCCCCAAGCTCAAGAACCCGTGTGCATCGGGAGGCGCGGTCTGAATGAGGGCCACATCCACCGGCAAGTCGCCTGAATCCATCAGCCGTTCGATATCGCCCAGCGAAACCGGCGTGTAATCCGCGCGCCCTTCGGCCACCGCATCGCGCACGCACCCGCTGAGGAAGAGGCAATTGAGACGGAAGTGGCTGGCCATCTCAGGCTGCGAGTACGCCGCGCTGCCGCAGGCCACCATGTGGTAAATCTCTACATCCTGAAGGTCCCTGGCGCGCCGAACCATCGCCCCCACAAGGACTTCCGGGGTCGCGCAACCCGTGTGAATCCAGACGCGGTCGCCGGATCGGATGAAATCGATCGCCTGGTCAGCGCCGCAAATTTTATCCCGGTACATTGTTCCACCACTCACAAGAGGTGCTTTACCTCCCGATGTGATTATATATCGGCAGATTCAGCTCTTCAACCCCTATTATCCGGCTGCAACCATTTATTCGGGGATGTGCCACAATCGGAGCATTGGCATGAAGGCTGGTCTAGCGCTTGTCCTGATGCTGGTGGTGCTCAGCGGTTGTCACAAGAAGCACGCGCGCGGGGTGCCGCCTCCGCCTCCCGCTCCGGGCGGCTTCATTCCGTACCCCGGATACACGGAGACGGGAGTGGCGAGCTGGTACGGGCATCCTTATCATGGGCGGCCCGCGGCCGATGGCGAAATCTACGACATGGAAAAGCTGGTAGCCGCTCACCGCACCATGCCGTTCAATACCTGGGTGCGGGTGGAGAACCTGAGCAACGGCAAGAGCGTAGAGGTGCGGATCATCGATCGAGGCCCGTTCATCGACGGGCGGATTATCGATCTTTCGCACGCCGCGGCGAAGGCGATCGATATGGCGATTTCCGGCACGGCCACGGTACGCGTGGTCGTGATTCGTGCTCCTGAGGGCGTAGCTGCGGCCCTATTTGCCGTGCAGGTGGGGGCCTTCCGGGAGCGGACCAATGCGGAGAAGACGCGGGCGGAGATGGCGGCGCGCTTTGGCTTGGCGCAGGTCATGGAACGGCCGGAAAATCCCGGTGTGTGGCGCGTGATGGTGGGTTCGGAGACGACGATGGAGGGCGCCAACGCGCTTCTCAGTCGAATTTCGCAAGAAACTGAGACAAAAGCCTTCGTCGTCCGACTAAATTAGCCGATCCATCATGAGTTTTCCTGCTGCTATGAGCTGCGCCCACGGTTTGGTGGGCCAATCTCCGGAGATTGCCGCTATCCGCCGTTTGATCGACAAAGCTTCGCGTACGCATCTTCCCATCCTCCTGCTGGGAGAAAGCGGCACCGGTAAGGAGGTGGTGGCGCGCGCGATTCACAATGCCAATCCGCGCGGCCAGTTCGTGCCCATCGATTGCGGTTCGCTGGTGGGCACGTTGATGGAGAGCGAGCTGTTCGGCCACGTCAAGGGCTCCTTCAGCGGCGCCGTAGAGAACAAGAAAGGCCTGGTGGAGCTGGCCGACGGCGGCACCGCCTTCTTCGACGAGATCGGCGATTTGCCGCTGGAAATGCAGGTGAAGCTGCTGCGCCTGGTGCAGGAGCGGGAATATCGCTCCGTGGGGTCGCTGCACTGGCGGAAGGTGGAAATGCGCATTATCGCCGCCACGCACCGCAATCTCAAGGTGGAAGTGGCGGCCGGGCGCTTCCGGCAGGATCTGTTCTACCGCCTGAACGTGTTCACGATACATCTGCCGCCGCTGCGCTACCGGCGAGGCGACATCCCGCTTCTGATCGATCATTTCGCCGGCGCCGGGTTTGAGCCGGGCCCGGACATTCTGGACACTCTCCTCTCCTACGATTGGCCGGGCAACGTCCGCGAACTGAAGAACTGCGTCGACCGGATGGAGGCCATGCACTCGGAAGGCGCGCAAATGACCGATTTGCCGTCGGCTCTGCAATACCACCGCGCGGGCAAGGGCCTGCAACAGCTTTCCGAAGCAGTCACGGCGGAGCAGGCGGCTGCTCTGCCGAGCGAATCGCTGTCGCCGCGTTCGCCGGTCATCTCGATTTCCGACAGCACGCGGGAAGCAATTCAGAAAGCCCTGGCCGCCACGGGTGGAAATCGCGGTAAGACGGCGGACATTTTGCGTATCGGACGAACCACGCTTTATCGCAAAATGAAAGAATACGGAATCGACTGACGATCGCGCTGGACGCCACCTATAGCATTGGCGGCGCACTCTCCGGGGTAGGGCTCTACTCGCGGGAGATTCTGTATGGGCTGGCCGCGGCGCAACCCGAGGTCCGCTTCCGCTTCTGCTACCGGCCACACCGCTACTTCCGTTCCTGGCGGGAAAATCTGCCTGCGAATGTGAGGCGCAGTCTGCTGGCGGAGCCGCTGGGACCGCGGTCCGCCGACCTGTTTCACGGACTGAATCAGCGCCTGCCGCACTTTCCGCTACGCGCCGCCGTCGCGACGTTCCACGACCTGTTCGTGCTGACCGGTGAATATTCCACGGCGGAATTCCGTGCGCGCTTCGCCGCGCAGGCGCGGCAGGCGGCGGCGGGGTCGAAAGCCATCATTACAGTGTCTGCGTTCACCAAAAGCCAGGTGGTGAGCCTGCTGGGTGTGGACCCGGCGCAGGTTCATGTGGTGCATCACGGCAGCCGGAATCTGGTGTACCCCAGGGGCCTGACGCGGGAAAAGATCATTTTAAATGTGGGGGCGATTCAGAAACGGAAGAACATTGCCCGGCTGGTGGAAGCCTTCGAGACGGTGGATTCCGCGTGGCGGCTGGTGTTGGCCGGTTCGGCCGGATTCGGGTCGGAGGAGATCCTGGCACGCATCGGGAAAAGCCCGGCTTGCGATCGGATTCGGGTGCTGGGATACGTACCCCCTGAAGAACTGGCGGGCTGGTACGTACGAGCGTCGGTCTTCGCATTTCCATCGCTGGACGAAGGCTTCGGCATGCCCTTGCTGGAGGCCATGTCGGCCGGCACCCCGGTGCTGGCATCCAACAGTTCGGCGCTGCCCGAGGTGGCCGGCGACGCGGCTCTGCTGGTGGACCCCGAAGATGTCGCAGGTTTAGCGCAAGGTCTACGGGATCTCACGCAGAAGCGAGAGTTGCGGGAAGAGCTGGCTGTCCGGGGCCTGCAACGGGCAAGCCTGTTTACGTGGGAAAACGCTGTTCGCCAAACGTGGGCAGTGTATCGAAAAATCTTGGCCTAGAGGACCGCCGGTTACCGATTCTCTTCGTCTACGGCGATCTTCAACGCGCGTAAAAAGCGATGATCCTGCGAGGTGAACTTGATCTTTCCGGTAGCCTCGAAATTCCGTTTCGGCTCCTCGGTGACTTCGATTTCCTCGTCCTCTTCGCTGTTCTCATCTCTTCGATTGAAGCCGATCGTCGCCTCCAACACCAGGAAAACGTCGTAGCCGGCTCTCTTGATCTCGCCGATCGCTTCCGCGATCCGGTCGGACTCAGAAAGGGAATCGTTGATCGCGTTTCCCAGTTCCTGCATGAGATGCTTCAATGGCTCTTCCACAGATACTCCCTTAACTAGCGGATGCGCCGGATGCGACCGGCGTTCCACCTTTCGGGTCGGCATCCACCCGCTTCGATTGTAGTGGACCCTACGCAAGTTCACAAGTTGGCCCCACATTTCTATCGGCACTTTTCCTGCCGTCCGGTACTGCGAGAGCGGCGCCGGTTGTGCTTTTGTTACGATGGGAGAGTGAGGAAGCGACTGGCCGTCCAGCAGGGACGTGCATTTTTGAAGCACGTGGTTCCCGCTGTGATCAAGCCGGTGCATAGTCTGTGGCATCAGATTATCGGCTTTCTTTTCTTCTCTTTTGCCATCATTTTTGGGGCCAAGACGGTTCATTATTACCGTACCGGCGAGGGTGTCCAGCTCTTTATTTCGGCATCTTGCACGCTGATCATGCTGGGTTACGGCGCTTCCTCTTTTTTCAAGGCACGTAAAATTTCCCGGTCATGAGCGACGCTCTGGGCAAGCCCGGCGAGTTTCCGTTTACCCGGGGCGTGCAGCGCGAAATGTACCGTAGCCGCCTGTGGACGATGCGGCAGTACGCCGGGTTCGGGACGGCCGAAGAAAGCAACCGGCGGTATCGGTATCTGCTTTCACAAGGCACCACCGGCCTTTCAGTGGCGTTCGACCTGCCAACCCAGATGGGCATGGATTCCGACCATCCCATGGCCGCGGGTGAAGTAGGCCGGGTTGGGGTGGCGATTTCGTCGCTGGCCGACATGGAAGTCCTGTTTCGCGGCATTCCGCTGCAACAGGTCTCCACGTCCATGACCATTAATTCCACGGCGGCGATTCTGCTGGCCTATTACGCGCTGGTAGCGCGCATGCAGGGCGCCGGCTGGAGCCGCCTGTCCGGCACCATTCAGAACGACATCCTGAAGGAGTACATCGCGCGCGGCACGTACATCTTTCCGCTGCGGCCGGCCATGCGCATCATCACCGACATTTTCGCCTGGGCGGGGCGTGAGATGCCGGAGTGGAACACCATCTCGATTTCGGGCTATCACATCCGCGAGGCCGGATCGACGGCGGTGCAGGAACTCGCGTTCACTTTTGCCAACGCCATCGCCTATATCGAAGCGGCGGTGCAGGCGGGGCTGGCGGTGGATTCCTTTGCGCCGCGCCTTTCGTTCTTCTTCAATGCGCACAGCGACTTTCTGGAAGAGATCGCCAAGTTCCGCGCCGCGCGCCGCATCTACGCCAACCTGATGCGCGACCGCTTCGGCGCGAAAGACAAACGGTCCATGATGCTGCGCTTTCATGTGCAGACCGCCGGAAGCACGCTGACCGCGCAACAGCCCGACGTGAACATCGTGCGCACCGCGATACAGGCCATGGCGGCGGTGCTGGGCGGGGCGCAATCCCTGCACACCAATTCGCGCGACGAGGCGCTCTCCCTGCCCACCGAGGATTCGGCGCGCATCGCCCTGCGGACGCAGCAGATCATCGCCTGCGAAACCGGCGTGGTCAACACTCCCGACCCGGCCGGCGGCAGCGGCGCCATCGAAGCACTCACCGATTCCATCGAGCAGGGCGTGCTGCGGTATCTGAGGCAGATCGACGAATTGGGCGGGACTTTGAAAGCCATCGAGACCGGCTACATACAGAACGAAATCCAGAACTCCGCCTACGCCTGGCAGCGCGCTGTAGAGACCGGCGAGCGCATCGTGGTGGGGGTCAATCGCTTCCGGCAGGAAGAGCGCGCCATCCCGACCTTCCGTCTGGATCCCGAGCTGGAGCGCTTGCAGGTGGAGAAACTGCGGCAGGTGCGGGCATCGCGAAGCGCCGCGAGTGTGGCGGAAAAACTGGACGCGCTGGAACAGACCGCCCGCGGCGAGGCGAATCTCATGCCGGCGATTGTGGATGCCGCCGCGGCCTATGCCACGGTGGGCGAGATCTCCGGCCGGTTGCGCGGCGTCTTCGGGGAGTACCGCGAGGGGTAGCCGGCAGCAGGCTTGACCTTACAACGATTCTGTTGCACAAAATAGATGTTGTGCCGAAGTTTCGTTGTAACGATCCTCTTTACGAGGCGCTCCGCGCGGCCAAGGCGGGAACTCCGGACCGGCTCCGCACCGTGGCGCCGGAAATCCGGGGCGTGGCGCTGGAGATTCTGCGCGAGATTGCTCCAGGCCTGTTCGAGGAATAGGCTTCGCCCGCCCCGGCGTGGGGAGAAGGTGCCACGCTGGAGCAGACTGGTGCTATCGGTGGAATGCTGCCGTGGCGGACCGGCGAGGCCGGCCGCGCCTACGCCACCGTGGGGGAGGCTTCCCGAATGATGACCCCGTTGGCAAACCGCGTGGCGTAAATGACTTCCGCTGTGCGCTTGCGGTTCCTGGTGCGCTCCCGCAGGCCCAGGCGGTGCATGATCCGGCCTACATGATCGGGGTCGTAGCGCACGCCGAAGCGCGCCAAAATCGCCTGCGCGAAACGGGCCGTGGTCCAGCGATCGGTATCCATGCCCGCGGCTCGCGGCCCGGCCTGGTAGACTTCCGCTACCCCCCGGAGTTGTTCCGCACTGAGACGGCTGGGACGCCCGGGAGCCCGGCGCTTCCGCAGGGCCTCGACGCCGCGCCCGTTCAATGCGCGATACCATCGGGAAGCCGTCGTACGGCTCACCCCGAATTTCCGTGCAACCTGGGACTGCGACAGCCCCCTTTGCAGGTCCTCTGCGGCTAACAGACGCCTGCTTTCCATTTCGTCGCGAGTGAGAGTGCCTTGTGCGGCTGTTTCCATAATTCTCGCGCGGTTTAATTGAGTGCCAGAGCGACTCCAGAATATCAGAAAACATTCCTAAAGCAAATTGTTTTTTGCAGCCGACCACATTCCCGTGGATATTCGGCGCTGAATCCCACAATTACTGGCGCACCCTGCCTTCGGCCCGCATCCCATAAAATGAAGACAGATGCCCCCGCCCCGCGTGGAACTCCGCGCCGTTTCGAAAACTTATCGCGACCAGGGCCAGCCGGTGGAAGTGCTGCACCAGGTTTCGCTCGCCGCCGAAACCGGAACCGTCACGGCGCTGCTGGGCCGCAGCGGATGCGGCAAGACCACCCTGCTCAACCTGGCGGGCGCCATGGATTTCGCCAGTTCCGGCGAAGTTCTGATCGACGGCCGTTCCACAGCCTCATTGAATGAAGGCGAACTCACCGCGCTGCGCCGCCGCCGGGTGGGATTCGTCTTCCAGTTCTTCCAGTTGCTGCCCACTCTGACCGTGCTGGAAAATGTGGAACTGCCGCTGCTGCTGGCGCGCACTCCGAAAGCGCGGGACACGGCCCGCGACCGCCTGTGCTGGGTGGGACTCGAAGAGAAGGCGGCCAGTCTTCCCTACCAGCTCTCCGGCGGCCAGATGCAGCGGGTGGCCATCGCGCGCGCCCTGGTGCATTCGCCCGACGTGCTGATCGCCGACGAACCTACCGGCAATCTGGACACGGCCAGCGGAGATCAGGTGCTGGCCCTGATTCGCGAAAGCGCCGCGCGTTTCGGCGCCACCGTACTCATGGCGACCCACAGCGCCGAGGCGGCGGCCATCGCGGGCATTCGCGTACACCTGCGGGACGGGCGCATCCAGACCATCGAGCGCGCATGAACCTGTTCCGCACCCTGATTCTGCGGCCGCTGCGGCGCGATCTGCTGCGCACCGTGCTCACCACGCTGGCGGTGGCGCTGGGAGTGGCCGTGATCGTGGCGATCGACCTGGCCGGCGATGCGGCCACCGGCAGTTTCCGCTCGTCCATGCAAACCCTCACTGGAAAGAGCGACCTGGAAATTCGCGCCAACGGCGGAATCGACGAGCGCTGGATGGCGCCATTGACCGCGCTCCCCTTCGATGTCCATTTTTCGCCGGTGATGGAGGCTCAGGCGGCCATCCGCACCATTGGCTCCGTTCCGCTGTATGGATTCGACCTGCTGGGAGAGGATGGCGCGGTGCTCACCCGGGCGCTGGCCGCGCGGCTCCACTGGCCCGCGGCGGTGACGCTGAACCTGGATGGCCGGGCGCGGAGTTTCCGGGTGACCCGCACCATCGACGTACCCCAGGCGGAGTTCGTAGCGCTGGATATCGCCGCGGCGCAACAGGCCATCAACCGGTACGGCAAGCTGGACCGCATCGACGTGGCCGTAGGCCCGGACGAGAGTTTCGACCGCGTGGAGCGGGCCATCCGCGCGCTGCTGCCGCCCGGCTACCTCATCGAAAAGCCGGGGGTGCGCAGCGACGAAAACCAGCGCATGCTGCGCGCGTTCCGGTGGAATCTGCGGGTGCTCAGCTATATCTCGCTGGTAGTGGGCGCCTTTCTCATCTACAACACCATCTCGGTGAGCATCGTGCGGCGGCGCGCGGAAATCGGAATTCTGCGGGCGATCAGTGCTTCGCGCGGCACGGTTCTCGCGCTGTTTCTGACCGAAGCGCTGCTGTTCGGCATGGCCGGCGCCATCCT
>JARLGM010000135.1 GCA_031292755.1 Candidatus Sulfopaludibacter sp.
CCGGCCCCTATAACTATGCCGCACACCCGCATTTCCATCATCGGCGCGCCTCTGGACCTGGGCCAGAGCCGGCGGGGCGTGGACATGGGACCTTCGGCGGTGCGCGTGGCGAATCTGAATGCGCGGGTGGCATCGCTGGGGTATGACGTGGAAGACCTGGGCAATGTTCCGGTGCGCCAGGCGGAGGCTTCGCCCGCGGGCCATCCGCAGGCCAAATATCTGCCGCAGATCGCGGCCACGTGTGAGACTCTGGCCTTGCAGGTGAGCCGGACGCTAGGGTACGGCAGCCTGCCGCTGGTGCTGGGCGGCGACCATTCGGTAGCGGTGGGCACGGCCGGCGGCGTGTCGCATTATTTCCGCGAGCAGGGCAAGAAGGTGGGGCTGATCTGGCTGGACGCGCACGCGGATATGAACACGCCGGAATCCAGCCCCAGCGGAAATGTGCACGGCATGCCGCTGGCCTGCATCCTGGGGATGGGGCCGCCGGAGCTGACCGGGATGTTCGGTTACACGCCGAAAATAGCGGCCGCGAACAGCGTCATTGTGGGCCTTCGCGATGTGGACGATCTGGAAAAACCGCATGTGCGCGATTCCGGCATCCGGGCGTTCACCATGCGCGACATCGACGAGCACGGCCTGCGCCACGTGATGCGGGAAGCCATCCGCGTGGCTTCCGACGGCACTGCCGGATTTCACCTTTCGCTGGACATGGACTTCGTGGATCCGCAGTTCGCCCCCGGTGTGGGCACCCCGGTCCGCGGCGGCGCCACGTACCGGGAAGCGCATTTGGCAATGGAAATGATCTGTGATTCCGGGCGCATGCTCTCGATGGAAGTGGTGGAGGTGAACCCCGTCATCGACGAGGTGAATCGCACCGCGGATCTGGCCGTCGAGCTGATCATGTCGGGATTGGGAAAGCGAATTCTATGAGACAGCGAGTGGCGGTCGTCTATGGCGGCCGCACGGGGGAACACGAAGTGTCGGTGCGTTCGGCGAAAGCCGTCATGGCCGGCCTGGACCCCGCCAAGTACGAGACGGTGGAATACTTTATCGACCAGCAGGGAAAGTGGAATCCGCGGCCGATCGTGCCCGAACCGGGGGCGCATCCGGATATCGACGTGGTCTTCCCGGTGCTGCACGGCACCTTCGGCGAAGACGGCACGGTGCAGGGATTGCTGGAACTGGCCGACCTGCCGTACGTGGGTGCGGGTGTGTTGGCGTCCGCCGTCTCCATGGATAAGGAGATGATGAAACGTGTCTGTACGGAACGTTTGTTGCCGGTGGTAGACTACGTGACCGTGGCGCGCGGCGAAGCCGGTGCGGCGGCGAAGTGCGCGGGCTTGCCGTTTCCGCTGTTCGTCAAACCGGCGAACCTGGGGTCCAGCGTGGGTATTTCCAAAGCCCATGACGCCGCGGGGCTGGAAACCGCCATCGCGCTGGCCGCGCAGTACGATACGAAAATCATTGTCGAGCGCGGCATCGCCGGACGCGAACTGGAATGCGCCGTGCTCGGCAACGAAGAGCCCATGGCTTCCCTGCCCTGTGAGATTCTGCCCTCGCGCGAATTCTACGACTACGAAGACAAGTACCTGCTGGACCGCGCGCAGACCAAACTTCCGGCCGATCTGACTGCCGAAACCACCGCGGAACTCCGCCACCTCGCCGTTGCCTGCTACCGCGCGGTGGGCTGCGAAGGCATGGCGCGCGTGGATTTCCTGCTGGAGAGTGCCACCGGGAAACTGTACATCAACGAGATCAATACCATTCCCGGCTTCACCTCCATCAGCATGTATCCGAAGATGTGGGAGCATTGCGGCATCCCCTTCGCAAGCCTGGTGGATCGCCTGATCGAACTGGCGCTGGACCGGCACCGGCAAAAAATGGCGACGCGCTTCTCGCGTTAGTCCAAGGCGGTATTGTATACGTATTATGCGTGGACTTCTGATATGGATCTGCGCCGCGTCTTGTGTGACGTGGGCGCAAGCGCCGAAGCGGTATGAGTGCCATCGCGCCGGGTCACCCGTTGCGGTGGATGGCCGCATAGAGAGCGCCGCCTGGGCGAAGGCGCCATGGACCGACTGGTTCGTCGATATCCAGGGAGATGCCAAACCCGCGCCGCGATACCGCACGCGCGCCAAGATGTTGTGGGACGACCAGTATCTGTATCTCGCCGCGGAACTGGAAGAGCCGCACGTGTGGGCCACGCTCACGCAGCATGACTCAGTGATCTTCCACGATAACGATTTCGAGGTGTTCCTGAATCCATCGGGCGACGGCCGCAACTATTTCGAATTTGAAATCAACGCTCTCAATACCGGGTGGGACCTGTTCCTTCCCAAGCCGTACCGGGAAGGCGGCAAGGCGGACAACAGTTGGGAGATTCCCGGGCTGCGCTCCGCCGTGCATGTGAACGGGACGCTGAACGACCCCACCGATACCGATCGCGGGTGGACGCTGGAGATTGCCTTTCCGTGGGGGGCCTTCGCCTCGCGACCACCGGTGACCCGTCCCAAGTCCGGGGACCAATGGCGCATCAATCTTTCGCGCGTGGAATGGCGGACCAACATCGAAGACGGAAAGTACGTCAAACCGGCGGGCGAGAAGGAAGACAACTGGGTGTGGTCGCCGCAGGGCGCGATCAACATGCACATACCGGACCGGTGGGGCTTCGTGCGCTTCGTGGAGTAGGGCGGTCGACAGCACCTCGATCGCCGCGCGCGCGGCTAACAGCACGCTAGAATATAGCTTAACGGCAATTCCGACGCTCCCTTCCATGATTCGTCTCGCCGCAGCCCTGCTACTTGCCGCCTCCGCCCTGGGAGCCGCCGACGATCTCGATTCGCAAATGAAGCGCTTCATCGAGGCCTATACGATTGCCTCGCAGAATGCAGCCGATCCCACGCCGGGCGAACAGGCCTTTTACCAGGGCGCCATTCCCGGACTCCTCCGCAAGCTGGATCCGCACTCCGTCTTCTTCGATCCCGGCCAGTTCGAGCAATTGAAGAAGATGCAGGCATCCACGCAGAAAGGGTTCGGCACGGTGGTTTCGATTCTGCCCGGGCGCGTGATCGTGCTGGAAACGCTGCCGGGCACGCCCTCGGCAAAATCGGGACTGTCGCCCGGCGATGAGATTCTGGCCATCAACGGCTACGTGATCGCGCGGCTGGACATGGAACAGATTCCCGAACTGTTGGGACAGGCACGCCAGCAGGTGTGCCAGATCGAGGTGCGCCGGCCGGGCCGCGCCGGAGTGATGCATTTCGTTCTGACGCCGGAGGAATTGCAATCGCCCAGTGTGGAAAGGGCCTTCTATCTGGCCGCCGGTATCGGCTATGTTCGGGTGGCCAGCTTCGACGAAAAGACCGGCGCGGACATTAAGACGGCCATCGAGAAACTGGGCGGCGACCGGATGGTGGGCCTGGTGCTCGACCTGCGCAACAATCCGGGCGGCGTGGTGACGGCAGCGTTGGAAACGGCATCGTTGTTTTTGCGGCCCGGCCAGAAGATCTTCACGGTGCGCGGGCTGCACGTTCCGGAAAAATCCGAATCGGTGCCGGGAACGGCCAAACCGTACGGTTTCAAACTGGCGGTTCTAGTGAACGGAAAATCTGCCAGCGCCTCGGAAATCGTGACCGGCGCGCTGCAGGATCACGACCGCGCCACGGTGCTGGGCGAACCGAGCTACGGCAAAGGGCTGGTGCAGAATGTTTTTCCGCTGGCGCAGGGCACCGGCCTGGCCCTTACCGTCGCGCTCTACTATACGCCTAGCGGACGCTCCATTCAGAAGCCGCTCGACGCGGAATTCGAGCTGGGCGCCACCACCGCGCATCCCAACAGCCAGAGCGACTTTCATACCGACAGCGGGCGCAAGGTCACCGGCGGCGGCGGCATTCAGCCGGATATCGTGGTCTACCCGGCGCCTATGAATCGCCTGCGCGCGGTGCTGGATGCGACCGCTTCTTTCGTCGATTTCGCCACTGCGTACCTGAAGCAGAATAAGATCGATCGCGATTTTGAAGTGACGCCCGAGGTGCTGGATCAGTTCCGCGCCTTTCTATCCGCACGCAGGATCCAGCCGGGCGTGGCCGAATGGCTGGCGGAGCGCGACTTCGTCAGCAATCGCCTTAAGACGGAGCTGTTCAATCAGGCGTTCGGCGTCGAGAAGGGCGATGAGGTGGAAGCCGAGCGCGACCCCGTGATCCAAAAAGCCGTGGAAGTGGTGGGCAAGTAGGACCCTCGGCTTACTTCGGCAGCGGATCGCCCCGGCTCAGCACCCACGGATTGCTGTAGGCGGCCTTCAGCCGGTCGGCCTGGCGCTCGACGCCGCCGCCCCAGTCCATGAACCATACCCACTTGGGCTGTCTTTGCAGCACCTCGGCCGGAGGCGGGGTGCCGACTTCGCCGAGAGAGATGGGCTTGCCGTTCGCCAAGTCGAGGATCTCCCAGTAATAGCGGTCGTCCAGCGTGCGATAGTTATCGTAACTGACCACATCGACAAAGGCCTGCCCGGGGAAGAACTGGTGAAATTCTCCAAATGGGGCGGGCCCGTTCTGGTTCCACACCCAGATCAGGTTGTCCAGGTGGTAGACATTCACCATCCGATAATACAGCTCGCGATAAAGCTGCGCCGTTCCGCTCGCGCCCGGACGGCCGCCCCACCAGAAAAAGCCGCCGTTATTTTCGTGCATGGGGCGCCACAGCACCGGAATGTGGGCGTCCTGTAACTGCTTCAGATATCCAGCGGCGGTATCCATGTACTTTTCCCAACGTTTGTGCAAGGGGCTGTCGGAGGTGATCAGTTCCTGCCACTGTTCGTCGGTGAGTTTGGCCTGCACGCTGCCGCGCCAGCTTTCGCTCGGGCGGCCGTTCTCGCCAGCCTTGCCGGGCTCGTCTTCGGTGGGACGCAGCATGTGCCAGCACAAGTACACAATCGACCCGGCGGCGGCCTGCTTTTTGGCCTCCTCGATCATCAGGTCGCGGTGCACGATGGAATCTTTGTCCTCGCCGTCCAGAAAGCCGAAGTCCGATCCCCAGATCGCGGGGTACTTGCCGGTGGCGGCAAATACCTTGTCGGCATCTTGCGAGCGCTGATTCGGAAAATTGTGCTGGCCGGAAAGGATGCCTTTCCCCGAGATGCCGCACAGGGTCTTCAGCAGGGCGCGCGCTTCCGGAGTAGCGTTAGGGTTGACCGGCTCGCAGTTGTACGGAGGCGGTGCGGGTGGCCTGGGCGGCGCTCCCATGTTGAAACCGCCGCGCCCCGCCGGCGCCTGCTGGGGCACTGCCGGCGGCGGCGTTTGCGAGAATGCGTTCACGGCTGCCAGAACGGCCGCAGCGCAACCAATGCCAATCGATTTCCGCATAAGTGTACCTGATTCTCAACACATATCACAATACTTTTGAATAAGGCTACTGATTTTATTAGCCTTACACCGTAACACCCGGTGTAATTTATGCATTTTCCATCTTCGGATAAACATACCTTTAACACCTGTTTCTTTACGGTGTAACCCCGTGTAATCCTTGAGCCTTCAACATTTTGTCTCTACAGTAAATGAAGCTTTGGGGAAGGTGCGCCTTCCACCGCTTAATTTTTGGTGAGGTGAGAAACAAAATGTTCAGGGCCTTGATGTTCGCGATCGTGTTAATCGCAGCATCCTGCTTCTACGCGGTTGGTCAGACGACGACCGGCGTCTTGCAGGGCAGAGTCGTCGACAGCACGGGTGCGGCAGTACCCGATGCGAAAGTAACCATCAGGAACGAAGCCACCGGAACCGAGTCGCTGGTACCGACGAACGGCGATGGCAATTTCATTCAATCGTTTTTGCTGCCGGGTGACTATTCGGTTGGCGTAGAAAAATCCGGATTTCAGAAGTACGTCACTTCGCATATCCGCGTGGACGTAGAACAGAAAGTCGATCTCCAAGTCGTCCTGAAAATCGGCGATTTGACCACCACGGTGGAAGTCTCCGCCACCGGCACGCAACTGGCGACCGCCAGTTCCACGGTCTCGACCGTCATTTCCGGCCATACCATCGAGGACCTGCCCTTGAATGGGCGAAACCCCATGAGCCTGGTGAATCTGACTCCCGGCGTGCAGAGTCAGAACGGAGCATCCACCCCGTGGATCAGCGGCGGTAGGAATGGCACCAGCGAAATCACCGTCGACGGCACCTCCATCATTCTGCCGGAAAACAACGTCGGCATCAACACCACCGGATACACCCCGATCGTGGACAGCGTGGAGGAGTTTACGGTAGTGACCAACTCCCTGGCCGCCGAGTATGGGAGAACGGGCGGCGGAACCATCAACCTGGCAACGCGCTCCGGCACCAACAGCCTGCACGGCTCGGCCTACGACTACCTGCAAAACAGCCAGTTGAACGCCAACACCTGGAGCAACAACCGCAATGGCGCCATCCGCAGCCCATACCAGAACAATTGGTTCGGAGCTACGATTGGCGGCCCGGTGTGGCTAGGCAAGCTCTACAACGGCAAAAACAAAACCTTCTTCTTCTTTAGCGAGCAGAGCAACCGCCAGCGTACCACCTCCTCGTTCACCGGCACCATGCCTCTGGACGCCTGGAGGAACGGCGATTTCTCCCAGCTCAAGAATGGCAGCGGCGTGGGAGTGACGGTCTACGATCCATTGGCGGCCGTGGACAACGGCCTGAACACCGGCACAGCTACCCGGGCGGCGTTCCCCGGCAACGTCATTCCGCAGAACCGATGGGATCCGGTGGCGGCGGGCATGATGAAATACTGGCCGGAACCCAACCTGACACCGCTTAACATCTATACCCAACAGAACAACTTCTATAACACCGGCAAGACGCCGAGCAACGACGACAAGTTCGACAGCCGCATGGACCATAACTTCTCGGAACGGCTCCGGGCCTTCGCCCGCGGATCCTTCGAGTACCTGAACCAGGGTGTGTTCAACGGATTCGGCGCCGGCAACATTGGTTCTTCGAACGTGACCAACGGCGGCCCCAACAAACAGAACGGCTATAACGTGACCACAAACTGGATCTACACGTTCAATCCGACCACCATCCTGAACGTCAATGTCGGCTATGCCCACTTCAACGAATGGCGCGTACCGGTTTCGGAAGGCGTGTGCCCGGGACAACTCGGCTTCCCCTCCTACCTGGATGCCGAAGCCAAGACCAACAACTGCGAGTTCCCGAACATCAGCGTGGGCGGAGCTTCCGGGGGAGCCAGTATGTCCGGACTCGGCCAGGCGACCTATACCACGCTGTTTTATAAGCCGACCGATTATAATCTGCGAAGCGACCTCACCAAGATCCGTGGAAACCACCAGATCAAGTTCGGCGCGGAGTTCCGCAAGATGTTCATGAACTTCACGCAGCAAGGGCTGCCCGACGGGCAATTCGGCTTCACCACCAATTGGACCCAGCAGGTTACGACGGCAGGCGCGTCCAGCACCCAAGGCTTCGGCCTGGCCTCGTTCCTGCTCGGAACCGCCGGCAGCGGCTCCATATCCCACACCATGGATATCGCGGAAGCCAGCGCGTATTGGGGATTGTACGTGCAGGACGATTGGAAAGTCAGCCCGCGGCTGACCATCAATCTGGGTGCGCGATGGGAAGTGGACGTGCCGCGCACGGAGCGGTACAACCGCCTCAGCTATTTCGACATCAACGCACCCTCGCCGCTCGGAACGTCGATTCCGGTGCCGGCAGGTTCGCAATGCCCCGGATGCTCCAACCTGCGGGGCGTCATGAACTTCGTCTCGCCGGCCAACCGGCACCAGGTTCCCGCCGACATCAATAACATCGGCCCGCGCCTTGGGTTCGCGTACCGCATTAACGACAAGACGGTCTTCCGCGGCGCGTACTCGGTGATGTACGCCGGATCGGTGTTGCAGGCAGCCGGCACTTCGGGCAGTTCGGGCACCGAGGGGTTCACCAGCCAGACCGGCATGAGTCCTTCGTTCGACAGCAACGAAACAGTGGCCGCTTACTTCAGGAACCCGTTCCCGTTGGGCTTCAACCTTCCGTTAGGCCAGACGGTCGGGCCGGCAAGCGGCGTCCTGACCGATATCGGGAACTCCGTGGGCGAGAGCTTCTTCTCGGATAACTCCAATCCCATGATTCAGCAATGGAGCGGAACCCTGCAGCGCGAGGTCCGGGGTAATATGCTGCTCGAAGCCGGCTACATTGGCAGCGGACAACACCACCTGATCGATGGCGAGAACATGCAGTATAACCAGGTGCCGGATCAATACATGTCGCTCGGCACGGGGTTGAATGCGCAGGTCCCCAATCCGTTCAACGGAATCATCCAATCGAAGACCTCGACTTACTATAACCACGCGACCACGGCGCTCAGCAACCTACTGAAACCGTACCCGCAGTACACCGGCGTCAACTCATACCGGAAACCGGGCGCCAACGCCAATTACAACGCGTTTCTCGCCAAGGTTCAAAAGCGGTATTCCAATGGGCTGACCTTCCTGGTCGCCCTGACCCTAAGCAAGCTCCTTGACGATGCTTCCACCGACGTGAACTTCCTGGGAGCCACCGGAAGCAAGCAGGATTATTACAATCGGAAAAACGAAAAATCGCTCTCGTCGCAGGACGAATCCCGCATGCTGGTCATCAGTTCCACGTACGAACTTCCGATTGGCAACCACGGCCAGTTCCTGACTAAGTTGCCGAGGGGCGCCGATTACCTCATCGGCGGATGGCAAGTGAACGGAATCTACACGTACAACACCGGCACGCCCATCGCCCTCGGTAACGGCGGGAATACTTCGGGGCTGTCGTCGGGCAGCCTGCGGCCCACCAATAACGGTCAGAGCGGGAAATTGAGCGGCCCGGTAGGCAACCGCATCAACCAATACTTTAATACCGCGGTGTTCTCACAGACCCCCAACTACACCTGGGGAACGGTGGGACGCTTTCTGCCCGATATCCGCTATCCATCGGGCCATTACTTCGACTCCTCCCTTTTTAAGACATTCCGCATCCACGAACAGACCCAGGTCGAGTTCCGCGCGGAATCGTTCAACTTCTTCAATCACCCGATTTGGGGTGGTCCGAACACGACCGTGAATGCCACCGGTGCGGCCGGATTCGGCACCATCACCTCCAAGAGCGGGAACCGCACCGTGCAGCTAGCCCTGCGCGTCAGGTTCTAGCCGGAGACCCAGGGGCAAACCAAAGCAGCTTCCACCGCCTGGTGGTAGCGTAAAGCTTTGGTTTGCCCATCTATTCATATGAGACAATCGGCCCTTTTACTATTTCCGTTCCTGCTGGCGCTCCAGGCGCAGCAGTACACCCGCGGCGTCGGAGTGTACCCGGGAGACCCGAAACAGGACTTTGCGCCGGCCCTGGTTCCGGATGCGCAGGCCTATCGCAACCTGGCGCTGCACCGGGCGGCGTACCAATCCAGCAGTTACGACTTCTACCAGACGGCCCAACTGGTCACCGATGGCATCAAGGAGACAACCCTGCCGCGCTGGTTTTCGATTTCGACCAGCGATCGCGGCACGCTTTCCCGGCAGGAACGCGAACACGCGGTGGATCATAACACCACCACGCGCGTGAATGTGAGCGGCGCGTCGCCATGGATTCAGGTGGAGACAGGCGGCGGAGACGCTCCGTTCGAAATCGACCGGATCGATGTCATCGCCGGCGGTCGCGGATCCACGGGCGGGACACTCGTGGTGACCGGCTCCGAGGATGGAAAGGCGTGGCGCGAATGGGGACGCGTTACTCCTCCGTCCCCGCCCACACCCGCGGCAGGGGGCCGTGGATTCGGATTCTTCGCGCCTCCCGTGCCGGCCACGGTGGCCTTCTCCGCGCCCGCCCGCACGCGCTTCTACCGCCTGGCGTATGAAGGCGGAACGGGCACCCAGTGGAGCGTGAGTGAATTGGCGTTTTATCGCAACAACGAGCGCGTGGAAATCGGCGGGCCGTATCATTTCACCTCCGCCTGGAAGCCCGCGGGCAGCGGCGAGGAGTGGGTGTATGTCGATCTGGGCGCCGCCTGCACGTTCGACCGCGTGGTGCTGAATTGGATCCGCCGCGCGGCCGAAGGCGCGGTGCAAGCTTCTGACGATGCGAAGACCTGGCGCACCCTCCAGGCGCTGCCGCCCGCGGCCGGAGCAGTGGACGATCTCAAGCTGGCCTCTCCGGCGCGGGCGCGGTACGTCCGGGTTCTGGTCACCAAGCCCGCAATGCCCGAGGGGTACATCCTCAGCGAACTGGAAGTCTACGGACGCGGCGGTCCCATCGCCACTCCCCATGCGGCGGCAACACCGGACGCGAACGGCCGACTGGCGCTTTCCGGCGGCGCCTGGCGCATCCAGCGCGATTCGCTGGTGACTGCCGATGGCGCGTCGCTGTCCCGGCCCGGCTTCGTGGATAAAGACTGGGTCGTAGCCACCGTGCCGGCGACCGTGCTCTCCAGTTACTGGAATGCGGGAGCGCTTCCCGATCCCAACTACGGCGACAACATCAACGCCATCTCGGATTCGTTCTTCTATGCCGATTTCTGGTATCGCTGCGAATTCACCGCACCTCCGCTGGCCGCGGGCCGGCGCGCGTGGCTGCATTTCCGCGGCATCGACTGGAAGGCCGCCCTCTACCTGAACGGCGAACCGTTGGGAGAGATCGACGGCGGATTCATCCGCGGGCTGTTCGATGTCACCAAAATCATCAAGCCGGGCGCCCGCAACGCCATCGCCATCCGGATCCGGAAGAATGCCACGCCGGGCAGCGTCAAAGAGAAAACCTGGGAGAGCCCCGATCCGAACGGCGGCGCTCTGGGCGCCGATAATCCCACCTATCATGCCACCGCCGGATGGGACTGGATCCCTTCGGTGCGCGGCCGCGATATCGGCATCTGGAGCGATATTTACCTGGATAACAGCGGCCCGGTGACCATCGACAATCCCTTCGTCTCGACGACCCTGCCGCTGCCCGATACCAGCCGAGCCGGGATCTCCGTGCAGGCTACGCTGCACAATCACGGCGGCGCGGCGGTGACGGGCACGCTGCACGGGCGTTTCGGCGACATCGCGTTCGATCTTCCCGTCACCTTGGAAGCCGGCCAGTTGAAACTGGTGGAGCACAGACTCCAGCTCGGCAATCCGAAGCTGTGGTGGCCCGCGGGATACGGCGCTCAGAACTTATATAAGGTGCAACTGACGTTTGCAACGTCCGATCAGAAAACCTCCGACGCCAAAAGTTTCCGGACCGGCGTGCGCCAATTCACTTACTCGGACGAAAACACCGCGATCAAGATCTTCATCAACGGCAGGCGCTTTGTCGGGCGCGGCGGCAACTGGGGCTTCCCCGAAGTGAACCTGCGGTACCGTGCGCGCGAATACGACGCGGCGGTACGCTATCACAAGGATATGAACTTCACCATGATCCGCAACTGGGTAGGTCAGACCGGCGATGACGAGTTCTTCGATGCGTGCGATAAGTACGGCATCGTGGTGTGGCAGGATTTCTGGTTGGCGAATCCGGTGGATGGGCCGAATCCCAACGATCCCGAAATGTTCCTCGAAAACTCCGAGGATTTTATTCGGCGCATCCGGAACCATCCCTCTATCGGCATTTACTGCGGGCGTAACGAAGGCAATCCGCCACAGCCCATCAACGATGGATTGAAGGCGCAGGTCGCAAACCTCCACCCGGGGCTGCAGTATATTCCCAACTCCGCCCAGGGTCCGGTGAGCGGAGGAGGACCGTATCGCACGGTTCCGCCCAAGCAGTACTTTCAGACGCGCGCGACCACCAAACTGCATAGCGAACTGGGGATGCCCAATATCGTTACGTTCGACAGCCTGAAACAGATGATGCCGGAGAAGGACATGTGGCCGCAGGGCGATGTATGGGGCATCCACGATTTCACGCGCACGGGTGCGCAGGGCGGCACCGCATGGCTGGATATGATCGAGAGGAACTACGGCGGCGCCGCGAATGCAGCCGATTGGGTGGAACTGTCGCAGTTCATCAATTACGACGGCTATCGCGCCATCTTCGAAGCGCAGAGCAAGAATCGCATGGGCGTTCTGCTGTGGATGAGCCATCCCTGCTGGCCTTCCTTCGTGTGGCAGACGTACGACTATTACTTCGATACCAGCGCCGGTTACTTCGGCAGTAAGAAGGGGTCGGAGCCCTTGCACATCCAGTGGAATCCGCTGAGCGACACGGTGGAAGTGGTGAATTACAGCGCCGGCAACGTGCAGGGATTGAGCGCGCACGTGGAGGTGCGGAACATGAACGGCGCGCTCCAGTGGGAGAAGTCCGCCACGCTCGACAGTAAAGAGGACAGCGTGGAAGCGCCGATCAAAATCGAATTTCCCGCAGGTCTTTCTCCGGTGCATTTCATCCGGCTAAAGCTCACGCGCGGCGGCCAGACGGTCTCGGACAACTTCTATCTGCGCGGCCTGGAAGAGACGGCGCTCGGCTACAATCTGAAAGCCATCCGCACGCTGCCCAAGGTACGGGTGGAGGCCGCCAGCAAGGTGGTGCAACAGGGGACACGCTGGCTGATCACCACCGAGTTACACAACGCGGGCGGCCAGCCGGCGCTGATGGTGCGAGTCAAACCGGTCCGCGAAAAAAGCGGCGACCGCATCTTGCCCGCCATCTCCAGCGACAACTACGTGGCCCTGATGCCCGGCGAGCGGCGCACTATTCGCACGGAATTAGAAAACGCCGACACGCGTGGAGAGCGCCCCCGGATCGTGGTGGAAGGGTTCAATGTGCAGTAGCTTTATTTCTTCCCTGCCGGCTGGCGGAAGCTGCGCTCCACGGCGTCGTTGGGATCGGTGGAGACAGGGCCATCGCGCCACAGCCAGCGCATCATGTCCGGCAGAATCATGCCGCTGAATTTCTGGCCGTGGAGGTTCATGCCCCACGAGTAGTTCACGTCATATCCCTTCTGCGTGAGCGCCTTCATGAGCCGGACATTCTGGAAGAACCAGTCGCGCTTCTCGTCGTAGACGCCGCCGCGGCCGAGTCCGCGATTGTCGTTCCGCCCATCGCACAGGAACACCCGGATGGGCTTCTTTTCGCTGGCCAGCACCCGCTCCGGGTATACATAGCCGCCCTGCAGATTCACAAAGCTGCCGACGCTGCTCAGCACTTTGCGGAAATCGTCCGGCCTCTCCCAGGCCACCGCGAAAGCCGCGATCGCGCCCGAACTCGAACCGCCGATACCGTGCTGTTCCGGATCCTTCGAAATGTTGTACTCCTTGTGCAGTACCGGCATCAGCTCTTCGGTGATCACGCGGGCGTACTTATCGTCCGGCGTGTTGTACTCGATGCCCCGATTGGTGGTGCCGTCGCCCCAACTGGTCTGTGGACTCGGCTCGGGCTGATCGGGCCGGCGCCCGGGATTGATGAATACCCCGATCATGACCGGAATCTCGCGGCGGTAAATCAGGTTGTCCATGACGTTCTGAGCGCGCAGATCGCCATTCTCGTCCTTGAACGCCTGCCCGTCCTGGAAGATCATCAGGCTGGCGGGAACGGCCGGATCGTATTGCGCCGGAACGTAGACCCAATAGGTATGCTGGGTGCCCGGATAGACCTTGCTCGGAAGAGTGAAGGGTCCGCGGATCTCACCTTTCGGCACGCCGTCCTGCGGCAGGGAATCGGGACCCAGACGATACTGCGAGTTCGGATTCGGACCGGGAGGATACTGCGGCGCGCGCCCTCCCCCGCCCTTCGTGGCCGGCTGTTGCGCCAGTACCGGCGCCATCAAAACCAAGAACAACGCTATGGTTTTCTTCATAAGAGCCTGTCAACCCTTCTGTTATAGCGGCAGTATCTCTTCGCGGACCGGATCGAAATGGATCTTTCTCTTTTGCAGGTACGCGATATTGCCCAGGTGCGATGCCTGCGCCGAGCGGTGGCCGATCAGCACATCGCCATTGGGAGTCTTGCGGCTGCGGACGCAGTCGATGAAGTTGGAGATGTGGTCGTAATCCAGGCTGCCGCTGGCTTGCACCGTGACCGGCTGCGCGCCTCTTCCCACCGGCGTCCAAACGTACTTGCCGCGGTCGATATCCAGGCGGCCTCCGGTGCCGCAGAACTGCTGGGCCGCGCCGGTGACGCCGGGGACCAGGGTCGCCTCAAAGGTGGCGGTCATCTCGCCGGGATATTCCAGCAGCACGTTGATGGTATCGGGCGCGGTTCGCCCGTCCTTATATTGATAGACTCCGCCGGCCGCCACGGCGCCCTTCGGCACGTCCTGGCCGGTGAACATGTGGACCACGTCGATCCAGTGGGTGAACAGGTCGGTCACCTGGCCGCCGCCGAAATCCAGGTACGCGCGCCAGTTGTAGTACTGCTGCGGATCCCAGTCGCGCCACTTCAAGCGGCCCAGGAAGTGTGCCCAATCCAGATCGGCGGGCAGGGCTCGCAGGCTGTCCGGCGCTTTGCGGAGGTGATACCCGTTGCCGTGCCACCAGGTGCGCGACAGCGTGACTTTGCCGATTTTGCCGGTATCGAAGTATTCCTGTTTGGCTTGTATGTAGTGTTTGCCGGAGCGCTGCTGCATGCCCACCTGGCAGATGCGGTTGTTCACACGCGCGGCCTTGACCACCAGCGGCCCCTCTTCCGGTGTCAGCGAAAGGGGTTTTTCGCAGTACACATCTTTCCCTGCGTTGAGGGCGTCGATGGCGATGGGGACGTGCCAGTGATCGGGCGTGGCGATGAGCACGATGTCCACGTCTTTGTTGGCCAGAAGCTCCTGGTGTTTGGTGTAGGTCTTGGCTTGCGGGGCGTGCGTCAGGGCACGCTCCAGGTGCGCCTTGTAGATGTCGCACAAGGCGACGACCTCGACATCGGGGTTCTTCTGAAAATTGCCCATGTCGCCGGAGCCGCGGTCTCCCACGCCGATCACTCCGAGGCGCAGTTTTTCGTTGGCTCCCATCACGCGGGAATAGGACAGCGCAGTGGCCGTGCCGGCTCCACGCAGGAAATTACGGCGGTTCAAAGGAAGAGTAGACATTTGACGCCAAAACTATCACGAATCGCGCGGAGTTACAAGAAACCGTAACGCGCTATAATGGCACGCGCGCCGGCCAGCACCTTCCCGCGCAGTTCCTCCGGCTCCAGGACTTCGACGGCACCGCCGAAACTGAGCGCAAATTGCAGGGCCTCCTCTTCGGCGTCGAAACGCAGGCGCACGCGGACAGCATTGCCTTCGGGCATCTCTTCTTCCAGGCGCCATCCCCGATAGCGCACCCAGCGCATCACCGCATCCCCGGCCAGAAAGGTCGCGTAGAAACGCGGAAGCTTGTCGCGAAACTCGCTGGCCGAGCGCTCCCAGTACGCCGCCAGATCGAATTGCTCCGGGCGCCGGCACGCCCGGTCCAACACCTCCGCCCTGCCGATGCGGGATACGCGATAGGTGCGCGGCTCGTGTTCCACCGCCGCCACCAGGTACCAGGCGGTGCCCATCCGGCGCGACACCCTGGGCGCGGTCATGCGCACCGAGGGCGTGCTGAAGCACATGGACCACCGACGCCCTCAAGAGGCAGTTTCGCTGCGACCCCAGCGAGACCGTGAATTACATCGGGCGAGCAGTGGCCGCGCTCGCCGCCGACGCCAAGGTATTCCGCGAGACCGGCCAACTGCTATGGGTTGCCGGAAGGGCGCGCGAATACGGAGTCTCATTCCGGTGTTCGACCCCAAAGCGCCGGTGCAGGCATTCCCGTGCTGAAGCGGGGCCGGATCGAATTGTGCAACCGCGGAGTGCACCGGCAGGGCCAGCCGTGTCACACCGCCGCGCAGATGCAGTTAGGCGATGCCCGAGAGTTCCTGGACGAGTGCGCCCGCACGGCGTTGCACATCCGCTCATCCACGCGGCCGAAGGCGAATTCTCTCGCCATGTGGTGCGCCAGAAGTGCGAAGCGTGCGGTCTGGCCGTGACATGCAGAAGCGAACGCGAGTTGAATTCATTCGAAGAGTTACAGATCATCTGCGATTGATCAGGGCCTCACACGACAGACGACAAAACCGCTCGTCTGTCTCACGCAGTCCTTAGCGCATTCTGAGGACGTTCAGATCCTCTTTGAGAATGCGTTCGGTCTGGCCGGCCAGATTGCCGGGTGCTCCGGGAGCGGCAAACATGCGTCCGGAAAGGGCGTCAGCCTGGCCGGAGGCCAGATGGAGGATCAGGTCCTCCGCGGGCTTGGAGGAAATATCCCGGCCCTCGTCGAAAATCTTCTGGAACCAGGGTAGCCAGCGCTTCCCCTCTTCGGATTGCAGCAACTCCTCAGCCATGGCGGTGCGCACGGTGCCGGGTCGAATGGCGAAGACCGCGACGCCATGAGGGCGCAACTCGTCCGCCAGAACTTCGGTGAACCGGATCAGCGCAGCCTTGGCGGTAACGTATGCCGACATGTAAGGAAAGCTGGCCGCGCCGGCGCCACTGGCCACGTTGACGATACAGCCGTGCCCGCGCTCGATCATGCCCGGCAGCACGGCGTGGCAGCAGAGCATGGGGCCTTTGACGTTGACCTCCAGGTTTCGCCACCACTCGCCGGCGCTGGTTTCCCAAGTGGGCCCGAGCGGAGTTCCCACCCCGGCGTTGTTCACCAGCAGATCGATGGGGCCGAGTTTTTCCGTGACAGTGGCCACCATGCGGTGCACGGCTGCTTCGCTGGTGACATCGGTGGGGATAGCGGCGGCTTCGCATCCCGCGGCACGCAAGAGGGCGAGAGTTTCATCCAATTCGGCGGCGGTCCGCGAAGCCACCGCCACGCGCCTGCCGCTTTGCCCGAGTGCCATGGCTATCGCCCGTCCGAGTCCGCGTCCTCCGCCGGTCACCAGTGCTGTTTCGTTCATGACATCTAATGTTATGCCAGTGCGGCCAGCAGGTCACGAAAGCGGCGGCGGCTGACTTCGAGACGCTGCCCGTTCTTCAGGGCGACTTCGCCGGAACCGCCGGGGAGCGGGAACACCTCGGTGACGGCGTTGAGATTGACCAGGGCGTGGCGCGAGATGCGGAAGAAGCGCGCGGGGTCGAGCCGCTTCTCCAGATCGTTCAAAGTGGGATCCATCCAATACTGCGCCGTATCGCCGACCAGGCGGGTGAGTCCCTCTTCGGAAGCGAAGTAGAGCACCTGCGATTCGCCGACTACCAGGTAGCGCGAGCCGCTGCGGGCCAGAAAGCGGGAGGGCGGAAAGCGGGGCTGCCGGGTGGCGAGATCCAGCGCCTGGTCGCGGTCTTCGCCGGGGGGAAAGGCGCGGACGCGGTCCAGGGCCTGCGCCAGGCGCGCGCGCGTGATGGGCTTGAGCAGGTAATCTACAGCGCGCAGTTCGAAGGCATCCACGGCATATTGGTCGAAGGCGGTGCAGAAGATAATGTGCGGGCGCGGCGGCGGCAGGCACGCGGCCACATCGATTCCGGTACAGCCGGGCATCTGGATGTCGAGCAGGATGAGGTCGGGGTGGAGCGCCGCCGCGAGTTCCATGGCCTGTACGCCGGTTTCGGCCTCTCCGGCAATCTCCGCATCGGGTTGCGAGGCCAGCATCTGCCGCAGGCGGGCACGGGCCGGCGCTTCATCGTCCACTATGAGCACACGCATCGACACCTCGCGCGAGCACGGTGAACCACACGCGGGTTCCGCGGCTCCCGCATTCCCAGCATAACCGGGCGGAAGGGCCGTAGTAGCCGCGCAACCGCTTGGCGACGTTGCACAGTCCGTGTGTCTCGGCGGCGGAGTCTAACGAGAATTCAGGCGGAAAGCCGGGTCCGTTGTCACACACTTCGACGCGCACGCTCCCATCTTCCAGCGCGGTTCGCAGGGCCACGGCGCCGCGGCCCTCGAGGGCGGCGGCTCCGTGCCTGATGGCGTTTTCGACGAGCGGCTGAATGCACATGGCCGGAACCGGGACAGCCGCGGCGGCTGGATCGAGATCGAAAGATACCTGAAGGCGATCGCCGAAACGGGCCTGTTCCACGCGCAGGTAGGCGGCCACGAATTCGACTTCTTCGCCGAGCGGCACCCATTCGCTATCGGATTTCCGCAGGGTGTAGCGGAACACCTGCGCCAGTTGCTCGATGGTCTCGTCGGCGAGTTGCGGCTGATCCTGAATCAGGCCGGCGATGGCGTTGAGGGCGTTGAACAGAAAGTGCGGATTGATCTGGGCGCGCAGGGCTTTCAATTCGGCACGGCTGGCCAGCCAGCGGAGTTCCTCTTCTCCGATGCGGAAACGCACATTTTCCAGCACCACCGAAAGGGTTCGCGCCAGCGACTGGAGAAGGCGCCGGTCGTCGCTGAGAAACGGGATGGAATTCGAGCGCGCGGAGAGCAAGACGCAGCCACGCGGTTCCAGCGGTTCGGCCAGTTGCCGGCTGTCGAGGCCGGGCGGGAACGGGGCGTCGAAGCGGACGTCGGCGGGCGCCTGGAAGATGCGGGAAAGGCTGGCTACGGCGCGCGCGCGCAGGTCTTCGATGCCGGACGCGCCCTGAATGGCGCGAATGAACTCGCGCTCGGCATCCGCCGCGGAGTAGGGACGGCGCAGCCAGACACGGTCGATGGCGCGATCCAGGCGGGAGTAGATCCACGGGGCCAGGAGCCAGAGGGGCAGCAGGGCCAGGGCGCAAATCCACGGACTCGAATCGGCGGGCAGACGATAGAGCACCAGCGCCAGGACCACCAGACCCAACAGGAAGAAGGCTCCGCGCTTCACCAGCAGGTCGAAGAAAACCAGGCGTTCGCGGTAGTAGAGGGTGACGCAGAAGAAGGCAAGCAGAAGGTAGTCCGGGAGTTCGGCTGAAGGGCCGCCCGGCCGCGCGAGGTTGAAGGCGGCACAGATCGAGAGGACGGTGAACAGTCCGGCGATCCAGCGGGCATGGGCACGCCCGGCGGCGGGCAGAGGGCGACGCGAACACGCGCGCACGGCGAGACCGAAAACGGCGGTGGCCAGCAGGATCGCCGCGGGAGCGCGTTCCATGCCGGTCTGTTCGAACGCCAGAAGCAGAGCGCTCGCGACGGCGAGGATGTACAGGCTGATGAGCGCGATGCGCCAGGCGAGTTCGGCGGGCAGATGGTGGGCTTCGGGCTCATAGACGATGTGGAGCATGAGCGGCGCCAGGAGTCCGACGGCGACGTCGCGCGCCACTAGCAGAGGGAAAGCGGGCGGGACGCCGGCTTGGAAGGCCAGGTTGAGCAGGAATGCTGCCGCGCAGACCAGGGTGAAGACGGGAAACACGGTGCCGGGGCGGCGCCGTTGCGTCCAGTAAGAGACTGTGAGGATAGAAAACGAAAGGGCGCTGAAAGTGAAGATGACCAGCGATACCAGGTAGGGCATCAGCGTCCCGCTTCCGGCGTTTTGCCGGTGACCTTTTTGAGCGCGTCGAGGATGGCGCCTCCGTAGTAGGTTTGCAGAAGGACGGCGCCACGCTTGCCGTCCTCGGCCTCATAGACAATGCCTACGGCGGCCCAATCGGTAAGAATGCCGAACAGCTTGGGCGGCTTGGCGGGGACCACTGCTCCGGCGATTTCCGCCACCCGGCGCCATGCCAGCGGGCCTTCGGTGAGGGAAAGGACTTGAGAGGGCTTGAGCCGTAGCGTGAGCCCCGCCTTGAAGACGGTCGCGGGAGTGAATACCAGCATGATGGAATCGTCGTTGACGGTGATGGTGGTATTCCAGTCGTAAGGGCTTACCTTGACCTTCACGGTGCCCCCGGCGTAGCGGACCTGGTCCCAGGTGTTCCGCGGTGCGGCTGCGCATGGCGAACAAAGTGTGGTCACCACGATGCAGTATGTTAGCGCGCGGCACATAGGGAAGCGAGTTTCAGTATAAGAGCGGTTTGCGGCGCTGACAACGCATTACCGGCCAGCGGCGGAAGCGGCTTTTGAGCGGCGTGGGGCAGTCATGAGCGGTGGCTGCCGCTCACAGGAGATTCCGACCGCTCACCAGAAATCGGTAGCAGCCGGCGCCGCCGCCCACTACTATGCAGAAGAGGCCAGACGCGATGAAGATTTCACTGCTCCGGTTGGTGGTTCTGGTTCTTCTACCCGGAAGCTTATGGGCGCAACATGTGGTTCAGAATATGGACACCTCGATTCTGTTCGGGCCTACCTGGTACCGGCCGCACACGATCCCCGGGACGAACGTGGCGCTGTCCGGATCCACCGGTTACAGTCAGCAGATCAGTTACGGTTACCAGGTGTTGCGGACTCCGGCAGGCAACTTGTGGATTGAGTTGAATCCGATGACGTTCTTCTCGCCGGGGGCGAGCACCGCCAATATAAAGGGGTCGTTCAGTCCGGGAGGGTTTCTGATTACGCCGGGAGTACGGTATATGGTTCCGGTGCAATCGCGGCTGTCACTGTATGCGGTAGCGGGCGGCGGCGTCGGGACATTCGACTACCCTGTGGTCGGGGCGGGCGATACTCCCTATGTCGCGACGAATGACACCTGGCACGGCGTATTCGAATTTGGCGGCGGTATCGACATACGCCTGATTCGGTTTCTCAGTGTGCGGGCGGAATGCCGCGATTTTGTGACGGGCAAGGGACTGGACGGGGTCCCTGGCCGGCACCATCTGGCGCCGGCCATCGGCATCGCCACGCACTTTTGAACCGGTGCACGGCTGACTACTCTGCCCGGTGCGTCCAGATTTCCTTGATCAAGAGAGGCAGGTCGTGCACCCAATCATCTTTACTTACTCCACCAGGGTAGATGACATGGGCCAGGTTGTCTTTGCTGTAGGCCAGGACAAAATTGGCGTGTGACACGCCGTAGTTGGCGTTGGCCGGTCCCGTTTTTGCGGCCAAAGGAACACCAGCGGAGCGCTCCACTGCCGCGATCTCCCGTTCCGTTCCATTGAGGCCGATGAAATGCCGGTCGAAGAGATCCAGCCAGCGGCGCACCACGGCGGGAGAATCGCGTGCGGGGTCTGTGGTCACAAAGACGAGCTTGACCTGGTCCGCGGTACCGGCGGGCACCTTCTTCAGCGCGGCGCTCAGATTCGCCATATGCATCGGACACTGATCGGGGCAAGACGTGTAACCAAAGAAAAGAAGCGTGACATACTTGGGTCCTTTGCCGGAAATCGAATGCCGCACCGGAGGTATCGGTAAGGACAAAGACCGGCTTCGGCAGGGGCGGCGAGACTAAGCCGCCCCGGTAATTGTTGTTCTGTTGGCCCAATGCCACAAACGGAAAGATCAGGAGGATAGAGAAGAATCGTGGCTTCATGCGATGCTCCTCTTAGGCGGAGTGAAACAATAAGCTGGACAATTGTTTGAGGCGAGCGTATTCTAAGGT
>JARLGM010000136.1 GCA_031292755.1 Candidatus Sulfopaludibacter sp.
GGTTGCGGCCGAACAGCAGGCAGATATCGTCATCCGGACGGTCGCTCTGGTGGATCCGCACTTCCTGCCCCTTGCGGCGCGAAAGGTAGACCATTTCAGAAGGCACCGCCAGGCCGCTGGACTGTTCCAGCAGAGAGCGGATTTTACCGCGCAGCGAACTCCCCGGCACATACGGTCGGCCGAAAGCATCCTTCACGACGGGATTATCGGAGCCGCCGATTTCCAGGGACCCCTTGCCGGCGCCGACATGCAGGCCGGTTTCGCACGCCATTTCACCTTCAAGAATCAACTTGCCGATGAGTTTTAACTCGGTTTGGGCTGTATGAGCGCTCATGCTTTACTCGTTGTAGGCAACAATGGCCTCGAAAAGATCCTTGAACCGTTCGTAACCGCGGATATCGTTCTTGCGCGTCACCTGCAGCAGCAGCTTTTCGAGCTGATCGAGGCTGCGCAGGCCGTGGCGCGCGATGGTGTATGCCAGGCGTGCGCGCAGCATCACGAACTCGTGCTGCCGTTCCCCTTCGGGCGCGCGGATGGCGCGGCGCACGGCTCCGTAGAGACGGCGCAACTGGCTCTTGGTGCCGGAATCCATGTCGCGCATGCGACTGACTACGGCGTGCGCCTGGTTGTCCAGGTAGAGACTGTCGGAGATCAGTTTTTCGAGCTCGATTTCGGGCGGGCCTTCGGGCCGGCCGCGATCGAAGCCGCGCCGTTCGCCCCTGTCTCCCCGGTCGCCGCCGCCGGGACGGCCGCCGCGATCTCCTCCCGGGCCACCGCGCTCTCCCCCGGGGCCGCGTCCACCTTCGCGAGGCGGCCGGGTTTCCTTCCGTTGCTCCTGCTCTTGTGCCATGTTCCTAAACCTCAGTGACCAATCTGGCCCATTCCAGGGCCACCAGACCGGCGGGCCGCAGCTTTACTTCCGCCGTTTTCCTGCCCACCAGTTCGTTGATCAGGTGGGCGCGCAGCTTTTGAAATTCGCGGTCGCGCGTCCCGCTCAAAACCCGGTTGAACCGGCGCTGGAAGCGCCATGTGCGCTGTACTTCGCCGCCGCTGTCGCCATACGCTTCGCGGCGATAGAAACTGCGCAACTGGTACAGAAACTGCTTGGACATGCGGAAATCGTGAACCAGACGCGTGACCGTGTCTTTCAAATCCGCCGCGTCGGACAGATGACGCCATTCCAGGATCCGGCCCAGCAGATAGATGCAGTCGCGGTCGTTCGATTTGGCGAAGTCCAGATTCCGGCCGGCTTCTTCGAACACCGAAGCCAGCGGGTAGTAGGTCTCCGGCGCCAGCGCGATGGCCATGGAAATGGTCTTGCCTTCGGCGCCGGGGTAATCTTTCAGATTCTCTTCGGTGAAGCGGTGGAAGAGGCGCTGCACTTCGCGCGCCAGGGCGATCAGCGCATCCCATGACCCATAGACCGCAAAATCGTCGCCGCCGGAATAAATGATGCTCACCTTTTTCCAGAATTCGGGCAGCGAGCAGATCACTTCCAGTTCGCCGGCGAAAAACTGTTTGTACAGCACCGAGAGCGGGACGTGTTCTTCGATGGAATGTACGCGGCGCAGACGCAGGCCGAAGTTGTCCACGTCGCCGCGAAGCACGCCCCAGATGGAGCGTCCTTGCGCCCGGCGGCCCAGAGTCTGCACCGGCGCGGCGGACTTGCCGTCATCGGAAGGCGCGGCGTGGCGCGCCACCATGATGCCCTCGGGAGACAGGTTGCTGGTTAGGCTCCACGTGTATTTGCCCTCGCCGGCGAATACCTTGCCCGGGTTTTCCGGCGACCAGCCCACCTTGGAGGCTTCGCGGACTTTGGCGCCCAGATCCCTGGCGAAATACTGGTCGGCGTCGTTGGCGGCGGAGCGCACAAAGGGCTGAAACACCGAAGGCTCGGCGCCCCTCAGGGGAGCACAGCGCCTGGCGTCCAACTCGTGATTCAACCGCCGCCGGATGACGGCCCAATCGCCCAGATTATCGGTGACGCCCCAGACGAGCCGGACCAACCCGGCGCTCAGATCGGAAACCTGAGAAGCCGCGGCTTCCAGAAAACTCTCCGCTGCCTCGCGCGCTTCCCCGGGAAGCACCACCAGGAACTGGCCGCCGCCGCTCGAACCCAGCAGGATGCGCGCCAGGCCCAGTTCGGCCAGCAGGGCGCGGGGCAGCACTTCGCACAAAAGGGTAATCCATTGGGAACGCCCCGCGAGCAGTTCCTCGCCGGCGGAACGCACAGATCGTCCTTCGGCGGGACCGGCCAAAAGGAACTCTTCTGTGCCCAGGATTTTGCCTTGAAGCAGGATCTGTTCGGGCATTGGAAGAAGACAAGCCTAAAGAAACCCTCACTTTAGCACAGAATTCTGAGAACAAGAGCGCGGCGTGGGGACTGTATTGGTTATGGTGAAAATTATTGTTCTCGCATCTGCGTGGCTGCTCGCGGGGATGGCTGCGGCAGCCGCTCCACAAACCACACCGAAGCCTGTCGCCCCGCCGGTCCATCAGCGCGTGGCGGCGCCGGCACAGCCGGCCAAACCGCGCATGAGCGATGCGCAGCTCGAAGCCGCGATTCGCGCGAAGTTCGCCAAGAGCAAATCGGCGAATAAATTCACAGTCCACGTGCAGGGGGGAGTCGCCACCATCGACGGGAAGACGGAAGTCGTGCAGCATAAGGGAGTGGCCACTCGCATGGCAAGGACGGCCGGGGCGCTGGCGGTGAATAATCATGTAGAGGTTAGCGAGGCGGCCAAGAAGAAGGCGGCGGGGAATCTGGAGGAAGGGCGCAGGCGTGTCCAGGTGAAACGCGGCGACAGCCGGAGCCAGAAGTAGAGATCGCCGTCCCGGAAAGTGCCGCGTGATAAAATAGCGGCACACACATTCACATGAGATTAGTCAATTTCCTGGTATTCCTGTGCGCGGGAGCGGTGTGGGCGCAGGCCCCTGCCGCCGGCAGCCCCGAGCTTCTTCCGAAGCTTCCGGACGATGCCCAGATCGCCGTGTTTGACGACGGCGCCGTTCTCACGGCGGGTCAGCTTCGCGGGTACATGACAGTCCTGGATCCGGGCAAGCAGGCCCTCGCGGCGCAATCGCCGGAAACGCTGATTCAGGAGATTGCCTTCATGCGCAAACTGGCGGGCATGGCGGAGCAGGAGAAACTGGACCAGCAGAGCCCGGCGCGGGAGCAACTGGCGTTCAACCGGCTGCTGTTTCTCACCCAGATCAAGGCGGGCGACGCCATGAATCAGGTGCAGGTGGATCCCAAAGAGGTTCTCAACTATTACAACGCCAACAAAAACAAGTACAAACAGATCAAGGTGAATGCGATCTACATCGCGTTTGGCGAGGCGTCCCAGGCCGGCGCGAAGAAAGTCCTGGGCGAAGAAGCGGCCAAGACGAAAGCCACGCAACTGCTGGCGCAGCTACGGGGCGGCGCGGACTTCGCCAAATTGGCGAAGGAGAACTCCGACGATGAAACATCGAAAGAGAAGGATGGCTACTTTGCCACTCTGAACCCCACGGACAATATCCCCGATGCCTTTCGTGTGGTGTTCCAACTAAACCAGGGGGAGATTACCGAGCCGGTGCGGCAGGAGAACGGGTATTACCTGCTGAAGGCGGAAGTGGTGACGGTACGGCCTCTCTCGCAAGTGAACGAACAAATATTCAATGATTTGAAGCAGCAGCACTTCAAGGCGTGGATGGACAAAGTCCATAACGGCACGAAGGTGCAGTACACCAATCCCTCATTTCAGCCCAAATCGCAGCCCGCCGCGAAGTAATCGCCTATTCGCCTCCGCCATCCTCAAACCTGTAGCCGATGTCCCGGATGGTGTGGATATAGGCCGGGCTGTGCGCGTGCGGTTCGATTTTGGCGCGCAGCGTGGCCACGCAACGGTCGATGCTGCGCGGGGTCACGATCACCGAATTGCCCCAAACCGAGTTCAGGATTTCATCCCGCGTCAGGGCGCAGCCCCGGTGATCCACAAAGTAGGCCAGCAGGCGGAATTCTTTGGCCGTGAGCACCACTTCCTTCCCGCCGCGGAACAGCTTGTGGGCCGAAAGGTTCAGCTCGTAATCGCCAAAACGGAAGGTCGCGCTCTGTTTCGACCGGGTGCGCCGCAGCAGGGCGCTGACGCGGGCGATCAGTTCCCCCCGGCGAAATGGCTTGATGATGTAATCGTCGGCACCCAGGTTCAACCCCAGGATGATGTCTTCCTCCTGTCCCTTGGCCGTTACCATCAGAATCGGCATTTCGCGGCCGCTCTCCCGGACCGCGCGGCAGATCTCATAGCCGTTGAGCAGCGGCAGCATGATGTCGAGCAGGATCAGGTCGGGATTCGTCCCCAGCGCCATATTCAGGCCCTGCTCGCCATTCTGCGCCACCAGGACCTCGCACCCTTGCGATACAAACGTATCTTTGAGACCGCGCAACAAGGCCGGCTCATCTTCCACGATCAGGATGCGGCTGGGGATCAAGCGACGGCCTCCCGGCTCGCTCCCTGGCACGGAAGCAGCACCGAAAACGTGCTGCCCGAACCCGGGCGGCTCTCCACTTTGACCGCGCCGCCGTGGGCGCGGACAATGAATTCGACGATGCTCAACCCCAGGCCGCAGCCGCCGGCCTCGCGCGCCAGGCGGCGGTCCACCTGGTAGAAGCGGCGAAAGATGCGCTTCTGGTCGCGGGGCGCGATGCCGATCCCGTTATCCTGCACGGCGAAGATCAGGCTGCCGTTCTCCCGGTAGGCGCGTAGGATGATTCGCTTGTTAGAGCGCGTATATTTGTACGCGTTTTCGAGTAAGTTGAGCAGCACGGTGACCAGCGCGTCTTCGTCCGCCTGAATGGGCGGCAGGTCCGCGGCAACGGAAACCTCCAGGTCGCAGCCGGGAGCCCGCAGCCGTTCCCGCATGGCCAGAAGAGCGGTCTCCACCACGCGGGACGGCAGGGACGGACGGAACTCGAAGTTCTGGCGATTGCGCTCGATGCGCGAAAAGGTCAGAAAATTGTCGATCAGGCGGCTCAGGCGCAGGTTCTCCCCGGCGATCAGCTCGAGGTATTCGCGAGTCTTGGAGGCGTCGAAGCGTTCGTCGGCTAACAGTGTCTCCACCAGCAGACGCATGGAAGCCAGCGGCGTCTTCAATTCATGCGATACAGCGGCCACCAGGTCCGTCTTCAGGCGGGTCAGCCGCAACTGCCGTCGAAAGGACTGACCGGTGATGAGCCCCGTGGCCGCCAGCGCCGTCAATACCAGGTACCCGGTCCACAGGTACGCAGCTTTTCTCCGGCGGGCCGACTCCTGCGCGGCCAGCGGATCGACTAGTGAAAACGAGATCTGCCACCCCGGGAGCATGGCGCCTGCCGCAATTGCATCGCCTGTGGCCGGCCGTCCCGGCGGAGTGACCACGGATCGCGCGTTTTTCGACGGCTTCCGTTCATCCAGCAGCTTGGCCAACAGGGAGGCCACCGTCCCGGTGCGGTAGAGCGCGATCGCCCGCCGGTCTGGCGATGTGAGCTTCCAGAGGTCGCGCGGTCCCGCCGGTTCCAGCACGGGATCGCCGGGCCGTGGGCTCTCGGTGTCGAGGAACTGGGCGGCCAACCGTTCCGCGGAGTATGTCGCGAACGGGGGAAGTTCGGGCGCCTCCGACCGCAGTTGGTCCATCAGGAAGAGCCTTTGGCCGGAGGGGATCATGGGTGCGTTGTAATCGTTCAGCAACGCCGCCAACCGGACCGCCAGCGGCGCGCGCCGGGGGTCGCCGTGCTGGAGCAGGTGCACCGCCAGCAGCAGTTCATTGGCCGCGATCGACCGGCCGTCCCGGTCCGCCGCGCGCGCCAGGCGTCCGGCCGTGAAGTAGCGCTGGATAGCGGCGATGGCGGCCTCTTTGGCGCCGCTGCGAAGCAGCCAGCGGACCTGGCCCTCGGCGGCGCGCGCGGCCAGCGAAACGTCGGGTTCCGATTTCGCCATCATGGCATACGCCGCCGCGGTCTCGGCTGGCCGGTCGCGCCCCTGTTCCAGCATCTGGGCCGGCCACCAGGATGGGAGGTCGGGCCGCGGAGTGGGTGCCGGGGCAGGGTAGACCAGGGCGCCCTTGCGGTCCAACAGAAGTACTGCGTCGGCCGCACCGGCCGCCAGCGCGGTCCTCGGGTCGCCGGCGCCATCCAGCGATGAGGCGCGATCCTTCCACCATTCGTCCACCTGGTCGCGCAGCAGCCGGAGTTGCCCCCGATACGCCTCCGCAACGCTTTGCCCCGCCGCCACACCCTCACTGCGAGCCGCCGCGTTCATAAACCAGACCACGGCGGCTCCCGGCGCCAGCACACCCATCAACACGAACAGCAACAGCAACCACGCGCTGCCATCGCCATAGCCGGCTCCGTTGAGGGGTCTCCAGCGCATATCAGGGAATCACGGCTGTCGCCACGATCCGGCTCATGCTGTCCGCCAGGCTGCTCTGGGAATCCGCGGAAGCGGTCCCGAAGAAAAAGACGTGGGAGCGGGTGGAGCGAGCCCATACCAGGTACTCGACGCACTTTGTGCCGTTCACTGTAAAGTCCGCGATCGCCTTCAGAAACTGGTGGTCGCCGGCGCCGGACATTTGAATGCTCTCCGGCCGGGCCTTCCACCCTGCCGGCCGCCCGGCCGGCTTGATCTCCAGTTCGTGGCGCAGCAGTGCCGCCAGTTCGGCGGCGGGATGCTCTTCGGAGATCATCCAGACCGCGATGCCGTCCCCTCCGTTCGGGCCGGAAAGGATCGCCATGTCGCCATTGTCCGAGGATTCGCCGTCCGTAAGGTTCCAGCCCGGCGGGACGGTCAGTTCGACGCCGGTGGCTTTATGCGTATAGCGGCCGCCCTGGCCGGGAGCCGTGATGGTGTACGTGCCCCGGCTGATCACCGAGCCGCGCGCACGCCCTCCGGTCCTTCCTGCCATGGCCGCAATGACGTCTTTGTATTCGGGATAGTTCGCCAGCGCCTGGAATTCGCGCGCGGCTTCCGGCAGGTCGCCTTTTTGCAACAGGGCCTGGGCCATCCGGAATTGCGCCATGGCGGCGTACTTCCGGTCCGCCGGCGACGAGTTGAGAATCTGCCGGTACATCTGGATGGCGGCATCCAGGTCCCCGGCCGTTTCCTGGGTGTAAATCGCCTTCTGCAGTTGCTCGGCAACCGTCTGGGCCGCGCCCTGGGTTGCCATGAGCGCCAGCCCCAGCAGGGCGGCTGTCGCGAATCTGGCCATCATACCTGTATCTCCTTTTATCACGGCGCGTCTCTTTGTGCCGCTGAGAACAGGCTACGGATTGAACGTTACCGGATTGTTACGCGGGTGTCCTGTTTCGGGCAATTTTCAGTCCGCGCCGGCGCTCTCTTCCGCGGCGTCGTGGAGAGAAGGGTCCAGGGAGCCCTTGAAATCGCGGCCGCCCACCGGGCCGCGGACGCCGTGCCAGCTCGTGAAGGAGTCCTTGATCACGCGGCCGATCGCGCGACGGTTCTTTACCGCCAGCTTGAACCAGTTCCATGCGCCCTTTTGCGGGAAATAAATCCCGCGAAAGAAAAGCCGCGACATCAGGTGGCTGATCTTGTAGGCCGCCGGCTCGTTGGCAATCGACTCGATGGCCCTCTCGATGGCGCGAGGGCTGTAAGAGTTCGCCCAGGCGTACCGGACCTCGTCCTGCACGGCGTCCACCGACATCTTCAGAGGCGTGTGCGCCATCCGGAACGGGGCGAATTCGAGCCAGTGTTCCGGCCGTGTCAGACGCCCTTCCCTTTTCAGCCGGTCGTACAAGGGAGTGGCGGGAAAGGGAGTGATCTGACCGAACACGGGCAGCCCCGGAGGCCAGGCGCGCATCTCGGCGAGCGTTCGTTCGGCCACGCCTTCGGTATCGTTATCCAGTCCGAAGATAAACGAGGTGATGGCATACACGTGGCGCCGCGCCAGGGCCTCCAGGACCCCGGCATAATCGGCCGGCTTGTTGAAGCTCTTGTGGACGCTGGCCAGGTTGGCGGGATCGAGAGATTCCATCCCGATGAAGATCCACTTCCCGCCCGAGGCGGCGATCAGATCGAGCAGCTCTTCGTCTTTCAGCAGGTTGGCGCTGATCTGACCCACCCAAGACAGTTCGGCTCCGGCGGCGATGATATCGCGCAACAGCGACTTGGTCCGCCTGGCGTTGATCGCGAAGTTGTCATCTACGAAGAAAACCGCGGCCTTACCGCGGGTGCCGCGGGCGCGCTCTTTGATTTTGAGCATCTCGTCGACGATGCTCTGATTCGACCGGAACCGGATCGAATCGCCGAAAAAGCCGGTCACCGTGCAGAATTCGCAGCCATACGGACAGCCGCGGCCGGATTCGATGGGAATGATATGAAAGGTCTCCCAATCGAACCCGAAGTGCCGCATCAACGGACGGAAAAAGCCGGGAATCCGGTTGAATTGCTGCAAATCGATTGTGTCCCACGGAATGGCGGGGTAATCCTGCAGGGACGGTTTGCGCTCCTGCCCGAAGGCGTCCACCGGAGTATAGATTTCTTTCAATTGGCCACGCGCGGCATCCTCCACGATGCGCGGCCAGGTTTCGTCGGCCTCTCCCAGGGCCAGTGCATCGGCATGGCGCGGTCCGCCGCTGCGCCCCAGAGCCTCGTCGGGAATCTCGGTCACGTGCGGGCCGCCCATCACCACGGGAATGCCGGCCGCGCGCAGGGCATCGGCCACGCGGTACGCTTTGGCGATCATGCGGGTCATGGCGCCAATACCCACCAGGCCGATCTGCCGGTCGAGTGCGAATCGCACCAGTTCGGCGTCGGTCATGGGTTGCGTGTTGCCGTCGATCAGCACTACTTCGTGACCGCTGGGCGTCAGAGCCTGCAGGAGGAACATCCACAGGTGAGGCATGAAGTTCTGGGTGACTCCATTGTCGGGGTTGTAAAGCAGAATTCTCATTTTGTGCCGGTGCCAGCTTCGCAACGCGACGCTGGTGTGTCCTTTCCCCGGCATCTGGCTCGTGACGCGGATCAATGAGATCTTGCGGTCCGATCGGGAGTTCGTGTCGGTACCAGACATTCTATCAGCAACCAGCGCGCCCGCAGGGCGGGAATGCGCCGGATTATGGCAGGAGCATTTCCAGCAGTTGGCGGGCAGTTTCGGTATTGGTGGAAAGAGTTGCGTGCACCATGCGATCGTCGCGCCGCACCTGGATGGTGCGAAGCAAGGCGGCGAGGTTCGCGTTCTTTGCTTCCGCGGCCGTGGTCATGGTGAGGGTGGCGCGGAGGGTCTCCTCGAAACGGCGTGCGGCGTCGGACGTGCGGCCGCGTGCGGTGACGGCGAATTCGATGGTGGCGTGAACGCCCACGGTAATCGCGGCGAATTCCATATTGCGCAGCAGGCGATTCACGTTGGCCGCATTTCCGGTGAGCGGCAGCGCGGCGTCGCCGCGGACGACGACCCAGATCTGGTTGCCGGCAGCCACGGTTTGCGCCTGGGCGAGCAGGTCGGGCGCGCCGGTGGTGCCGGTCCGGTGCTGCGCTTGGGCGGCGCGCATCGCTGCGGGAGAACCGGTGAGCGAGGGTCCGCTGGAGACGAGCAACAGATCGTTTCCGGAGTACGCGGCCAGGAGCGATCGCGCAGTGCCGTAAGGTTCCACGAGCGCCGTCACCGCCCGAGGCAACCGCGGGTACCAGGGCGACGCGCGCAACTGCTGCAGGTTCACTCCTCCCAGGGCCATCGTGCCCGCCGGTATGTAGGAAGCCAGGGTGGGATCGATCGGTCCGGGGGGAAGTGCGGGGTGGCAGGAAGCGAGCAGGCAGAGGGCGCAGATTAGCGTCGGCCTTACCACTGGTACCACCGCTTTTTCCTGGGCAGAGTCGCCCATATGGGGTCGCCCGAAATGACCGCTTGCGGGTTGTCGATAGCGAGGGCGCGGGCCTCGGCGGCGCCGACCCGGGCGGATACGGCATCGAACGCCAGGTTGAGGCACGGCGGACGGTGTTCCGTATCGTGGGCATCGCTGGCGATGAAGTGGGCTAAGCGGCGGCGCACCATCTCCCACGCGGACTGCTCGGCCGATTTTCCGAAGCTGCCGAACAGAGACTGGGCGGTCACCTGGACCAGGCAGCCTTTCTGAATCCACTCCTGGAACTCCGAGCCCATGCGGCGCAGGTGGGGGTTGCGCTCCGGATGGGTCATGATCGGAACCAGGCCCAGGTCGAGCAGCGCGGCGAGGCTGCGGCCCATGCCGGCGAGAGACGAATGGGGGAACTCCACCAGCAGGTAAGGCCCGCGATTGATGACGTACCTGGTGGGATTCTGCAACGCATCCTGCACATTCTCGAAGCTCAAGTGAAAATCGCAGCCGGTGTGGAGGCGCGGTTTGACGCCGGGGGCGGCGGTGATTTCTGCGATTCTCTGGCGGATCAGGTCCGGCTGGAAGGGGTAGTCGGAGTTGGCGTGCGGGGTGGCCACGATGTCGGTAGTGCCGGACTCGGCGGCCATTTGGAGCATGGCGAGGGAGTCTTCGATGGTTTCAGCGCCATCGTCCAGCCCATAAAGGAAATGGCTATGAATGTCGATCATCGTGGGGTGGGGGCGTCAAGCCAATCTTAGTCACAGGTTCGGAGGATCGTCAAATTGTAATAAACAGACCTTAAGGCCTTGAAATATCAAACGAGATGTGTCAGAATGCAATCGAGAAGATTTTCTCGATAAAGTTTTCTCGAATATGAAAGGCCCCAGTCCCAACCCGCGGCTCCACGAGATCCCGGAGGCCAGCCTCCGCCGCCTCCCCATTTACTACCGCTTCCTCCAGCAAATGGTGTTGAACGGCGCCTTCCAGGTTTCCTGTGCCGACCTGGCACGAGGTCTGGGGCTGGATCCAACGCAAGTTCGCAAAGACATTGAAATGACGGGAATTGTCGGCAAGCCCAGGGTGGGGTACCTGCTGACCGACCTGGTGCGCTGGCTGGAGAACTTTCTCGGTTGGAACCGGCCGAAAGGGGCTGTTCTGGTCGGCGCCGGCAGTTTGGGCAGCGCCTTGCTGGGATATGAGAGATTTCGGAGTCATGGGATGGAGATTGTCGCCGCCTTCGATATTGATCCCGAGAAGATCGGCCAGCGGGTTCACGGCAGGGAAGTTCAGCCTCTGATGTTCCTCCCGGATTTCGTGCGGCGGACGCACACCCTGCTGGGGGTGATTGCCACCCCGGCGGCGGCGGCGCAGCCGGTTGCAGACCTGATGATGAGCGGCGGGATTCGCGCCATTTGGAACTTCGCGCCCGCCCATATCCAGGCGCCGCCCACCGTAATCCTGCAGAACGAAGACCTTTATCACTCGCTGGCATCGCTCTCTTTCAAGCTGGAAAACCGCTTGGGAGTAGCGCCGGCCGGAAACGGAATCAGATATGCCGAAGACAATTGACGTAACCGAACTCGTCCTCCGCGATGCGCACCAGAGTCTGATGGCGACGCGGATGGCCATGGAAGACATGATTCCCGCATGTGCGGATCTGGACCAGGCGGGGTACTGGTCGGTGGAGTGCTGGGGAGGCGCGACGTTCGATTCGTGCATCCGCTTCCTCAATGAAGACCCCTGGGAGCGCTTGCGTCAGTTTCGCAAACTGCTGCCGAACACCCGATTGCAAATGTTGCTGCGCGGCCAGAATCTGCTGGGCTACCGCCATTACGAAGATACGGTGGTGGATCGCTTCGTGGAAAAGGCCGCGGAGAACGGAATGGATGTGTTCCGCGTGTTCGACGCCCTGAACGACCTTCGCAACCTCAGGCGCTCCATTGCCGCGGTGCGCCGCACCGGAAAGCACGCGCAGGGCACGATCTGCTATACGGTCAGTCCGCTCCACACACCCGGCGATTTCGTGGAAATGGCGGAAAAGCTGCTGGAACTCGGCTGCGATTCGATTTGCATCAAGGACATGGCCGCGCTGCTCAAGCCGCAGCCGGCCTACGACATCGTCAAGGGCATCAAGGAGACGTGCGGACAGTCGGTGCGCGTGCACGTACATGTGCATGCCACCACCGGAGTCACCATGGTCAGCCTGATGAAGGCCATCGAAGCGGGAGCGGATTGCGTCGATACGGCCATCAGTTCCTTGAGCCTGGGGCCGGGGCACAATCCCACCGAGAGCCTGGTGGAGATGCTGGAAGGCACGCCTTTCGAAGCGCGGCTCGACAAAGCCAGGTTGATCCGCCTGAAGAAGTATTTCGCGGGCATCCGGCCGCGGTACCAGGAGTTCCTCAGCAATATTACGGGCGTGGAAACGGAGATCTTCGACAGCCAGATTCCGGGCGGAATGCTTTCCAACATGGAGAGCCAGTTGAAGCAGCAGGGAGCCGGCGACCGCATGGAGGAGGTGCTGCTGGAAGTGCCGAGGGTGCGCGCGGACGCGGGTTTCCCGCCGCTGGTGACGCCCTCCAGCCAGATCGTAGGTACGCAGGCGGTCTTCAATGTAATGATGGGCCGCTACAAGGTGCTGACCGGGGAATTTGCCGACCTGATGCTGGGCTACTACGGCGAGACGATCGGACAGCGGGACCGCAACGTAGTGGAACTGGCGGCGAAGCAGACGGGCAAGCATCCGATCGACGGGCGGCCGGCCGATCTGCTCAAGCCGGAATGGCACGAACTCCGGAACGCCGCCCTGGCGCTGCCGGGATGCAACGGGTCCGACGAAGACGTGCTGACGTTCGCCATGTTCCCGAAGGTGGCTCCCAAGTTTTTCACCACGCGCGAGCAGGGGCCCAAGAATTTGGGCAAGGATCCCGCCGCAGCGCCCGTGGCCGCCGCGGCGCCCGCCAAGCCGGCGATGCCGGAGAACGGGAATGGCAACGGCAAGGGTCCTGTGCGCACGCCGGTCACCTACGACGTGAAGTTGGACGGAAAGACGCACAAAGTGACGGTAGCCCCGGTACAGTAAAGCTCGAAAAGGACTTCATCTTATGGCCATTCATACCATGCAGGAGAGAATTGCCGACCTTCGCAAGCGCACCAGCGACGCCATGCTGGGCGGCGGCGAGGACCGGCTGGAAAAGCAGCACAAGGGCGGCAAACTGACGGCGCGCGAACGGGTGGACGCGCTGGTGGATGCGAACAGTTTCGAAGAGACGGGCATGTTCGCAGAGCATCGGGCCACGTTGTTCGGCATGGCCGGCAAGAATTTTCCGGCGGACGGCGTGGTGACCGGCGCGGCGTCGATAGGCGGACGGCTGGTGCATCTGGCGAGCCAGGACTTCACGGTCTCCGGCGGTTCGGCCGGCGAAGTGCATTCCATCAAAGTCGCCGAGATCATGCAGCAGTCGCTTAAGACCGGGTCGCCCTTCGTGTTCATTAACGACTCCGGCGGCGCGCGCGTGCAGGAGGGCATCGATTCGCTCTCCGGCTACGGCAAGGTCTTTTACACCAACGTGATGCTATCGGGTGCGGTGCCGCAGATTTCGCTGATTTGCGGACCGTGCGCGGGCGGTGCGGCGTATAGCCCGGCGCTGACCGATTTCATCATTCAGACGCGGCAGGCGCAGATGTTCATCACCGGCCCGCAGGTGATCAAAGGCGTGACCGGCGAAAGCGTCACGGCGGAACAGTTGGGCGGACCGGACGCACACATGGCGAATTCCGGGGTGATTCACTTCGTAGCCGAAGACGACCGTCACGCCATTCTGCTGGCGCAGAAACTGCTGAGCTTTTTGCCGTCCAACAATCTGGAAGACCCGCCGCGCGTGGAGGGCGACCCGAACGTGGATCCCAACCCGGCGATGGACGAGATTGTGCCGGCGGAGATCAAGAAGGGATATGACGTTCGCGAGGTGATCGCCAAGGTAGTGGACTTCCGCGATTTCTTCGAAGTGCAGTCGGGCTACGCGATGAATATTGTGGTCGGGTTCGCGCGCATTGCCGGGCGGACGATCGGAATCATCGCCAATCAGCCTTGCGTGCAGGCGGGCGTGCTGGATATCAACGCGGCTAACAAGGCGGCGCGGTTTATCCGTTTCTGCAACGCGTTCAACATTTCGCTGTTGACCTTTGCCGATGTGCCGGGCTTCCTGCCGGGCGTGCAGCAGGAACACGGCGGCATTATCCGGCACGGCGCCAAGATGCTGTTTGCGTACTCGGCGGCGACGGTGCCGAAAATCACGGTGATTCTGCGCAAGTGCTACGGCGGAGCGTACCTGGCGATGTGCGGCAAGGACCTGGGCGCGGACCGGGTGTTCGCATGGCCCACGGCGGAGGTGGCGGTGATGGGGGCCGAGGGTGCGGCCGAGATCGTATTCCGCAAAGAAATTCAGGAGGCGGCGGATAAGCCGGCCAAGCGCGCGGAAGTGATCGAGCAGTATCGCGAGGCATTTTCCAATCCTTACGTGGCGGCAGGGCGGCGGCTGGTGGACGCGGTGATTGAGCCGGCGGAGACGCGGCGCCACATCGCGCAGGTTATGGAGTATCTGCATACCAAGAGGGAACTGCGCCCGCCCAAGAAGCACGGGCTGATGCCGCTGTAGGAGACCATCATGGCAAGAGTCACTTTGAAGGAACTCCAGGAGCAACTGGCGGAGATCTCCCGGCGCATCGCGGCTTTGGAAACGCCCGGCGGTGAGGATGGGGCAGTTTCGGCGCAAGCGGCCGGGGTTGACGCGCCGGAGATTAGCGAAGAGGAACTGCTGGCGATCTCGGCCGCCATCGGCGCGTATCTGGGTGTGCGGGCTCATATCCGGCAGATTCGATTGGTCAGCACCAGTGCATGGGCACAACAGGGGCGTGTGTCGATCCAGGCGTCCCACAGGTTGCAAGGCTAGGAGGCGCCATGAAACTGAACATTACGATTGACGGGAAGACATACGAAGTGGATGTGGAGGCCGCGGAGCCGGAATCGCCCGCGGTTGCGCCATACAATGTGAGCGGATTGAACCTTGGTTCGTCGCCGGTGCGGGTGCCTGCTGCCGCGGCCAAGCCGCCGGCGGAAACCAGGCTCGAGAACGAAGAGAAGGTGTGCCGCAGTCCGGTCTCGGGCATCGTGGTGCGGGTGGCCGCCCAGGTGGGGCAGAGCCTGCAACCGGGCGATATTCTGCTGGTTCTGGAAGCGATGAAGATGGAAACGAATATCACGGCCCCCTCGGCAGGCAAGGTTGGCGCCATGCGCGTGAATCAGGGCGACAGCGTGCAAGCGGGCCAGGTGGTGGCGGAGTTCGAATAATGTCCCAACTGGAACAGGTACCAGGCTTTTTGTTTTTCGATCACGTGGCCATTTCGGTGAAGCCGGGCGAGTTGGAATCGCACGTCCGGGCTTACCAGGCAATGGGCTTCCGGGAGGTGCACCGCGAAGATGTGCTGGGCGGCGACCAGGTACGGGAGGTGCTGCTCGAGGTGGGCAATGGTCCCAACCTGGTGCAGTTGCTGGAGCCGTTGACGCCGGAATCTCCGGTGGCCAAACAGATCGAAAAGAACGGCGGCCGCGGGGGGATGGCGCACGTCGCGTTGCGCGTGGCCGACATTCAGAAGGCATTCGACTACCTGAGGGATCACGGCTTCAAGATCATCGACAAATCGCCGCGCAAGGGGTCGCGCGGAACTACGGTGTTTTTCGTGCACCCCAAGACCACCGAGGCGGCCGCGTTCGGCTACCTGATTGAGGTGGTCCAGGAGGGCAGCCATGCGTAGCACGGAGGAGTCCACCGAGATCCTGAGCCTGGGCAGCGAATTCCCGCCAGTCTCGACCGAAACGTGGGAGGCGGCGATCGCCCGGGATCTGAAGGGCGCCGATTACGAGAAGAAACTGGTTTGGCGCACCGAGGAAGGGCTGGCCGTCCGGCCGTACTACCGCAGCGAGGCGTTGCAGGGGCTCGAAGATCAAGTGCGCACGGCGCCGGATCGGTACCCGTTCGTGCGCGGGACGGGCGAGAGTTGGGAGATTGCGCAGGATGCCAAGCCCGGTCCGCAGGCCATTCGCGCCGATCTGTTGCACGAGGCCGGTGCTCATGCGGTGCAGGAACTGGGCTACGGAATCGCCGCGGGAGTGGAGCGGTTGGCCGAGTTGACCGCGAAATTGCCGGTCGATACGATTGCTACGCAAGTCGAATTTGTTTTTGCCGTGGGTCCGAGCTACTTCGTGGAGATCGCCAAGCTGCGGGCGGCACGCTTGTTGTGGGCGTTGGCCGTATCGGCATTCGGTCCGGTGGATGATCGCGCCTGCCGCATGCGCCTGAACGCGCGGACCGCGCAGCGCAATAAGAGCGAGTACGACCGGTACACCAATCTTCTGCGTGTGACCACCGAAGCGATGGCCGCCGCGGTGGGAGGCTGCGATCGACTCACCGTCCAGCCGTTTGGGTTCGATCCGCACCTGGCGCTGAATCTGCAGCGGATCCTCAAGGAAGAATCGCACCTGGATGCGGTGGCCGATCCCGCGGGCGGGTCCTATTATATAGAGGCGCTGACCGATGCGCTGGCGCGGGAAGCCTGGAAACTGCTGCAGCAGGTCGAGGCGGAAGGCGGGTATGCCAGGGCGCTGGCTTCCGGGTCTATCGAACGGGCGCTGGCGGAGACGCGCGCGGCTCGGGAAAAGGCGTATTCCGCGCGAAAGCGTTCGCTGGTGGGCGTCAATAACTATCCCAACGTGGCAGAGAAGACGCCGGGGGCGGAACTGCCGGAGACGGAACCTGGGATTCGCCTCGCCGAGCCCTTCGAGAAGATCCGGCGGCGCACCACGGAGTACGCGCGGACGGCAGGACGATATCCGAAGGTCCTGCTGCTGAAGCGCGGCGACGTGAAAATGAAGGGTGCGCGTTCCAACTTCTGCCTGAATTTCTTCGGCTGCGCGGGTTTCGATATGGTGGAGGCCGAGGAATATGAGGGCACGGACGCGGACCTGATCGTTCTATGCAGTTCCGACCCCGAGTACCTGGGGCTGGCGCGGGAAGTCTGCCCCAAGGTGAAAGTGCCGGTGCTGGTGGCGGGCAATCCCAAAGAGCAGATCGCTGCGCTGGAAGCGGCCGGGGTGCAGGGCTTCATTCACATCTTCAGCGATGCGATTCAAACTCTGACCGCGTGGCAGGACAGACTCGGAATGAGGAGCGCGCAATGAGACCGGACTTCTCGAAAATCGCATACCAGCTCAGGCAGCGGACGGCGGATCCGGCGGGGCCGCGGGAAGGCTCGCCGGTGTGGAACACGGCCGAGCACATCCCCGTGAAGGCATGGTACACGGCAGACGATCTGTACGCCATGGAGCACCTGGAGTATGCCGCGGGGGTCCCGCCGTTTCTGCGCGGGCCGTATTCGGCGATGTACGCCATGCAGCCGTGGACCATCCGGCAGTACGCGGGGTTCTCCACCGCCGAAGAATCGAATGCGTTTTATCGCCGCAACCTGGCGGCGGGCCAGAAGGGGCTTTCGGTGGCCTTCGACCTGGCGACGCATCGCGGCTACGATTCGGACAACGAACGTGTGACGGGCGACGTGGGCAAAGCCGGGGTGGCCATCGATTCGGTCGAGGACATGAAGATTCTCTTCGACCAGATCCCGCTGGGGCAGATGTCCGTCTCCATGACGATGAACGGTGCGGTGCTGCCGGTGATGGCGTTTTACATTGTCGCCGCCGAGGAGCAGGGAGTTGCCACGCAGCTCCTGAACGGGACCATTCAGAACGACATTCTGAAGGAGTTCATGGTCCGCAATACGTACATTTATCCACCCGTGCCTTCCATGCGGATCATCGGCGACATTTTCCGGTATTGCTCCGAGAAGATGCCGAAATTCAACTGCATTTCGATCAGCGGTTACCACATGCAGGAAGCGGGCGCCGGCGCCGATCTGGAATTGGGCTATACGCTGGCCGACGGGCTGGAATACATCCGCACCGGCATCGCGTCCGGCCTGGATATCGACACCTTTGCCCCGCGGCTGAGCTTTTTCTGGGGCATCGGCATGAATCATTTCATGGAGATTGCCAAGATGCGCGCGGCTCGCGTTCTGTGGGCCAAGATCATCAAGAGCTTCCATCCCAAGAATCCGAAGTCGATGGCGCTGCGGACGCATTCGCAGACCTCGGGCTGGAGCCTGGCGGCTCAGGATGTGTTTAACAATGTCCCGCGCACATGCATCGAGGCGTTGGCGGCGGTGCTGGGGCATACGCAGTCACTGCACACCAACGCGCTGGATGAGGCCATCGCACTGCCTACCGACTTTTCGGCGCGCATCGCCCGTAACACGCAGATTTTTCTGCAGGAAGAGACGGGAGTCACCAAGGTAGTGGACCCGTGGGCAGGGAGTTACTACGTCGAGTCACTGACTCACGAGCTGATGCACAGCGCGTGGCATCACATTCAGGAGATCGAGTCACTTGGCGGCATGGCTAAGGCGATCGAAACCGGAATCCCCAAGATGCGCATCGAAGAAGCCGCGGCGCGGCGGCAGGCGCAGATCGATTCCGGCAGGGAAACCATAGTCGGGGTCAACAAGTACAAGCCCGCGGAAGAAGAGCAACTGGATGTGCGTGTGGTGGACAATCAAGCGGTCCGCGAAGCGCAGCTTCGCCGGTTGGCGCAGATACGCGCGACGCGCGATCGGGCGGCAGTGGACGAATCGCTGGCGGCGCTGACTCATGCCGCGCGGGATGGGTCGGGCAATTTGCTGGATCTGGCGGTTCGCGCTGCGCGGGTCCGGGCAACCCTGGGCGAGATATCGTCCGCTTTAGAAAAGGTTTTCGGGAGGTACCAGGCGGTGAACCGCACCATTTCCGGTGTGTACTCTTCGGAGAGCCGGGGCGACCCGGAATTCCAACGTGCGCAGGAACTGGCGCGGGAGTTTGAACGGCTGGAGGGCCGGCGGCCGCGCATCCTGATGGCGAAGATGGGGCAGGACGGGCATGACCGGGGCGCCAAGGTGATTGCCACGGCATTTGCGGACCTCGGCTTCGATGTGGATGTCGGACCGCTGTTCCAGACTCCGCGCGAAGCGGCGCGTATGGCGGTGGAAAACGACGTCCACGTGCTCGGTGTTTCCAGTCTGGCGGGCGGGCACTCCACGCTGGTGCCGGAAGTGATTTCCGATTTGAAGAAACTGGGACGCGAAGACATTCTCGTGTTCGTCGGCGGAGTGATTCCGCCGCAGGATTACGAGGCGCTGTTCCAGGCGGGAGTGGCCGGCGTCTTCGGCCCCGGCACGGTGATTCCGGTGTGCGCGCAGAAGATTTTGAATGCTCTGATCGGGAGCGTGCGTGCGGCCTAAGCGCCTGCCGCTGGAACGTTATATCGGAGGTGTGCTGGGCGGCGACCGCGCGATTCTGGCCCGCGCCATCACCGTCATTGAGAGCCAGCTTCCATCGGACGGCGAATTGGCGGCGCGGCTGTTGGACGCAGTGCTGCCGCACACCGGCCATTCGCGGCGGGTGGGAATTACTGGCGTGCCGGGAGTCGGCAAGAGCACCTTCATCGACGCGCTGGGCATGCACCTGATCCGCGAGCGCGGCGAAAGCGTTGCGGTATTGAGCGTGGACCCCTCCAGTCCCCTGTCCGGCGGCAGCATCCTGGGCGATAAGACGCGGATGGAGCGCCTGGCGGTAGAGGAGCGGGCCTTCATACGCCCGTCTCCGTCGCGAGGCCATCTGGGCGGCGTGGCGCGCCGCACGCGAGAGACGATTCTGTTGTGCGAAGCGTCCGGGTACCGCAACATCCTGGTGGAGACGGTGGGCGTCGGGCAGAGCGAGACGGCGGTGCGCTCCATGACCGACTTTTTTCTGCTGCTGATGCTGGCTGGAGCGGGCGACGAGTTGCAGGGCATGAAGCGCGGCATCATCGAGATGCTCGACGGCATGGCCATCAACAAAGCCGATGGCGACAACAAAGCCAAGGCGGAGCGGGCGCGCGTGGAGTATGCCGGCGCCCTGCATTTGTTCCCTGTGCCGGCGGACGGCTGGACGCCGCGAGTGCTGACCTGCTCCTCTACCGGCGGGGACGGGATCGCCGAGGTCTGGCAAATGGTGCTGGACCACCAGGAGTTACTGGAAGGGAACGGGCACATGGCGGCCCTCAGGAATCGCCAGGCGCTCGAATGGATGAACGAGCTCGTGATGCTGGGGCTGGAGGAGTTGTTCCAGGCGAATCGCGCGGTGGCCGGGCGGCTGCCCGCGCTACGGGAAGAAGTGCATGGCGGGCGCACGACGCCGTTCGCAGCCAGCCGGGAATTGCTGGCGTTGTTCCATCAGCAGCCCACGAAAGGTACCTTATGATTGCCTCATTTCCGGTTCTCACGGCAGACGAAGCTGCCGCTTTGATTCAAAACGGACAGACCGTTGGATTCAGCGGATTCACACCGGCCGGTGCGCCGAAAGCGATCCCTCTGGCGCTCGCTGCCCGCGCCACCGCCGCTCACAATGCGGGCGAGGAGTTCCAGATCGGGGTGCTGACGGGGGCGTCGACCGGTCCGTCTTTGGATGGCGCGCTAGCCAAAGCGCAGGCCATCAAGTTCCGCACGCCGTATCAGACCGATGCCGTGCTGCGCGACCGCATCAACGCCGGCAAGACGCGCTTCTTCGACCTGCACCTTTCGCTGATGCCGCAGGTGACTCGCTACGGGTTCCTCGGCAAAGTGGACGTGGCCGTCGTCGAGGCTGCCGATCTTACGGCGGGCGGCGGCATCGTGCTGACTTCCGGTGTGGGCGCCGCGCCTACCTTCTGCAATCTGGCGGAGCGGGTGATCGTAGAACTGAATCGCCATCATCCACCCACGATCCTGGGACTGCACGATATCTACGAACCGGCGGACCCGCCCTACCGCAAGCAGATTCCCATCTATAAACCTTCCGACCGAATCGGCTCGCCGATCCTCACCATCGATCCGGCGAAGATCATGGGAGTGGTGGAGACGGACCTCGATGACGAGGCGCGCGGATTCAGCGAGACCAGCCCGTTGACCGAGCGCATCGGTAACAACGTCGCCGAATTTCTGGCCGCGCAACTTGCCACGGGAATGATTCCGGCGTCGTTCCTGCCGATTCAATCCGGCGTGGGCGATATCGCCAATTCGGTACTCGGCGCACTGGGCCGCCATCCCGGCATTCCGCCGTTCGAGATGTACACGGAGGTGCTACAGGATTCGGTGGTCGATTTGATCGAGCGGGAGCGTGTGCGCTTCGCCAGCAGTTGTTCGTTCACGGTGACTCCGCCGGCGTTGAAACGCGTCTACGACAATCTGAAG
>JARLGM010000137.1 GCA_031292755.1 Candidatus Sulfopaludibacter sp.
TGCGAGTTCCGCATCGGGCAGTCCTCCTCTGCGTCAGACGTCCATGCAGGTGAAATGCCGCGGGTAAGCCGTTCCTTTCAGAAAAAAGGCGCCGCGGCGCCGTGTCCGCACGCCCACGCTTGTGTCGCGTTGGCTCTGGGTGGCTTACCCGATGACCGGCAGGCCGCAGGCCTTCCAGGCATCGATGCCGCCGATGATGTTCATCACGTTGGCGAATCCCGCGCGCTTCAGCAGGCTGGTTCCGATGGAGCTGCGGTACCCGGATTTGCAGTGCACGGCGACGGGGACGCCGGGGTCCAGGCCGCCAAGCATGGCGGTCAATTGGGGCAGGGGTTTGAGCACGGCCTGGGCGATGCGGGCCTGCTCCCATTCGCCGGGTTGGCGCACGTCGATTACCTGGAGATGGTCGATCTCGCGATGGAGATCCTGCACCGTGACCTGCGGCACCTGTTCGACGGCCAACCCTTCGCGGAACCACGCGGCCATGCCGTCTTCCAGGTAGCCGGCGACATTCTCCATGCCCACGCGCGCCAACCGTGTGCGCGCTTCCAGCATTCCGTCGCGCTCCTCGGCGACGAGGACGATGCTCTGCTCCAGGCCGATGACTCGCCCCGCCCAGGAGGCGAACTGCCCGGTGAGTCCAACGTGAATCGCGCCCGGAACGTGGGCGCCGCCGAAGTGGGCGGAGGGGCGCGTATCCACCACCAGAGCGCCGGAATTCTGCAATTGAAGGACGGCCCGCGGCGACAGCCCTTCCGGGATGGGAAGGTCCGCCAGCGGGGTAGGGCCGGTGCGATTCATCTCGGCATCCAGGGCAAAATATCCGGGGCGCTCGGGGAGTTCAGCGGTCAGCAGGCGCACAAACTCCTCCTTCGATGCCGGCTGGAGCGCGTAATTCTCGCGGCGCTGCTGTCCGATGGTGGAGCTGCGTTCGGAACTCATTTGACGGCCGCACAACGAGCCCGCGCCGTGGGCGGGATAGACCAGCACCTGGTCGGGCAGCTTCAGGAGCTTGGTGTGCAGGCTGTCATACAGCATGGCGGCGAGTTGCTGCGGCGTGCGGTCGGGCGCCAGGTCGGGACGTCCCACGTCGCCGATGAAGAGGGTATCGCCGGTGAGCACGGCGTAGGGCTCGGGCGAACGCGCGGTGTCGGTGACCACAATGGAGATGCTCTCGGGCGTGTGGCCGGGTGTTTCCAGGAATTGGAGAACGCAGTCGCCGAAACGGACTTCGTCGCCATCGTGGACCGGGAAATGCGGGAATCGCGCGCCGGCTTCCGCGCCCAGGTAGATCTTCGCGCCGGTCATGGCGGCCAGTTCGCGATGGCCGGAGATGAAATCGGCGTGCAGGTGAGTTTCGATGACGTATTCGACGCGCAAGCCGAGTTTGGCCGCGCATTCGATGTAGATGCCCACGTCCCGTTGCGGATCCACGACGGCGGCAATTCCCCCGGAGCCGAGCAGGTACGAAGCGTGAGACAGGCACCCCAGATAGAACTGTTCAAAAACCATGGTGCCTACATTACTACAGATTCGCCCGGGCTGCGGCGACGCTAGCGGGACCCAAACCAGCGCCGCTGTGAGATGCCCATCCTTGAGCTGGTGGCGGCGAAAGGCGGCCTCCAGATCCAACCGGCCTTGACGACGCCTCAGAACTTCCCGGAGAGCTGCCACATCATGCGGTCCATGGCGGTGGCAAGGTCTTCGGAACGGGTATTGGTGAGAGCCGCCCAGCAGAATCCGCTTTCCGTCCTGACCATCAGGGTCGCGGTGCCCGGCAGACTTCCGGTATGCCACCAGTTGGGCACTTTGTTGACCGCCCAGCCTTTGGCGTAGCCCGCATTCGCGGCGGTTGCGGTGGTCATCTCGCGTAGCGAGCCTGGCTTCAGAATGGCGTCCATGTGCCCCGCGAAGTTCACCAGGTCCGCGGCGGTGGCGATCCATCCTCCGTGCGAATCCATGCGGCGGACATTCATGCCGTACGGACTTTCCTCGGGCTGGTAATAGACCACCTCACCGGGGGCGCGATCCGCCAGAGCATTACCGGCAATCTGCATGTCGCGGATGCCGCACGGGGCCAGGACTTTTTCCTGCACATAGCGGGAGTAGGGCTGACCGGTGAGTTTCTCGATCACGCGCCCCAGCACGCAGTAGCCGAAGTTGGAGTAGGCGTATTTTTCGCCGGGAGGGTTGACGAGCGGTTGATTGGCGAGGGTCCAGCGAATCAGTTGGGCATGGTTCATCTCGGGATGGCGGAACATGGGGTCGCGGTCGTCATTGGTCCAACCACCGCCGGTGTGGGTCATGAGGTGAACGATGCGGATGTCTTCGATGTGGGGATTGTACGGCGGATTGCCGTATGCTTCGCCGAGCACGCCCCGCGGGCCGAAGACGGTGTCGTCGAGCCGCAGGCGTCCTGCTTCGATCAAGGTGAACAGGGCGACGGAGGTGATGGGCTTGCTGACGCTGGCGATGCGAAAGCGGTGCTGCGGCGTCAGTTTCTCGCGGGCGTCGCGGCCGGCCCAGCCGAAGGCTTGTTGGAACACCATTTTGCCGTGGCGCGCCATCGCTACCGAGAGGCCGGGCAGTTTGAAGTCCTCCGCCAGTTTCGCGGGGATGGCCGCGGCGTTCTGTTGGGCGCGCAGGATGGCGGGGGCGGCGCAGGCGAGGAATCCGCGGCGAGAGATGCCAAGTCTCCTCTCATCGCGCGGAGCCGCGGAGGAAGACGCAGAGAAAACCGGGAGGATATCGGATTGGAAATCCGTCTCCGCTCCAGGGGTCTGCGATGGAACCTGTTTAGTCATTCGCCAACACCTCCACGTCATAGACCAGCATGGCGTTGGGAGACACGACGAAGCGGCGCTTGCCGGGTGTTTCCGGCGGATACGTTCCGACGCGGCCATAGGCCAACGCGGCGGGCACAATGGCGATGCGGCGTTCGCCGGGTTTCATGGCCGCGATGACGCCGTCGAGCCCGGGGTTGATTTTGGTTTTCCCTGGCTCCACGGGGAACGTCCGCGGCGGATCGAGGAAGCCGGGGACGCCATCTTCGCCGCTGCCGAAGGAAACCGGCTGGATGGGCGGACCGTCCCGTCCGAGAACGTCGCCGGCATAGCGCAGCTCGGTGCCGCGGTAGCGCACGTGGAGCGGTCCCTGGGCCGGTTCGTGGCCCGCCTCCAGTGGCACGGTCAGGACTCCGCCCTCAGGTCCATCGGCTTTTGGATAATTGCGGGCGACCCAGTCGCGCTCGGCGATGCGTTTCATTTCGGCGTGCTCTTTGACGCGCTGTTCCGCCGCCCGCACCATGGCGCGGAAGGACTCGGTGGTGGGATGGAAAGCCCGCGCCCGGGCACCCACGCGCGCGATGCGGACAGTCTCGACCACATCGCCCTGCGCGATGCGCATGACCACGTCGAGGCCCTCGACCACTTCGCCGAAGACGGTGAAATCGCCGTCCAGGTAAGAGCGATCGCCCAGCGTGATGCAGAACTGCGAGGCGTTGGTGTTGGGGCCGCTGTTGGCCATATTGAGCGCGCCGGCGTGATTATGACTGAGCCCCGCGTGAATCTCATTGGGAAACGTATAGCCGGGACCCCGGGCGCGGTCCGAGCGGGGAATGCCGGTCTGGATGACGTGGCCGGGGACGACCCGGTGGTAGACGGCGCCATCGAAGAACGGCCGTCCGGGATCGAAGGCGGCGTTAGCGATGGTACCCTCGGCGAGGCCCACGAAATTGGCCACCGTCATGGGCGTGAGTTCCGCTTCCAGACGCGCGACGATGAGGCCGCGGGAGGTCCGGATCTCCGCGTACAGCCCGTCGGGACGCTGCGCGGAAGCAGCGCAAAGAAGCAGCAGAGCCGCCAGGCAGCGCGACGCGGAGTTCATGAAGATCCATGTTACTCCAGCATGCGCGTGGCCCGTCCACCAATGCTAATGCTGCTGGGTTTGGGCCGCGGTCTCCGGATGGGGGTTGAAGCGGATGTCGACTACCGCGTTCTTTCGGAACTGCACTTCGGAGCCGCGCGCGATCACGGTGGAATAGAGCGACCAGGCCATTCCGTAGTAGCCGAAGGCGGCTCCCACCCAGCGCGAACTCTGGGCGATGCCGGTGCCCAGCAAACCGAAGCCGAATCCGCCACCGAGGGTCCGGCCCCCCACGTTCTGGCTTTGCCCGATCACCTGCCCGCCCTGATTCCGGAGGGGGTCGTTATCGCCCGCGCGCCGGGCGATCATTACCGAGGCCGCCGCTGCCAGGAAACGCGTCTTGGATTCCTTGGCTTGCACGCCGCCTTCGCCATCGACTTTGAGAGAAGCCTTGCCGCCGCTTTCGGCCGCTTGCAGGTTGGCTTGCGTCCGGAATTTGAGCTTGTCCTGCGCCGGGCGCTGTTCCACTGCATCGGGGGCCGGCGACTCCAGCCGGGCGACTTCCTGGGGCAGTTCGATTTCCTTGAACGTGAACCGAAGCTGCCCGCCGCGATGGAACCGGCGAGCCTTCCTGGCAGCCACCACGGTGCCTTGCAGATGCGTCCCCTCGGGCAGAATCAGCTTGCGATCGGCGGAAAAGACGGGCTCGGCGAGGACCGCCTCCACCGTCTCGCCGGGCTTGGCGTGCGCGGAATCCAGCGGGGTGATCAGGCGCGCGTGCGCCACCGTGTCGGCCTGCGGCTGGGTTCCCGCCGGCGCCAGTTGCGCGGAAGCCGCCGGCTCGGCTCCGAAGCTCAGCGGCTGCACCAGATCGGCATCGAACCGCGTGCCCTTGCGGATATACTGCGGGTGATACGGCAGTTTGGCCATCAGGTAATCCTCGATGCGCTCCCATTTGTCGGGGCCGCGGACGATATCGGGAATGCTTTTGGCGCGGGCGATCTGCGCCTGAACGGCGTCATGCACCTGTTGTTTGCCGGCAGCGAGCACGCCGGTGTTCTGCTGGGTGTTGGCTTTCTGCTTCGCGGGCCGCGAGGGCATGATGGTGTCCAGTCCGAGTTCTTCGGCGGTGTGGATGGGAAGGGTGCGCCCGTCCGGCATGAGGAGGGTGGTGAACTCGATGGGCGCCACGTGCAACGGCGTGAAATCGCCATTCAGAATGGCCCTGGCCCGCTGCGTCTTCGAAACCGGAAGGACGCGACCCACCTTTCCCGTGACGATAGCGCCGGGCGGGATCACCTCGTGATCGAACGCGTAGACGGGGTCGATGACCCTGGCTTGGACCGGCGCCCCGGCGCGTTTGGGAACCCGCTTGGTCAGAAACACGCGGATCGGCGCACCCGCCGGGACCACCAGGGGAATCTCATCAGCCGCCGGAAGAGGAGAGAGTGAGAAAAAGCCCAGAATACAAACGCTTGCTCTGACGTGCATGATGGGGTTGGACGCCGGCGCTTTCGCGACGGGGTACACCCAGTTCGGATTCGGGCCGGTGGTATCCGCGGCCTAAAGAGCTACCCGGCCAGCGCCTGCTCGAAATCGGCCAGCAGATCGCGCCAGTCTTCAATGCCCACCGAGACGCGCACCAGGCCGTCGGTGACGCCGCATTCGGCCAGTTCCGCCAGGGTCATGCCCGAGTGGATGGTGGTCTTGGGATGGCATACCAGCGTTTCCACGCCGCCGAGAGAGACCGCGTTCCGCGCGATGCGCAGCTTGCGCAGGAAATCGAACGCCGCCGGTTTGCCGCCCTGGAATTCCACCGAGAAAATCCCGCCGGGATACGCGCACTGTTTTTCGAAGATGCGCTTCTGCTCCGGATCGGTGAACAGCGTGGGATAGTAGATCGCGCTCAATTTGGAATGGCCCACCAGCGCTTCGGCCAGCCGTTGCGCGTTCTTGCTCTGCCGGTTCATGCGCAGCGAAACGGTGGGCAGGCGGCTGTCGAGCATCCAGCACTCGTCGGGCGGCAGAATGTTGCCGAACATGTTGCGCCGGCTGCGAATCTTCTGGATCATGTCGCTGCTTCCGGCCAGGGCTACACCCGCCAGCATGTCGCTGAAGCCGTTCAGGTACTTGGTGGCGGAGTAGAGGACGATATCGGCGCCCAGCAGCAGCGGGTGCTGGAACACCGGACCCAGGAACGTGTTATCCACCATCACCACCGGCTTGGCCGGATGGGCGGCCGCGGCGTTCGCTACCCGCTCGATATCGGTCATCATCAGCGTGGGATTCGCGGGCGTTTCCAGCAGTACGATGCAGCAGTCTCCCGCCTTGCGTATGGCTTCCTCCAACGCTTCGGCATCGCCTCCGTGCACCGGGATGCCGCGCACTCCGAAAGGCTCCAGGAAGCTATGGATCAGCCCCGTGGTGCCGCCGTACAGGGGAGTCGTGTAGACGATGGAACTGTTCGGGCGAGCGAAGGTGAAGCACGCCGTCATGATGGCCGCCATCCCGGAATTGAACACCGCCGCCTGCGTCGCGCCGGCTTCCAGAGGGACGATCTGATCTTCCAGAATCTCGGCATTCGGATGCGAGAAGCGGGCGTAAATCAGGTCGGCGCGTTCGCCATTGGCCGGCTTGATTTTGCCCGTGGTGATGGCGAAGGCATGCTCCGCGGCTTCGGGACTTTCGAAGACGTAGGTGGAACTGCGGAACACCGCGGGCCGCGCGGAACCGAAGGAAAGCTTGGGGTCGAAGCCCCGGGTCAGGACCGCCGTGCGCGGACGGACATCTCCATGGCCGTTTTCATGATCGGACATATGATTCTCCCAACCAGAGTGTAGCGCGATAGAAGCACATCCGGTAAGTGGTGCCTGTTCGCCGAAGAATTTACTTGCCGTCGGACTATATGTATAGTAGGCTCGATCACAAGTATAGTAATCGCATGGTTCAACCAAAACTGACCCGGCTGGAATTGCAGATCATGGAAGTGGTCTGGACGCGCGGCGCCTGTTCGGTGCGCGAGATCCAGGAGGCCTTTCCGGAGCCCCGGCCGGCCTACACTACCATCCAGACGACGGTGTATCGCCTGGAGACGAAGCAGGCGCTGCGGCTGGTAAAGCGCATCAGCAACGCCAACATTTTCGACGCGGCCATCACACGCGAGCAGGCGCAGAGCCGCCTCATCGACGATTTGCTGAGCCTGTTCGGCGGCCGCACCAAGCCGGTGATGGCGCACCTGGTGCAGTCCGGGAAACTGACCCTGGAAGATGTGAAAGAGGCGGAGCGGGCCTTGCGGGCACTGTCTAAAAAGGAGAAACCGAAATGATCCCCGGGTACATCCTGCCGGTGGCCAACCACCTGTGGCAATCCACTCTATTCGCGGCGGCGGCGTGGCTGTTGACGCTGGCGCTGCGCCGCAATCGCGCCACGGTGCGGTACCGGCTGTGGCTGGCCGCCTCGGTGAAATTTCTGATTCCCTTCGCGCTGCTGGTCAGCGTGGGACGGCAGGTACCGTGGCCCGCGGCTCCCGCGCCCACCGCGGCAGTGCGCCCGATTTCCGATATCGTCGAAGGCATCGGCCAGCCGTCTTTTCTCGCCGTGCCGCCGGCGCCGCGCAGTAGTAGCCGCATCGCGCCAATCCTGCTGCCGGCGTTCTGGCTGTGCGGCTTCCTGGCGGTGGGCTTTTCGTGGCTCCGCAAGTGGCGCGAAGTGCGGGCCGTGGTCCGGTCTGCGACGCCGGTGCGGATTGGCCTGCCGGTTTCCGTGATGTACTCGCGTTCCCGGTTGGAGCCGGGCGTGGTGGGAATCCGGCGGCCGGTCCTGCTGCTTCCGGAAGGCATCGACGAGCGCCTGACCGCGGCCCAATTGTCGGCCGTCCTCGCGCACGAGATGTGCCACATGCGCCGCCGCGACAACCTGGCCGTCGCCCTGCACATGATCGTGGAAACGGTCTTCTGGTTCCATCCTCTGGTCTGGTGGATCCGCGCCCGCATGATCGATGAGCGCGAGCGCGCCTGCGACGAAGAAGTGCTGCGCACCGGCAGCGATCCGGAAGTGTACGCCGAAGGAATCTTAAACGTGTGCCGCTTCTATCTGGAATCGCCCGCCTGTGTCGCTGGCGTGACCGGCGCCGATCTGAAGAAGCGGATCGAGAGCATCATGGCCAACCGGCTGGCGAACGATCTCGCCTTGGGCAAACGGCTGTTGCTCGCCCTTGCGGCAATACTGGCAATCGTGGCGCCCGTCGCCATAGGCGTGCTCCACGCCCCGCAACTACGCGCGCAGAACGCAGCGCCCGAGAAGTTCGAAGTGGCTTCGGTGAAGGCCAACCAGTCAAGCCGCCTGGGCGCCATGAGCTTTCAGACCGAGCCTGGGGGGCGGCTCACGGCTGTCGGGATCCCTCTCTACCTGGCCATCGAATGGGCCTACGGGCTTTCCATCCAGTCCGTCCGGATGTCCGGCGGGCCGGAGTGGACCCACTCGGCGCTATACGATATCGATGCGCGAGCGGCGGCGGGCGCCATTCCAGCCGACTTGCCCGGCAGAGTTCGTGAACAGAGGATGCGGCCCATGCTCCAGGCTTTGCTCGCCGAGCGGTTCAAACTGGTCGTCCGGCGCGACCACAAAGAGATCCCGGTGTACGCTGTGACCGTGGCGAAGGGCGGATTGAAAATGGAGAGTGTGGACGAGAAGGACTGCGGTCCCGGTCTTCCCTGTCACAACTTTCAAGGCGGCCAGGGCCGCGGGGTGCACAGCAAAGCCGCCAGCGTGGAGGACCTGATTGCCTGGGTCGAAAACTGGTCGGACCGGCCCCTCATCGACCGTACGGGACTCACCGGGCTGTACAAAATGGACACCGACGGATGGGTGCCTCTGCGCGGTCCCGGCGGCGGCAATGAAGGGCTCGACGACCCCGTGCGGCCGACCCTCTTCACCGTATTCGAACGCCAACTGGGCCTCAAGCTGGAACAAACCAAAGCTCCAGTGGAAACGTTCGTCATCGAACGCGTGGAGCGCCCCACCGAAAACTAGCTCACTAAAGTATGCATTTGTGCCGGTTTTGACCCATGCTAGAATCCCGCTCGGGAGGCATGTGTGAGTCTGCGAAACTTCCTCGAAAAGCAGTTCATCGACATCATCCAATGGACTGAGTCCGATGACAAACTTCTGGCTTCCCGCTATCCCATGGAGGACATGGAAATCCAGAACGGCGGGCAGCTCACCGTCCGCGATTCGCAGATGGCCTTGTTCGTCAATGAAGGCCGCATTGCCGACGTATTCCCGCCCGGTCTCTACACCCTGACCACGCGCAACCTGCCCGTGCTGACGGACCTGATGAACTGGAACAAAGAGTTCGAGTCGCCGTTCAAATCGGACGTGTACTTCTTTTCCACCCGGCTGCGCATGGACCAGCGCTGGGGCACCGCCACCCCCATCACCATCCGCGATAAGGAATTCGGCGCCGTCCGGCTGCGCGGCTACGGCATCTATTCTTACCGCATCGCCGACGTGAAGCTGTTCCACACCAATGTGAGCGGCACGCGCGACAGCTACTACGTGTCCGACCTGGAAGGCCAGCTTCGCAATACCATCGTCGCCCGGATGACCGACATCTTCGCGCCCTCCGAAGTGGCGTTCGTCGATATGGCGGCGAACCAGGGCAAACTGGCCGGAGAGATTGCCGCCGCGTTGAAACCCGTGTTTGCCGCCCTCGGACTGGAACTGGCGCAATTCGTCGTCGAGAACCTGTCGCTGCCCGACGAACTGCAAAAGGTGTTCGACCAGCGCATCGGCGTCAACATGGCGGGCGATCTCGGAAGCTACACCCGGTTCCAGACGGCGCAAGCCTTGCCCGTGGCCGCCGCCAATCCGGGCGGCGCGGCCGGAGTGGGCGTGGGGTTGGGCGCCGGCCTGTCCATGGCGCAGACCATGATGGGCGCCATGAAAACCGCCGCCCCCGCCGCCGGAGCCGATTCCACCTGGCCAACCTGCTGCGGCGCCTGGCGCGCATCTGCGAGTTTTACGGATCGCGGCGAAATTCTGCATCGAGTGCGGACAGGCCATGCCGCAGCGCGCCAGATTCTGCCCGGAGTGCGGCAAGCCGCAGGTATGAATTGCCCGTCCTGCGGTGCGCCCCTGCGTCTGGAAGGCGATGACGAAGGCTTCGCCTGCGACTACTGCAAGAGCATCTACTATCCCGAAAAGAACGACGACGGCGTACGCGTGCTGGGCGAACCGGTCCCGGAAGCCTGCCCCGTCTGCGCCATCCCGCTGATGCACGCCATCCTGGCGCGCGAGCGCATCCGCTATTGCACGCGCTGCCGCGGCATGCTCATCCCCATGGACGCGTTTCCGGCACTGATCGAAGAACTCAAAGCCGGACTCGCGGTACGCGCAGCGCCGCACCCGCCGGACCGCAGGGAACTCGACCGGCATATCGATTGTCCGCAGTGCCACCACCGCAGGGACACGCACTTCTATGGCGGCCCGGGCAACATCGTGATCGACGATTGCTCCCACTGCGATCTGAACTGGCTGGATCGCGGCGAGCTGATCCGCATCGCGCAGGCCCCCGACCGCCAGTATGACAGCGCAGGCCCGGCCGCTACAGAAAAGCCATGGTCTTGACGCCGGAAATTTCGAACGGACGCCGGCAGCGCATATTCTTGCAGGACACTTTGTCGTCCAGCAGCACCATGTAGCTTTGCGCCTTGGCGAATTTGGCGCGGTCGCGCTCATCGGCGCCGCCGGGCAGGCGATCCTTCTTCTTGTGGACCATCCAACGCAGATCGTATGACTCTTGCGAACGGCAGTAGGGGCAATTGAGCATTGCCGCTTTGGTGGTTTGCGACTGGGAATAGTACGCGCGCTCGTCCATTACCGGTCCTTGATCGGAATCCAGGTCTGCCCGTCGGGATTGCCTTTGTATTCGGCGCGCGGCCGGATCAGGCGGTTGTTGCGGTACTGCTCCAGCACGTGCGCGGTCCAGCCCGACATGCGGCTTACGGCGAAAATGGGAGTGTAGATATCGATGGGAATCCCCAGCGAGTAATACGCCGACGCCGAGTAGAAATCCACGTTCGGCAACAGGCCCTTCACGCTCTTGATAGTCTCTTCCATGCGCTTGGAGAGGCGGTACAGATTCTCGTGTCCGGTGCGTTTGCCCAGTTCTTCGCTGAGCACGCGCAGGTGCGTGGCGCGCGGATCTTCGGTGCGGTACACGCGATGGCCGAAGCCCGGGATCTTCACCTTCCTGGCCAGCGTATTCTGTACGCGCGCCACGGCTTCCTCTTCCGTGCCCAGGTCCAGCAGCCACTTGATCACGTCCTGATTGGCGCCGCCGTGCAACGGCCCCTTCAGAGCGCCGATGCCGCTGGTGACACAGGAATAAATGTCGGACAAGGTGGCGGCGGTGACCCGTGCGGCAAACGTGGAGGCGTTCAGTTCGTGATCGGCGTGCAGCGTCAGAGCGACGTCGAAGGCGCGCTCCATCACATCGTCCGGGCGCCGTTCGGTCAGCGTGTACAGGAAGTTGGCCGCAAAGCCGAGCGCCGGATCTCCTGCCACCAGGGACTTTCCATTGCGGAGACGGTCGAATGTGGTGACGATGGTGGCGGTCGTAGCCATCAGCCGCACCGCTTTGCGATGGTTGGCCTCGGGCGACATGTCGGCAGCCTCGCCGTCATACAGGCTGAGCATCGAGACGGCGGTGCGCAGCACGTCCATCGGGTTCGACTTCGCAACGCTGCCCAGGAATTCGATGACCGGCGCGGGCAATTGCCGCTCGGCAACCAGTTGCCGCTTTAACTCGTCGAGTTCCGCCTGTTTCGGGAGCCAGCCGTTCCATAAAAGAAAGATGACTTCCTCGAAAGTGGCGTTGTCGGCCAGGGTGTGAATGTTATAGCCGCGGTAGCTCAGGATGCCCTGATAACCGTCGATGTAGCAAATCTCCGACTCTCCGGCAATGACGCCTTCCAGACCTGTTGTTATCGTTCCCATGCCCGTCGCTCTCTGTTCAGATTTTAGTCTAGCCTGCCCCTGCTCATTTGGGATGCGGGCAGCCCGGCAAAGGTGAGAAACCAATCACCAGGTCGTCCCGCTCCACCCAAAGCGCCTCTTGCCGGTTCTTGGCGAAATCCACCGTCAGAATGACGCCGGACCCGCAAGAACGGCTCTTCGCAATCCGGAAATTGGAAGGGTCCGCTTTTTCCGGTCCCCAGTCTTCCATGAAGCTTTGCATCGAATAGCCCGTGCACGGCTTGGCGTCGGTGCAACCCCACAGGGCATACGCGGCCTTGTAGTCTTTCGCTGCCAATAGCGTAAAAAACTTCTTGACCTGTTGTTCCTGCCGAAAATTATGAAAGATGAATAAGAGCGGGCCGCCAATCGCCACCAGCGCGATGAGCGTGTAGACCATCATCTTGACGATCTTCTCCCGGCGCTCGTCGCCCTTGCCGTATTGATCCAGATAACCGGCCATCGGCTTGCTGACTCGCGGACTATTTTGCCGCTGGCGCCGGCGCGCCCGCCACCGGATACGCTTTGTTGTACGCGGCGATCACTTCGTCGGTTATATCCAGTGCCGGTTTGAAGAAGTGGGCCGTCTGGGAATCCACCACCAGGTCCAGCCCTTTGCCCTCGGCCAGCTTCTTGATCACTTCGTTCATTTTTACGGAACTCTTTTGCAGCGTGTCGTTGCGATAAGCGTCCGCATCGCTCTGCAGGTCGTCCTGCGCGTACTTCAGTTCCCGCTGCTTCTTGGCGGCGTTGGCCTGAATGTCGGTTTCCTGCGCGGGCGTGAGCTTTCCGTTGGAATTCTGCAACTGGGTCTGCAGCGCCTGAATTTCACTGGCAAGCAGATTGATCTTGTCCTGCCGCGGCTTGAACGTAGCCTGCATGTCGGCATTCGCCTTGGTGATCTCGGCGGACTCGAACACCGCTCTTTGTATATCGACCACCGCAACCTTGATCTGAGCGGCGGCTACCTGACTGAACACAAAAAGGGCGGAGCAAGCCAGCAGCGGCTTGAAGCCCATCCTTGAAAACATGAAGCAAACTCCTGAGAGTAGTGTAGATTCCTAGGTTATCACACCTATTCCAAGACCCCGAGAATCTCATCTTCCTTCAAAATCAGATATTCGTTCCCTTCGATCTTGATTTCCGAACCGGAGTACTTGCCGAACAGGATGCGATCGCCGGCTTTGACCTCCAAAGCCGCGCGCTCCCCGGTCTCCAGCAGTTTGCCATTCCCCACGGCGATTACCGACGCCTGCTGGGGCTTTTCCTTCGCGGAATCGGGAATGATAATCCCACCGCGCATCTGCTCCTGCTCTTCCAGCCTCTTTACCATTACGCGGTCATGTAGCGGACGTAGATCCATGTACAAGATTATACGAGATGGGGGTTAGGGGTGGCGATGGGGGTTAGGGGCGGGGGTTGGGGATGGGGGAATACTGGCTCGCTGCGCTCGCGGAGCTTTTCAAAAGTGAGGCTGCGCGATGCGCAACTATTCCCCACCCCCTAACCCCCACCCCCAACCCCCAGGGTTTTCCCCACCAGTTCCCGCGCTTCCTCCTGAATCCGCCTTAGATGCTCTACGCCGTCGAAGCTTTCCGCGTACAGCTTGTAGACATCCTCGGTTCCGGAGGGGCGAGCGGCGAACCAGCCTCTTTTGGTGATCACCTTGATTCCGCCGAGAGGCTCTCCGTTGCCCGGCGCGGCGGTCAACATGGTGTCGATCGGGTCGCCCGCCAGTTCGCGCGCCGGCACCTGTTCCGGGGAAAGCTTCGCCAGCAGCTCCTTCTGCGCGGGTGTGGCCGGTGCATCGATCCGCTCATACACCGGCGCGCCATAGCGTTCGGTCAGGCTGTAGTACACCTCCCCGGGATCCTTGCCGGTGCGCGCCAGAATCTCGGCCGCCAGCAGTCCCAGAATCAGCCCGTCCTTATCGGTGGTCCACACCGTTCCACCGGTCCGCAGAAACGATGCGCCCGCGCTCTCTTCGCCGCCGAAGCCGAGCGACCCCGACAGGAGCCCGTCCACAAACCATTTGAAGCCTACCGGCACTTCCACCAGGTGCCGCCCCAGCCCGGAGGCCACCCGGTCGATGATGCTGCTCGAAACCAGTGTCTTTCCGACCCCGGCATCGGCACGCCAATGCGGACGATTGGGGTAGAGATACGAGATGGCCGCCGCCAGGTAATGATTCGGATTCAGCAGCCCCGCGCTGCGCGTCACCACGCCGTGCCGGTCGCTATCGGTATCGAAGGCGAAGCTGACGTCGTAGCGGTCCTTCATCGCAATCAGCGGCGCCATGGCGTACGGCGACGAGCAATCCATGCGGATCTTGCCGTCCCAGTCCAGGGCCATGAAGCGGAAGGTGGGGTCCACCTGCTCGTGCGCCACCGTCATGTTCAACCCGTACCGTTCGGCGATGCGCGGCCAGTAGGCCACGCCCGCGCCGCCCAGCGGGTCGGCGCCCAGAGAGAGGCGGGTATCGCGAATGGCCGCCATGTCCAGCACCGAGCCGAGATCGTTGACGTATGTCGATACGTAATCGTAGCGATGGGCGGCCGCCAGCGCCTGCCGGTACGGCACGCGCCGCACGGCAGCCAACCGGGCGCGCAGGATTTCGTTGGCGCGGTCCTCAATCTGCCGGGTGGCGCCGGTATCCGCCGGGCCTCCCGTGGGCGGGTTGTACTTGAAGCCTCCGTCGTCGGGCGGATTGTGCGAGGGCGTGATCACGATGCCGTCGGCCAGGGCGGACGGTCTGCTGTGATTGTGCGTCAGGATCGCGTGCGACAGCACCGGCGTGGGTGTGTAACCCAGCTCCTGATCGATGCAGACGGAGACGCCGTTGGCGGCCAGAACTTCCAGCGCGCCGGCGAACGCAGGCTCGGAGAGCGCATGAGTGTCCTTGGCCAGGAAGAGCGGTCCGGTGACGCCGGTCTGCGCGCGGTACTCGCAAATCGCCTGGGTAATGGCCAGGATGTGATTCTCGTTGAATGACAGATCGAAAGACGATCCGCGATGGCCCGAAGTGCCGAAACTGACCTTCTGTGCGGAAACGGAGGGATCGGGCTTCTCCGCGTAATAGGCGGTCACCAGGCGGGGTACATCGACCAGCATCGAAACAGGCGCAGCTTGTCCGGCGAGGGGATGAATAGCCATGTCAAAACCAAGGTATCATCTCCGCCGTCTCACAGACTTCCATGCCTGCCGGGGCGCCCCAACGCGAACCACTTACTAACTGTTCATCCTGATACCATAGTCATCCCATGCTCGAACTGGCGGCCACCGATCCCATCGTCAAGGCATATCTGAAGGACCTCCAGCACCTGAAGGGCCAGCAGGTAGTCCACGAACTCGGCCTTCGCGGACCGTTTCAGAACCTTCTCGATAAGGCCGCCCGCCGCCGCGGCTGGACCCTCGTGCCCGAACTGTCCACCTACTCCGGCGGTAAGCGCGTTGTGCCCGATGGCACCGTCCGCGACGAGTACCGACTGGCCCGCGGCTGGTGGGAAGCCAAGGACACCTCCGACCACCTTGCCGCCGAGATCCAGAAGAAGCTCAAAGCCGGATACCCCGCCCGCAATACCATCTTCGAAGACACCCAGGTCGCCGTCCTCTACCAGGACCGCGGCGAAGCCGGCGAATTCGCCCTCGCCGAGCCCGTCCAGGTCGCCGGCCTCCTCAACCGCTTCCTCTCCCACGACGAATCCCATGAGCGCGAATTCGAACGTGCCATGCAGGAATTCAAAAGCCGTATCCCCGACCTCGCTCAGTCCCTCAGCGAACACATCGCCGAAGCGCACAAGAAGAACCGCAAATTCCGGGAGGCCTTTACCGCGTTCGTCACCTTGTGCCGCGCATCCCTCAACCCCGACCTCTCCGAAGCCAACGTCGATGAGATGTTGATCCAGCACCTGCTTACCGAGCGGCTCATGCGCGGCCTGTTCCGCAATCAGCAGTTCACGGCCCGCAACGTCATCGCCGCGCAGGTGCAGAACGTGATCGACGCCCTGGCTTCCGGCAGTTTCTCCACCGAGGAGTTCCTTCAGAAGCTCGACCCCTACTACAAGGCCATCGAGCGCGAAGGCGCCAACCTCGGCCACTTCACCGAAAAGCAGGACTTTCTGAACTCGGTCTACGAGCAGTTCTTCCGGCGCTACTCGCCCAATGTCGCCGATACGCACGGCATTGTCTACACGCCGCGCGAGATTGTCGATTACATGTGCAACTCCGTCGAGCAGGCCCTGAAAGAGGAGTTCGGCTACACCCTTGCCTCGCCGGAGGTGGTGATCCTCGATCCCTGTACCGGCACCGGAAATTTCATCATCAACCTGATCAACCGTATACCCGGCGACGCGCTGGCCCAGGCCTACCAGAGGCGCCTGTTCGCCAACGAAGTGATGCTCCTGCCGTATTACCTGGCCAGCCTGAACATCGAGCATGCGTATTACGAGCGTATGGGGGAATACGAGGCCTTCCCGGGCCTCTGTTTTGTCGATACGTTGGACATGGCCGAAGCTCAGCAGGGAGCTCTCTTCACCGCTGCCAACACCGAGCGCGTCGAGCGCGAAAAGGAAGCCGCCATCACCGTGATCATCGGCAACCCGCCATTATCTTAGCGATTTTTTCTGTATGTTTGATTTGAACAAGTTTCGCGTTCCGGCAGAGGCCTGTCTCTGAGCTGCGGCCTTATGATCGATTACCGGCTTTATGCGCGAAGACGTTCCGGCGAGCGCCTGCCAACCAAATCGGCTGGGCGTCGTCTCATGTCCGTATGCATGTGTTCTTCGCGCCAGACGAGCGACCCTTTGTTCTGGACTCTCAGATGCGATGGAACGCCGAGGTCAACGCCTTTCTCGCCCGGTTGAGCGTGATTAGCGGGAGCACGACTTCCCGAAGGACGTGGAGGAGCTACGCGTACGAGTTCGCGGACTGGTTGGGCTTCTGCGAGCGGACCGGGATGGATTGGCGGCGCGTTACGGAACTCGACATTGCCACGTATCGGAACATCCTCGCATCCGAATCGAGTATCCAGACGGGACGGGTCCTCAAGCGGAGCACCATCAATCACAAGCTGGGCGTCATCACGCAGTTCTACCGATTCGCGCTGAAGAAGGGTTGGATCACGACACTGCCTTTTGATCTCGAACTAATACGAATTCCATGCGGTGCCGAGGCTGCCTTCACGCCACAACGCACGGCCTGTGTGGCAACCAGCCTGCGGCTTCGAGAGGCGAGAGAGGAGTTGGATATTCCGCCCCGCCAGGACATCCGCCGTTTCGTCAGGAGTTTTCGCGCGTGGCGCGACAGGTTGATGGCGGAGATGATGTGGCTAACTGGCATGCGGAATGCAGAGGTGTGCTGGCTTCCAGTGCATGCCCTGCCAGACGACCCAGGCGTGATCGCAAAGGAAACCGCTGCCCTGAAAATCATCGGCAAGGGACAGAAGCGGAGGACGGTGTTGTTTCCGGTTCGCCTGCTTTGCTCGGTTGATCGCTACATCCATACGGAGCGTGCGCGACATATTCGAGGCTCGGGCACCGCGCCGTCGAGTGTGTTCGTTGGCCGCACGGGGAAGCCGCTGAAGACCTCAGCGGTGAATCGTGTCTTCGCCAGCAACTGCCGGCGGACGGGCTTGGATATCTGGCCTCATTTGCTCAGGCACGCGTACAGTGTCGAGCGGCTGGCCTATCTTCAGGAGATCGGTGCTCCGAATCCGCTGAAGACCGTCCAAATGGAACTGGGGCACGCTTCCATGGCGATTACGGAACGATATCTTCATGTCACCGAACGGATGCGAGCCGAGGTAATCGAGACGCACAACAGTTTCGTGGATCGACTGCTGGGAGACTAACCTGTGCGACATAGCGGTGCCGGTCAACGTTGGAATCAGGTCGAGGGCGATGTACTCCGAAAGCACGATCTCGCCCAGATCAAAACCGGCGACGCACCGTTGGTGCAGACGTTCCAGACGCCGGGCGCGGGACCGGTCTCCGTAAACCTCAGGTTCCTGTCGTCGCGTCCTAAACTGGGTAGGATTCTGGCGAACACTTTCTGGCTGACCTACCAACCTGGACCGCGGCGCAAGACGGTCCTTGCTATCGCGTGGGTACTTAAGAATTTCTTCGCATTTCTGGACCACAGGGCCGAGAGCATGCCCGATGTACTCGGTGCAAGTGACCTCACTGCGGACATATTGAAGGAGTATGCCGTTTGGCTGGTCGCGCGCCGGCGGCTGCGCCGAAAGACTGCTGCCACCGTGTATGGAACCTGCGCCTGCTTCCTGCGTAGAGCGAAGCGGGCCTTTGCCACGGAGTTCCATCCTCTCTTTCGTGCTCCGGGTCATCTGTTTGACGGCGCCGATGGGGACCGGGCAGAATCCCGAGCGCTTTCGGTAGCGCAGTTTCGAAGAATCCTGACGGCGGCGGAAGAGGATGTCAGGCAGATTCAGCAGAATTACAAGGACGGAGATGTTCCGACCAGCGCACAACAACTGATCCCGTTCATGGTGCTGATTGCCGCGCGGACCGGCATGAATACGTTTTCGCTTTATGGCCTTGAGCGAGATTGTCTGACACCGCATGAATTGGATGAGGGGCTTTTTGCTGCGTTTGGGATAAGCCTCGGGCCGGGAGGCAACAACGGCAACTCCATCGCGCCGACCGGCGCAATCAGACTGCTGTGGTGGAGCTCATTCGGTTCATGCGGAGGTACACCGAGCCGCTCGTCTCGCGGGCAGGGCCGGTAGAACGGACTAAGTTATTTCTGTATCTCAGCCCCATGTGGGATCGGATCGTATCGCCGGGTACTACATGCGGCGACAGCTTCGTCGTTAATTTTCGGGAGTTTGTCGAGGGGCACGCATTGCCGCACTTCACGCTCGTGAATATGCGCCCGTCTGCCGCCACGCAACTCTACTTGGAAACCGGCGGCAACCTGCGCAAGGTTCAGCAGTTTCTCCAGCATGTACGTCTCTCGACGACGGTGAAATATCTGCTGCATAGCGTCACCGAAGGGCGTGTGCCGTCGCCACGCGATATACGGCGACCAAGTCCATGTCGAACAAGCGACCCTGGCTGCGCCCAGTGGCCGGCTGGTCATCGACTTCCTCGTGAGGCATCCGGCATTCAACGGACTCGGAATCGGAAAAGCCAGGGCCAGGCGATTGTGGGAGGAGTTCGGACTGGATCTCGGCGCAGTGTTGAGCCAAGGCGACATGGAGAAACTCACCAGGGTGCTCTCGGCAGAATGCGCTCGGAAACTGGTGGAGGCGTGGCGCGCCGTATCCGAGGAGGCCGGCATCGTTGCGCTTCTCGATCGCCACGGCTTTGATCTCCGTCTGGCCAACAAGATTCGAAAGGTCTGGCCCCGCGATACGCTGGCGAAACTGCGAGAGAATCCCTACCGGATGCTGGCCTTCGCGAGTTGGGAGAAAGTGGACCGGATGGCGCGATCGTTGGGTGTGGCTGATGACGACCCGCTGCGGCGGATCGCGGCAGTGGAAGCCTGCCTGTATCGGCGACTCGACGCCAAACATACGCTGACGAGCGCTGGCATGCTGGTCGGCGATGTCGCCGCGGCGCTCCGCTGCGTGGAGTCGACTGCCAGTGCGGCCATAGATCGCGCGTGGCGGGAACACGCGATCATCGTTGCTGCGCACGGCTATCAACCGGTTGGCGCCGCCGTGATGGAGAAGGTTGTTGCAGGTTGTCTTCGCGGGTTGCTCGCCGCTTCGCCCGGGCCCGAACGGAATCTGTTCTCAGGCCACCTTGCCTCTGCCGTCGCGGAATCGATAGAGAGATATCGGAGCAACACGGGGCTGCAACTCAATGCCGCACAGCGCAGAGCCGTGGAAATGGCGGTCCATCATCCGCTCAGCATACTTACCGGCGGTGCGGGAACTGGCAAAACGACAGTACTCCGGCTGGTCCATGACGTCGCGGAGCGGATCGGAGTCCCCGTTTTGCAGATGGCCCTCAGCGGGCGCGCGGCCCAACGGCTGCGCGGGGCTACCGGGCGGGAAGCATCCACAATCGCCGCGTTCTTGCGCACCGCCGCTCGGGGGCTCGTCGATCCCGCGAGCGAGCCGCTGATCATCATCGATGAGTCTTCGATGCTGGACCTGCCGCTAATGTACAGCCTTGTCCGTGCTCTGCCGGCTCGCGCACGCTTGCTGTTGGTGGGTGATCCATACCAACTGCCGCCCATCGGCTTCGGGCTCATTTTTCATGTTCTCGCCGCCAGTCCGAGTGTGCCGAGAGTGGAACTCGTCGAGATTCATCGGCAGACCCGGTCGAGCGGCATTCCGCAGATCGCGAACGCAGTCCGGCATGGCGTAGCGCTTCGCTTGCCGGACTTCGCCGGCTGCGCTTTCGGCGTGAATTTCATCGACGCCGCCGGTGATGCCATCATGGACATCGTGGCAACCGCTCCACTCCGCGAGAACCCGTAATAGGTTAGTGCCTTCCCATTAAGCAAACAAGGTCGGCACGCGGTTCGTCAGTTATCGGGGCTCAATCGCCCGGCCCACCGATGCCTCTGTCTACGCTTCGCCGTACGCCTCGCGACGCACCACGCAAGACTTGAGGTCGGAATAGATTCGCTGCTCCTTTCCCGTAGGGCTCTTTCATCCCCTACAACATGCCGGTTTATCCCGGCGCACTCGCATCCCTGCGTTGCCCTATCCTCCTATCAAGCCTCTCCATTGTACGGCGATCGCTGATATGCACAAGAGAAAAATCATCCACTCTGGAAGAAAACAGCGCTAAATCCCAGGGGGTTTGGGGGGCAGAGCCCCCCATGGGAGCAATGACCTTGTGCGCCCTCGGTGTTTTTCCGGCGACCCTATGCCACGGAAAGCGTCAACCGGCCGTTTGACCGGCGGCTCCTGGGCGACGGCTTGATCACAATGTGGACATCCCGGCCCAAACGGGTCAGGCATTCCAACAAACGGTGCTCCGAAATCCCGCGAAACCGCCCCTTCAACAGGTCGGAAACCTTCGGTTGCGTCAACCCCAAAATCTCTGCTGCGCGGGCCTGGGTGAGCGCTCGCCGCTTGATGATCTCGGCGATCTTGGCGGCCAATT
>JARLGM010000138.1 GCA_031292755.1 Candidatus Sulfopaludibacter sp.
GGGATACCAGGCCAGCAGGTAGTAGCCGCCGGCATCCTCCACGGCGGCTCGGATCTGTCCGGTCATATCGTTGTTGTCGCGTTGGAACAGCCCGCCGGTGGATTCCGAAAGCATCTCCAGGTACGTTTGGCTCTCGCGATAGGTGCGCATCGCCCGTCTGAGTTGCGCCCCGCCCCGGCGACCGCCGCCACCACGCCCGCCGGTATCGTCCGCCACGCCGGGCAGAAGCACGGCCAGTCCGCGGATATCGATGGTGTCGATAGCCACGGAGGCGCGGTTGGCGGCATCGGAAATCTCGTGGAGATCCTGTAGCAGTTCGCCGGATGCCAGGCCGGCATCGATCACGCGCCCGGGGCTGATCGCCACGATCGACTTGCGACCCGGATACCCGGCCATGGCCTGTGCGGCGCGGATCAGTACGGGCTTGAGTAGCAGGTCAGCCAGGGGCAGCGCCGGCTTCCACGTCATCCGCCGGATCGCCTGGCGCAGCAGGTCGCGATCGCCGGTGAACTGCTGTAGCGCGCCGGAACCGCCGGAGGTGCGGATGAGCGCTACCAGGTCGCCCGGCTGCAGCGACTGTTCCACATAGCGGCTGAGCGATTGCTGCATGTACAGAAAGTCCGTGACCTTCAAATCATATTCGTCGATCACGATGACCACGGCGCGGCGCACATCGGCCCGCGTGGGCTGGCGAGCCGGAGAGGGCGCGGCCGGTTTCCCGCCGGGCCATTCCCCGGGAACGTAGGAGAAATGCGTGATCTTCTGCGCCTTGCCGTCCTGCAAAACCTGGAAATCGTCCTTGCTGAGATCGGGCACGTGGCGGCCTTGCGCGTCGGTGACCACGGCGTCCACCTGCACCAGGTCCACATCGAAGCGCAGCACCACCGCGGGGTCGGGCGTTTGTGCCGCCGCGGCCAGCAGACACACCGTCGAAATTAGCGCTTTACGTCGAAATCGATCCACTGGGCGGCGGGACCCCCGTGACTCCCAACAAGTAATAGCCCGCTTCTGCTGAGGCGTCCAGGGTGTAGGCGCCGGTTACCGGGACGGCGGATTTGCGTGGCGAACTTCAGCTCTGCCGGGCGCCGCCACGGGGATGTGCGGACCCGGCAGTCTAGGCTGAGTGGATACAGCCCGCCTTTCTCCGGCAATGTTCGCGAAGTGGGTGATCTTCTGCGACTTGCCGTCCTGCTGCACCTCAAAGTCATCGCCTTTGAGGCCGGGGATATGGTTGCCCCTCACGTCGGTAACAACCGCGTCCACCTGCACCAGGTTGACGTCGAAGTGCAAACGAAATCCGGAAGCGCCGGCGTTTGCGCGAGGAGTCCGGATACCGCCAGCAGGCCTGCGACGCAACGAACTGTGCCCACTATGGTTCGAGTCTAGCCTTTCCGGCGGGCATTCCGAATGACTACTCAGAGCTAGGCGCCGGCCGAGGGTGTCCGTCCCGCCGGATCGTCGTCCAGCACACAGACGTCGTCCAGATTGCGATACTTCTCCGCGTAGTCCAGTCCGTAGCCCACCACGAACCGGTCGGGAATCTGAAAACCCACATAGCTGGCATGCACCGGGCGCAGCCGCCGCTCGGGCTTATCGAGCAGTGCCGCGATGCGAATGGATTTCGGTCGCCGCTGCTCCAGCAGGTGCATCAGGTAATTGAGCGTCACGCCGCTGTCTACGATGTCTTCCACGATCAGCACGTTGGCGTCTTCCAGCGAAATGTCCAGATCCTTGGTGACCTTGACCTCGCCGGAACTCGTCTTTCCCTTGCCGTACGTCGAGATGCCCATGAAGTCCACGAATACGTCGCGCTTCATGGCGCGGGCCAGGTCCGTCAAAAAAAAACAGGCGCCTTTCAAGATGCAGATCATGTGCAAATTGCCGGTCGGGTAGTCCGCCGAAATCTGTTCGCCCAGTTCGCGGATCCGTGCCTGAATTTTCTCAGCGGAGATCAGGACCTTCAAGGTTGGATCGGTCATGAGTTTCCATTATGGGCCATCTGGGCACCTGCTATCATGAAAATCTCCGCGGATGATCGTTGAGGCCAATACTGTCGGGTTCGATTCCATCTCTCTCGATAGCGGCGCCACGCTGGCGCCAATCGAAATCGCCTACGAGACTTATGGCGAATTGAACGCCGCCAAAACCAATGCCATCCTGGTGCTGCACGCCTTCTCGGGAGACGCGCACGCCGCCGGCATCAGCCACGAAACCGGCAAGCCCGGCTGGTGGGATAACATGATCGGTCCCGGCAAGGCGTTCGACACCAACCGCTACTTCGTGATCTGCACCAACGTGCTGGGCGGATGCCGCGGCACCACGGGGCCCGCTTCGATCAATCCCGCCACGGGATGTCCCTACGCCATGTCGTTTCCCGTAATCACCATCGGCGATATGGTGCGCGCGCAGAAAATGCTCATCGATTGGCTCGGTATTCCGCGGCTGCTTTCCGTGAGCGGCGGCTCCATGGGCGGGATGCAAGCTCTGGAATGGGCGGTGGCGTTTCCGGAGTCGGTTGTCTCCGCCATCCCCATCGCCAGCACCACGCGCCACAGCGCCCAGCAGATTGCCTTCAACGAAGTGGGGCGGCAGGCGATCATCGCCGATCCCGATTGGAACGAGGGCAACTATTACGGCCGGAATCCGCCCGCGCGCGGTCTCGCGGTGGCCCGCATGGTGGGTCACATCACCTACATGAGCGACGATTCCATGCGCGAAAAGTTCGGCCGGCGGCTGCGCGGCAAGGAGAACTTCAGCTTCGGCTTCGACGTGGATTTCGAGGTGGAAAGCTACCTGCGGTATCGCGGCAGCCAGTTCGTCACCCGCTTCGACGCCAATTCGTACCTCTACATCACTAAGGCCATGGATTATTTCGACCTGGCCACCGGCCGCGGCAGTATGGCCGCGGCGCTGGAACTCACCCGCGCGCGCTTCCTGGTGATCAGCTTCAGCTCGGACTGGCTGTACCCCAGCTATCAATCGCAGGAAATGGTGCGCGCCCTGCGGTCGCGCAATCGCGATGTGGCGTACGTCGAGTTGCAGTCCAACTACGGGCACGATTCGTTCCTGGTGGACGTGGCCGAGCAGACCGGACTCGTGCGCGGTTTCCTGGCCAGCACCTTCGAGAAGGCGCAATGAGCGCGCAACTCACCAGACGCCACGCCTTCGTCTTCGAACTGCTGGGCCGCAGCGATTATGCCATCATCGGCGAGATTGTCGACCCAGGCGCCAAGGTGCTGGACCTGGGCTGCGGCGAAGGCGAACTGCTCCAATGGCTGGCCGAAAACAAGGGCGTGGATGCCCGCGGCGTCGAAATTTCCGGGCCCAAAGTGCAGCGCGCCATTGCCCGCGGCGTCTCCGTCTTTCAATGCGACATCGATGAGGGCCTGGCCGACTATCCCGACGGAACTTTCGATTATGTGATTCTCAGCCAGACCTTGCAGGAGACTCGCCAGCCGCGCCGTGTGCTGCGTGAGATGTTGCGCGTGGGCCGGCGCGCCATCGTGGCCTTTCCGAATTTCGGCCACTGGCGGGTACGTTCCTCCATGCTGATGAGCGGCCGCGCCCCGCGCACCAAGCTGTTTCCCTACGAGTGGTGTGATTCGCCCAATATCCATTTCCTCACCGTGCACGATTTCGAAGACCTGGCCGCGCAGGAACACCTGGTGGTGGAGCGCCGCTACTTCCTCTCCGGCCACCGCAAGGTCACCCTGTTGCCGAACCTGTTTGCCGAAGTTGCGGTGTATCTGGTAAGCCGCGCGGGGTAGCCCCGTGTTACTTCACGGCTCCGTGGCGTTTCAAAATCTCCAGTGTCCGGTCGATAGGCAGGGCCTGTACCGTGTGGCCATTGCTGGTGACGGTGACCGCTCGCAGCAGGGAGTTGTAAATGGCCTCTTCGGTGGCATCGATCACGGCTACAAAGAGCGGCGACATATCGTCGTTGGCGACCGGTTTGGCGGCGTTGCGCGCCGTGGAAAACGCGATGCCGTAATCCCCGCTGCCGTTGGAGCCATCCGCGCCGGTGCGCGCCAGTCCGAACATAGTGCGCGCGGCCATGCGCCGCAGGTTACGCGCGTCCACCGGGGCATCGGTTGCCACCACCATGAGGATCGAGCCCTTGCCCGAATTCGGACCGCTTTCCCGCAGTTCCCGCCCCACCGGCGCGCCGTTCATGCGCAGCGTGCCGCCGAAGTTGGACTGCACCAGCACCCCCACGGTATAGCCGCCCGCCCGGCGCGATGCCGTGCCGATTCCGCCCTTAAAACCGAATGCCACCGTGCCCGCGCCCGCGCCCACCGCGCCTTCTTCCACGGTGCCCCCGTGCGCGCCCTCGATGGCCTGCCGCACCTCCGCCGCGCCCACGTGCCGCCCGCGGATATCGTTCAGGTAACCATCGTTGGTCTCACCCACCAGCGGGTTGATGGAGAGCACCCGCTCATTGCCCGGCAGCGCCAGCATGTAATCCAGCAGAGCGTCGGCCACGCGCGGCACGTTCAGGGTAGAGGTGAGCGCGATGGGCGTTTCGATTTCGCCCAGTTCCTCCACCTGCGTCGATCCCGCCAGTTTGCCGAAAGCGTTACCCACGTAAACGGCGCCGGGGACCTTTTCGCGAAACAGGTTGCCCGCATGCGGCAGCACAATGGTGACGCCGGTGCGGATATTATCGCCGCGAATGACCGTGGTATGGCCCACGCGCACGCCGGCCACATCCGTAATGGCATCCAGGGGGCCGGCGGGCAGCGATCCCACCACCAGCCCGATATCCGCCGCGCGCGGCCTCTGGGCGGACGCCACCGCAAAGGCGATGCACAACAGCGCAAACAGCCTCATCCCAGATATCTTGCCAGATCGTCGGTCCGGAAGCCGTGCGCATAGGCGGCATCGCGCGAAATCTTATTGGTGCGGACCAGGTCGGCCAGCGACTGTTCCATGGTCATCATGCCATCGCTCCGGCCCACCGAAATCTGGGAACGAAGCTGGTGATCGTCGCCTTTGCGGACCAGCGCCCGCACCGAATCGGTAGCGATCATGATCTCCGTAGCCGGCCAGCGCGAGACTCCATCCAGTCCGGGCACCAGTTGTTGCGCGATCACCGCCAGCAGCGCCAGCGACAATTGCTGCCGCATCTGCCCCTGGTTGCCCGCGGGAAACGCATCCAGAATGCGCGCCGTGGCCTGAATGGCGTCGTTGGTGTGCAAGGTCGAGAGCACCAGGTGGCCCGTTTCCGCGGCAGTCAAGGCGGTCGCCATGGTCTCGGGGTCGCGCATCTCGCCCACCAGGATCACGTCCGGCGATTGCCGCATCAGGCTGCGCAGCGTCCCCGCGAAATCCGGCGTGTCACGACCCACTTCAATCTGCTCGATGATCGCCTTGCGGTTGGAGTGCTGATACTCCACCGGGTCCTCGATGGTCACCACGTGCTTCTGATGTTTGCCGTTGATGATGTCGATGAGCGCCGCCAGTGTCGAACTCTTGCCGCACCCCGTGGGCCCGGTTACCAGCACCAGCCCCTGGCGCGAGTCCGTCAGTTTGGCCAGGGTGGGCGGCAGGTGCAGCGATTCCAGCGAGGGAATGCGCGAAGGCAGCAGCCGGATGCTCGCCGCCAGCGTGCCCCGCTGGTAGTGGATATTCACGCGGAAGCGGCCCAGCCCTTCGCGCATGAAGCTCAGGTCCACGCTCTTCCGCTTTTGCAGTTCGTCCACCTGCGGTTCGTCCAGCAGGGGCAGCACCAGGTTGCGGACCTCTTCGGCTTCCAGCGGCGCGCGAGCCGTGGAGGTGAGCGAGCCTTGCACACGCAACACCGGCGACGCGCCCACCACCAGCAGCACATCCGACGCGCCGCGGCTCACCGCCAGGCCCAGCAATTGATCCAGCGACGCCGTGGAGGCCGGAGAGCGCATCACCGCCACCCGCTGCTGGCTCGGCGCCGCCCGGTTCAATTCGGCCACAATCTTGGAAAGTTCGCTGTCGTACTCGCCCATAGTCTTATGTTATCGCCCTCGTCACGTCACGCAGGTGCAGGGAAACGTCCTGAATGGAAGACGATGAAAGGGCTGCCGGGCGTGGAGGCCGATTGTGGATTAAGTGAAATATTGTCCAACTGAGATACGAGGCACTACCGGTATCCTCCGGAGCAACCATTCGCGCCGAGCGCTATTCCAGGAACTTAAGCGCTACGCCGTTTTCGGCGATCCATCGGTGTTGGCACCGCGCGTTCAATTCTCAGTCGGCTTCTTCTCGACGTGATCGACCACCAGCATCTGCACCGGTCCCTTCCTCTTCTCGATCTTCAGCCCGAGCTGCTCCTGAACCGCATCGAATATGCTCGGACCATCGGAGTCGTCGGTAGCCGGCGTTCCGCGCCGCGCGGCGTCAGTGGCTGTGGTGGACCAGAAGATCGTGTAGTCGTACTTGCCCGTGAGGCCCGTCGCATCCGTCAACGGAGCGCCGAGGGTTTGCGAGCCAATCGCCCTGGCCAATTCCGCCACTGTCTCATTGTGCCCACGCAGGCCAATCTTGCCACCCGGCGTTGCCCCCCTCCATGGACCATTTCCTGCCGGCGGGATGGGGAAACCGTACGGTCCTACTCTGTCCGGGGTGTCGCTTCTTGAGGCGTCGTCGCTCGCCTGAGGTGAGTAGGGCGCGGCGACCTTGAACTTCGGCCCGCCTTTGGCCACCACCAGGGTATACGTCTCTATTTGCTGGGTGGCCCAATGAACCTTGAGACCGAGGCGATCCGCCAGCAGATTCTGTAGCATCACGTTGAACTGCTCCCTCGTGGTGTCGACTGGCATCTTGACTTCGACATCCAACCGCTCCAGGTAGAGATCGCTCTCCTCAGACAGCCGGTAAATCGGAATGTCGTACGCGATGAGAAGGAGGTTCAACACGGGGAGTCGAGCCGAGAAGCGCCCAGGGTCGTTGTTGTTGGGCCCAGGGACCCCAGACGATCGACGGGCAGGAGTTCTTCCATCCGGGGGCGGCGCTAGTCTGACAGAAGCGACCTCAAACGTCAGCGTCGGGGACACTGTCTGCGCCCGAAGAGTCGCCCCGTCCAGCAAGCTGATTGCAATGGGCCAAGCCACAGCAAACAATCCCGCAGCGGCCAGCAGCGCCTTCGTGCCGCCGTTCAGGTTCTTCACGATTCTCTCATTCATGCATCGCCTCGATCCACGAGGCTACTCTCCTGCGCGGCCTGTCCGAAAACAACAGCGCATTGCGTCGCCGAACGCTGCAGGAACTGGGGATTACTCGCCGCATGACACGGCCCTCCTTACTTGTAGAGACGGTCCCATCCGGAATCCGTTGAGAGCTTTTGGCAGAATTGTTCGGATCGCAACTCACTCGGAGCCCTCAGTGCTCCGCCGATAATCCGTGCGTTACGTCCCATTTGGCCCGAGAGGCCGCTTGCCCGCGCGCAGGGGGCTTCCTCCGTTGTGGCTGATTACTCGCGGCTAGTCGCGCACCGTTTACCGACTTTGGACCGACGTCGACTGCTCCGCCCGCATCACGCGCCGATTGGAGAAAGTTCACCTCTGGCCGCCTCCAGCCTACGGACATGTCCCTCGGCGGCGGCCTAACTGAAGAGCGTTGGGGTTAAGCCGCGTCAAACAGCGATTGCAGGGAAACGTTCTGCCCTAACAACGGCACCGGCACGTTAAGGGGACTTCGGTAAACATGAACGCCGCTTGTTTTGCTGTAGACCGTGACGCTGGTGGTGTTCGGATCGACTATCCAGAATTCGCCTGCTCCTCCGCCTGCGAGGGTGGTCATCGCCTTGTCATACAGATCCTGCTTGGTATTTGAAGGGGACTTGACCTCACTGACCAGTTCCGGTGATCCAAGCAACCACTTTTCCGTGGCGGCGTGCCTCGCTCTCCGGCAAGGGCCGGTACGGGTACTCGGTGTCCACCAGGAACCCCTTCGGCTTCGCGACGGGGTCGAGGAGTTCGCGCAACATCCGTTGCAGGTCCTTATGCTGCCTCACAGGATAGCCCACGAATGCCAACTCGCCGTGATGCAGCTCATATCGCCCGCCGGGTGGATCGGGAATCTGCTCCCACTCTTCCACCGTGAACAGTTTCGGGATGCTCATCTGTCCGCCTGCGCTACCATGCTTTCATTGAGACTCCTTATCTTCTCCGATATCCATAATGACTGGAAGACGCTGGAGCGCCTGCTCAACGTTGATGCCGATTATTACATCGCGGCCGGCGATCAGGTCACGTGGGCCAAAGGAATCGAACGCTGCGGCGAAATCCTGAAGGCTCGCGGCGGCAAAGTCTGGGTGCTGCCCGGCAATCACGAATCGGCCCTGCTGATTGCCGACATGTGCCGGAAGCACGGCCTGCACAATTTTCACCAGCAGCAATTCCAGGCAGGCAAGTGGCACGTGGCCGGGCTGGGCTATTCCAACCCGACACCATTCAACACTCCCGGCGAATACTCGGAGCCGCAACTGGCCGAGCGCCTTGAGCCCTTCGCCTCGCTGAATCCGCTGGTGCTCGTCTGCCACGCGCCGCCATATGGCACCACGCTCGACCGGATCCGTCCCGGTCTGCATGCCGGCTCGCGATCCGTGCGCGATTTCATTGAAAAGCGGCAGCCCGCCTACTTTTTTTGCGGCCACATTCACGAGGCCGAGGGCGTGGTGGAACAGATCGGCGCCACGCGCGCGCAGAACGTCGGGAAAGCCGGGTATTTGCTAGAATTGGAGTGAATCCCCATGACATTAGAAGAATTGGAACGCGCATACCAGCCCCTCCGCGACCAGTCCCTGGCCGTGCGGAGGTATCTTTGACGCCCCCGCGCAGAAACAAAAGCTAGCCAAAACCGAAGAGCAGATCTCCTCGCCGGACTTCTGGAACCAGCCCGAAAAGAGCCAAAAGGTGATGCAGGAGCGCAAGCGCCTGGAAGAGTTCATCGGGCATGACGAGAAGATCCGTTCCATGACCGACGATCTGGACACGCTCTTCGAACTGGCCCGCGAGGGCGAAAAGGTCGATGGCGACATCGAACGCGACATGAAGGCGTATGGCGATCTGCTGGAGCGGCTCGAGACCGCCATGCTGCTCTCCGGCGAGAATGCCGCGCGCAGCGCCATCGTCACCATTCACCCCGGCGCGGGCGGCACTGAAAGCCAGGACTGGGCCGAGATGCTCCTGCGCATGTATCTGCGATGGGCCGAACGGCAGGGCTTCCCCACCGTGATCACCGACCGGCTGGAGGGCGAGGGAGCCGGCATCAAGTCCGTCACCTTTGAAGTGAACGGCGAGAACGCCTATGGCATGTTGCAGTCGGAGATCGGCGTGCATCGCCTGGTGCGCATCTCTCCCTTCGACGCCAATGCGCGCCGCCACACTTCGTTCGCTTCCGTGTTCGTCTACCCGCAGATCGACGACGAAATCAAGATCGATATCAAGCTCGACGACCTGCGCATCGACACCTTTCGCGCATCCGGCGCCGGCGGCCAGCATGTCAACATGACGGATTCCGCCGTGCGCATCACCCATTACCCGACCAATATCGTGGTGCAGTGCCAGAACGAGCGCTCGCAGCACAAAAACCGCGACAGCGCCATGAAGCAGTTGCGCGCGCGCCTCTACGAGCACGAACTGGAAAAGAAGCGCGAAGAGACGCGCAAGACCGAGGACTCCAAGCTGGAGATCAATTTCGGCAGCCAGATCCGCAACTACGTGCTGGCCCCCTATCGCCTGGTGAAAGACCTGCGCAGCAAGCTGGCGCTCGGCGACGTGGACCGCGTGCTGGAGGGCGATCTGGACCCGCTCATCCATGCCTGGCTGGTGTGGCGCAAGACCGGCAAAATCGCCGGTGACGCCAAGGACGATCTGCCCGAGTGAGCGTTTCCCGCGCCGCCGCGCTAATTCGCGAAGGCAAGCTGGTAGCCTTCCCCACCGAAACCGTCTACGGCCTGGGCGCGAATGCATTGGATGCCGCAGCGGTGGCGCGCATCTTCACCGCCAAAGGCCGCCCGCACACCAGCCCGCTGATCGTTCACGTGGATTCTATCGCGATGGCGCGCACCTTCGCCGCCGAATGGTCCGCGGCCGCGGAAGCTCTGGCGCAACGCTACTGGCCGGGACCGTTGACCCTGGTAGTGCCCAAACACCTATCCATTCCTGACATTGTCACCGCCGGATTGCCCACCGTGGGGCTGCGCATGCCGGCGCATCCCCTGGCCCTGGAATTGATCCGCGCGGCCGGAGTGCCCATCGCCGCGCCCAGCGCCAACCGCTTCACCGAGCTTTCGCCCACCGCCGCCGGTCACGTGCCCGACGGTATCGCCGATTATGTGCTGGATGGCGGGCCCGCGCGCGTCGGCATCGAATCTACTGTACTCTCGCTGGCTGGACCGCCCACCCTGTTGCGTCCCGGCGTCATCCCTTTGCCCGACATCGAGGCGATTGTCGGACCCGTGGCAATCGCTGCCGAGCCGGCCGGAGGAGGCCATGCATCGCCGGGCATGCACGCGCGCCACTACCGTCCGCGAGCGCCGTTGTACCTGCTGCATCGCGGCGACGCCCCCCCGGAAGGTGCTGGCGTACTGCTGCGCCCGGGCCATGAGATGCCCGCCGGTCCGCTCGAATACGCCGCCGTCCTCTACGAAACGCTGCATCGCCTGGACGCCCGGCACCCCGCCTGGATTGCCGTGGAATTCCCGCCCGATACGCCGGAATGGTCCGGCGTGCTGGACCGGCTGCGCCGCGCGGCCTCGTGAGCAACCCTGTCATAGGCCCTGTGACATTCGTTACAATTAGCATTCCCCATGATTCGGATTTTTCGCTTTTACGCGGTATTTCTGTTCTCCTTCTCTCTGTTCGCGCAGACCGTCACACTGCGCGGCCAGGTGAACGACGACAGCGGCGCCGTGATTCCCGGCGCCAAAGTATCGCTGGCGGGCCCTTCGGGTCTCAACAAAAGCACCACCTCGGATAACACCGGCACTTATACCTTCACCGGACTTCCCGGCGGCAATTACACGGTGGAGGCGTCCGCGCCCGAACTGGCGCAGGCGCAGCCTGCACGCGTCTCGCTGAAAACCGGAACGCAAACCTTGAACCTGGTCCTGCACGTGGCTTCCATGGTGGAGAAGGTGACGGTCCACGAAAATGCCGCGCCCACTCTGAGCACCGATTCCACCAATAACGCCAGCGCACTGGTGCTGCGCGGTGACGATCTGCAGGCCCTCTCCGACGATCCGGACGATCTGGCGGCGGACCTGCAAGCGTTAGCCGGACCCTCCGCCGGACCCAATGGCGGAGCCATCTACATCGATGGCTTCAGCGGCGGAGAACTGCCGCCCAAGGAATCCATCCGCGAGATCCGCATCAACCAGAATCCCTTCTCGCCCGAATACGACAAGCTGGGGTACGGCAAGATCGAGATTTTCACTAAGCCGGGCGCGGACAAATATCGCGGCACCGCCGATTGGAATTTCGCCGACCAGTTCTGGAATTCCCGCAATCCCTATTCCGCGCAGAAGGCTCCGTTCCTGCTCAATGAATTCGAAGGCAGCGCCGGCGGACCGCTCACGCGCCTCGCCTCGTTCACGGTGGATGCCCAGCGCAACATGGTGGACAACGGATCCATCACCAACGCCGTGAATCTGAATCCGCAGACCCTGGCGATCGAGCCCTACTACAACGCCATTACCACGCCGGGACGGTACACCAAGGTCAGCCCGCGCGTGGATAATCAAGTCGGCGAGAAGCACACGCTCATGTTTCGCTACGGCATCACCCATTCCGATGTGCAGGATAACGGCATCGGCGCCTTCGACCTGCCGGCGCGCGGCTTCCATTCGCAGTTCACCAATCAGACCGTGCAGGCGTCGGACACCGCACTGGTGGGCCGCGCGGTCAACGAGACTCGCTTTCAGTATTACCGCAGCGCCAGCCAGGCCATCGCCAACACGCTGGGTCCGGAGATTCAGGTGCTCGGCGCATTTAACGACGGCGGCTCGCAGAACGGCCGCTCCTTCGACACGCAGAACAGCTACGAATTGCAGAACTACACTTCCATGGTGAAGGGCCGCCACTCCTGGCGATGGGGCGTCCGCCTGCGCCAGCAGAGCGACGATAGCGTGGCTCCGCAGAATTTCAACGGCACGTTCACGTTTGGCGCGGGCGCCGGTTCCACCCAATCCATCGAGCGCTACCGGCTCACGTTGCTGTACCAGGCCATGGGGTATCCCGCGGCCCAGATTCGCGCGCTCGGCGGCGGCGCCACCCAGTTCAGCATCAATGCCGGCACGCCGGAACTCACCGTGCGCCAGTTCGACGCCGGGCTGTTCGCCGGTGACGAATGGCGCGCCCGGCCCAATCTCACAGTCAGCTTCGGACTGCGTTACGAAGTGCAAAGCAATATCTCGGATCGTGGCGATGTGGCGCCCCGTCTCGCCGTGGCGTGGGCGCCGGGCGCCACCGCGAAGAATCCTAAAACGAAAACCGTGATCCGCGCCGGATTCGGCATGTTTTACGACCGCTTCGCGCTGGCCAACACCCTCACCGCCCGCCGTTTCAACGGACTGGTGCAGCAGCAGTACGTGGTAACCAATCCGGATTTCTTCCCTAACGTGCCGCCGCCCGCCTCTCTGGGCGCGTTCCAATCCACACAAGTGACTCAGGAGGTCAGCTCCTCAATGCGCGCGCCGTACATCGCGCAATCGGCCTTCACGGTGGAGCGCCAGTTGCCCGCCAACACCACGCTCGCCGTCACCTACACCAACTCGCACGGCCTGCACCTGCTGCGTTCCGAAGATATCAACGCCCCATTGCCGGGCAGCGGCATCTTTCCCCTGGGACACCCCGGCCCGCTGTTCCTCATGGAATCCTCGGGACTCTACAATCAGAATCAGCTCATCGCCAACGTGAATGCCAAGGTGAACGCGGGACTTTCCCTGTTCGGCTTCTACGTATTCAACCGCGCGCTCAGTAACACCGACGGCATCGGCACCTTCCCGGCAAATCCCTACAGCTCCGCCGGTGAGTATGGACCGGCAAGCACCGACGTGCGCCATCGCTTCACCCTGGGCGGGTCGCTCAATCTGAAGTGGGCCATCCGCATCAGTCCGTTTGTGGTGGTGCAGACGGGAGCGCCTTTCGATATCACTACCGGCTCGGATCTGTGCGGCACCACACTGTTCAACGCGCGTCCGGGAATCGCCACCGATGCCACGCGGCCCGGGCTGATTGCGACCCCTTACGGCTTGCTGGATCCCAATCCCATGCCCGGAGAGCAACTGCTGCCCAGAAACTACGGCCGCGGGCCGGGCCAGGTATCCATGAATCTGCGGATCGCCAAAGTCATCGGCTTCGGCAGGGAGAAGGGCGCATCCGGCGGTGACCCGCGGCCCGCCGCCGCCGGCCCCGGAATGACCGCACAAGCCGCGGGCGGCGCCATCGGCAGGTTGATCGGCACGCCCAGCACCTCCCATCGCTACAACCTGAGCATCGGACTTTCCATCCGCAATCTGCTGAACCACACTAATCCCGGGCCGATCACCGGAGATATCACCTCCCCGCTATTCGGTTTCGCCAACCAGGTAGCCGGCGGCGCCAATGGAGAGGGCTTTTACGAGACAGCCAATAATCGCCGCCTGGAATCCCAGATCCGCTTCACGTTTTAGCGGATCGCCTACTCTTCTGAATCCGCAATAATACCCTACTTAAGCGATGGGACCGGCCCACAAAATGCCGTAGCCTAAGGGTAAGCCTGCATCAGAGCGGGCCCCCTGCTGGAGCGGGTGTTATAAGGAGCACACAGTGGCGAACTCAGCCTCCGGTCTTGTCAAATCCCTTGTCGTTTTCGATCGCGCGGGCGCTACTGGCGCTGTGTTGTTCCTCACATTCGTCGCATTGTGTTCGGCAGCAGCGTTCTATCAACCGCAGGACGCACCGCCTCCCGCGCCGGCAGGGGCGCATTTGTCGCCCCAGCAACTGGACGACCTGGTAGCCCCGATCGCGTTGTATCCCGATCCCCTCGTTGCCGAAGTACTGGCTGCTTCCACCTACCCCATGGAAATCGCCGAGGCCGAGCAATGGGCGCGCGACCACTCCAGCTGGAAACCTTCCAAGCTCATGGATAAAGCCAAAAAAGAAAATTGGGATCCCAGCGTCCAAGGCTTGGTTGCGTTTCCCGAAGTGATGACCCATTTGACCCAGGACATGAACTGGACCACCCAGCTTGGCAATGCGTTTCTGGCGCAGCAGGCGGACGTGATGCAGGCAGTGCAACGCATGAGGGCTCAGGCCGAGGCGAAAGGTACGCTGCGATCCACCCCGCAGGAGACAGTCGCCACGCAAGACCAGGGCGGCCAGTCGGCGATCACCATCGAGCCCGCCGATCCGGATACGTGGTACGTGCCGAATTACAATCCCGCGTACGTCTGGGGACCGCCGGCTTGGGGTGCTTATCCGCCGCTGATGTATCCCGGAATGGACGTCGGATTTGGCTGGGATCCGGGCATCGATATGGGCCTCTATTTTGGAGGCTGGGGCGGCTGGGGATGGGGCGGCTGGGGATGGTCGCCGAACTGGTATGGTGGCGGAATCTATACGGATGGTTCTTTCTTTCATCGTTACGGATTTCGGAATTTTGGGGGCGGAGGGATGATGGGACGCTCAGATTGGATGCACAATCCAGACCACCGGCTTGGCGTGCCGTACGCCAATCGCCAGGTGGCCGGCCGCTTCGCGCGCAATGGGGCTATTGGCGGAGGCGGCGGCCGGTTCGGCGGTGGCCGGTCCCAAGCCTCCAATCGCGGTGCGTTGCGCTCCGAACAGCGCTTCGGAAACCCGGGCTTTGAGCAGCGCGGCTGGGCCGGCAATCACAGCGTCTTCGGTGGTTACCACAATGGCGGCATGGCGCGGACCCAGAGCGACCGCGGCTTCGGCAGCATGGGAGCGGGCCGCACCTTCGGCGGTGGTTTCGGCGGAGGAGGTATGCGCATGGGCGGAGGTGGAGTAGGCGGAGGCATGCGCGGTGGCGGAGGAGGCATGCGTGGTGGCGGGGGCGGGAGGCGATAGCAAATGACTGGCAGACTCTGTTTACTTTGTGCGGCGGCGATTGCCTGCGCCGCGCCTTCCATCGCCCAGGAGCGCTTCGATTCTCCCGAGGCTGCCGCCCAGGCGGTCATCGATGCGGCGGCGAATCACGACTCCGCTCGTTTGACAGCCATTATCGGCCCGCAGGCGAAAGCCATTCTTACTTCCGGCAATCCCAACCAGGACCGCGACGAACAGACCGAATTCGCGCGTCTCGCGCAGGCCAAACACCAGATCCAAGTCTCACCTTTGCACCCGGCCCGCGCCATCCTGTCGATTGGCGACGAGGACTGGCCGTTTCCCGTGCCCCTTCGCCGCAAGGACGGTAAGTGGAGCTTCGACGCCTCGCAAGCGTCTACCGAGATGAAGGCGCGGCACATCGGCGCCGACGAACTCGACGCCATCGAGATTTGCCATGGTTACGTCGACGCGCAAATGAAGTACGCCGCCGAGGATCGCGACCACGACGGCATGCTGGAGTACTCGCCCCGCCTGATCAGCACGGCCGGCCGGCACGACGGGCTGTATTGGGAAGGCGGGGAGGATCCGCTGGTTCCCGCGGGCTTCGCGCACGCGGTGTGGGATGGCGCCCGCAAAGGCGACGCCAAACCCTATCATGGATATTACTTCCGGATCCTTACCGGGCAGGGCCCCGACGCCCCGGGCGGCGCGCACAATTACATGGTCAAAGACAAGCTGGTGGGCGGATTCGGCTTGGTGGCCTGGCCTGCCGAATATGGCGTGTCCGGAATTCACACCTTCATCGTGAACCAGGAGGGCTTGGTCTACGAAAAGGACATTGCGCCCGTTTCCGGCAAACCCGCGCTCCCCATCACGCGCTTCGACCCGGACCGTTCCTGGGAACCGGTAGAGTAACCGCTTTCACACCGTCATCGCCCGGCGAGGTTCAAAGGTGTACCCGAAGCCGCGCACCGAATGGATCAGCGATGGCGCGGCCGGATCCTGTTCCACTTTCTGACGCAGCCGCAGAACGTACACATCCACGGCCCGGTCGGTAATCGCCCGGTCCTGTCCCCAGACGGCGTTCAGCAACTGCTCGCGGCTGAATACCACGCCCGGCCGGCTCATCAGGAACTCCAGCAGGCGGAATTCGGTGGCCGTGAGTTGCAGCGGAGTCCCATTCAATCGCACCTGCCGGCTGGTGGTGTCCAATTCCAGCCCGCCCGCTTCCAGCACCCGTGCCGGAGCGGTCTGATTGCGAAACTGAAGCTTGATGCGCGCAATCAGCTCGCGCACGAAGAACGGCTTCACCACGTAATCGTTGGCGCCCAGTTCCAGCCCGACAATCCGGTCCGTCTCCGACGCGCGGGCCGTCAGGAATATGATCGGCGTAGCGGCCAGATCCGGATCGCGGCGAATGCCTTTGCAGATATCCAGGCCGTCCGAATCCGGCAGCATGATATCCAGCAGAATCAGATCGGGCCGTACCTGACGGCAAAGCTCGATGGCGCCCTTGCCGGTCTGCAGCCCGTTCAGGGCAAAGCCTTCCTTCTCCAGGTTGTATTTCAGCAGGGAGAAGAGGTCAGCATCGTCTTCAATCAGGAGTATTTTCTTCATGACGCACCGGGGATCTTCCCTCTCAAATTACCAGCGGCCCTGTTACGAAACGGTTAAGACACAGTGAATTCGGGATTAAGTCGCTTACTCGCCAGTTCGCTCTCACTTACCGGCAAGGTGAAATAAAATGTCGAACCCGTATTTACGCGGCTTTCCACCCGGACCGTGCCGTTATGCAGCGCCACCAGGTGCTTGACTATGGAAAGCCCCAGACCGGTGCCGCCCATCTCGCGCGAACGCGCCTTGTCCACTCGATAGAACCTCTCGAACAGGCGCGGTAAGTCTTCCGCCGGAATTCCGCTGCCCGTATCGCGTACGTACAATTCCACAAAACGGCCGGCGGGATGCGCCCCCACCGTGATGGCGCCATTCGAGGGCGTGTACTTGATGGCGTTATCCAGCAAATTACTCAGCACCTGCGAGACGGATTCCACATCGCACCACACCACCGCCCCATCCGGCGCCGCTTCGGTCTCCAGGCGAATGCTGCTCTTTTCGGCGATGGGCCGCACGACGTCCACCGCTTCCCGGATCAACGCATTCACCGGATGAGTTTCAAACTCCAGATTCTGCCGCTGCTGCTCGATTCGCGAAAGCGTCAACAGGTCCGCTGTGAGCCGCGCCAGGCGCTCCGCATTGTGCCGGATGATTCCCAGGAAGCGCATGTTGTACTCGGGATCGTCGAGCGCGCCATCCATCAGCGTTTCCGTGTAGCCCTGAATCGACGCGAGCGGCGTGCGCAGTTCGTGCGACACATTAATCACGAAGTCTTTGCGGATGCGCTCCACTTTCTCCAGCTCCGTATGCTCCAGTTTGAGCTGTTCCACCGTCTGCTCCAGCTTTTCCGCCGTATCGTTCAGCTTCTGTGCGAGCTGGCCGAATTCGCTGGAACCCGGAATGTCCAGGCGGGCGCGAAAATTGCCGCGCGCCAGTTCGCCTGCATGGGTCATGATCGTGGCGAAACGGCTGGAAATCCAGCGTGCCAGCAGGGCCGCGATGAGGATCGCAGGCAGGAACGCCGCGATGGTGCTGGCCAGAATCCGTGCGCGCACCCGGCCGGCTTCGCGGTCGATTTCCGAGAGCGGCTCGGCGATGCGAACCGCGCCCTGAAAGCTGCTGTGTACCAGTGGAACCGCCACATATAGAAACCGGACACCCAACGTGGCACTGGTCCGCTGGTTCGACCCCACCTCACCTCGAAACGCCGCCAGCAATTCCGGCCGCGTGGAGGTGCGATGATTCTCCATTTCGGCGGCGTCGGCATCGGAGTCCACCACCACTTTGCCGTCGCTGCGCACCACCGTAACGCGCCCCCCGGCGGCTCGCGCCAGGTCCCGCGCCCGATCCGCATCCAGGCCGCCGGGCTGCCCGACACTCAACGCCAGAATGCGCGCTTTGCCCGCAAGTTGCGCGGTGAGATTCTGAATGTAGCTGTTGCGCGCCACTTCCGTGGCAAAGTAATCCACCATCGCCAGCGCCAGCAGCAGCAGGCACAACAGTCCGGCGATCAGCTTCAAAAAAATCCGTCCGGTCAAGCCTCTTCCTCGAAGCGATAGCCGTAGCCGCGAACCGTGGTCAGATACCGCGGTGCATCCGGCTGTTCTTCAATCTGCTCGCGCAAGCGGCGCACGTGCACGTCCACCGTCCGCGGGGTGACGAAGCGCTGTTCGCCCCACACCGCCTCCAGAAGCTGGTCGCGGCTGTACGCCCGTCCCTTGTGCGTCAGGAAAAATTCCAGCAGATTGAATTCGGTGGATGTCAGCGAAAGCGCCCGCTCGCCGGCGAAGACCTTTCGCCCTGTGCGATCCAGCCGGAACGGTCCGATCTCCAGCATCGCCGGGTCGGTATCCATTTCTTCGCGCCGCAGGTGGGCTTTCACGCGCGCCACCAGTTCGCGCGGGCTGAACGGCTTGGTCATGTAATCGTCGCCGCCGATTTCCAGGCCCAGCACGCGGTCCACTTCATCGGAGCGCGCCGTCAGAAACAACACCGGAATCCGCGCCAGCACCTGCGACTGCCGGATCAGCCGGCACAGTTCGAAGCCGTCGGTCTCCGGCAGCATGACGTCCAGCAGAATCAGGTCGGGCTTCCACTGCTCCAGGGATTTGAGGGTTCCCCTGGTCCCGCCGAGAATCTGCACCTGATAACCCTGGCGGCTGAGGTTGTAATCGATGAGCGAGGCTAATTCCGCCTCATCTTCTACGATCGCGATTCGCTTTGGCATGCGTGGGTGAGTCTGTCAGTACCATTGTACTTTTGTTATGCGGTGCTGCGGTCGTTGAACCGCACCAGCGCGTAAAGCGCAATCGCCAGCGCGACCGAGACGCCCACCAGGCTCCAGATATTCTGCTTCAGGAACGCCGCCCCGTCCCCGCCAATCTGCACGCCCAGGTAGGCCAGGCCAAAGTACCGTAGAATGCGAGCCGTCAGAATCACCGCCGCGAATTTTCGGAACGGGGTGTGGAACAGGCCCGCGGAAATCACGAAAACTTTGAGCGGCAGCGGAATCGGCACAACCGCCGGAATGAAAACCGTGACCAGCCCATAACGGCTGAACCACTTCCGGAATTTCTGCGGAGCCTCCGGCGGCGGAGCTTTCATGAATCTCCGCCCCCCCTGGCGAGAGGTCTGAAACAGCAGAATATTGCCGCACAGAGAGCCGATGACCGCGCTCCCCGCCAGGAAATACGCATTCTGCGGAAACTTCCAGGCTAAGGTGAACACCAGCGCGTCCAGCGCCGCCGGAATCGGCACCCCGAAGGACTCCATCAATCCCACCAGGAACACACCGACCGGGCCGAATTTTACCAGAGCATCGACGAGGGTATGGAGCAACGTTACTATTGTAAGCGGTCGGAGTACGACAGGCCTCCAGGTCGGTCAATGAATGTCAATGAGTGCGCAATTGATTGGCGGGGACGCAGTGATCCGAGCCCGCTGCGCCCCCAGCGTGTCTTTCTTTCTCAGGCCGTGATCCTAACCGGTCCCCGCAACCGAGCGGGCTTCTGCGAACTTTTAACTATACATACCTTGTATAATTATCCTGGTGGGAATGAGCTGGTCTTCGACCGGGATGAAGCCAACGGCGCGCATGTCGCCCGCCACAGCATCACGTGTGACGAAGTCGAACAGGTTATTGCGAATGATCCGATGGATCTGCGCGCGGAAGTCGTGGATGGCGAAGAACGCTTCACCAGCGTAGGCCATACCAACGAGTTCCGTGTCCTGGTCGTGGCCTGGACGATGCGGGGCGATGCGATACGCCCGATTACGGCCTTCAATGCAAGCGCGCGACTGGCGAAGCGCTACCTGGCAGAAAAAAGAGGACTTTGATTATGGCGCATAAAGGTGAACCGATATCGGTGCCGAAGTTCAACACGGAGGCGGAAGAGGCGCAATAGTGGTACAACAATCGCGGGAAAGTGGAAGGCGCCTTGATCCGGGCAATGGATAACAAGACCGTGCAGCGGGGTACGGCGCAGCGATTGACTACCGATTCCCGCAGTTCCAGGAACGTTACTCTCCGGATGGCGGAAGCGGATCTCGACCTTGCACGCAAGCAGGCGGAAGAAAAGGGACTGCCGTATCAAACCTACAGCAAATCGGTGCTGCATGAAGAATTGTTGAGGCGCGAGCGGTGTCGGGCTGGTTAGACCGAAGTTCCAGGCGCCTGTCATCTCGTAACCTGTCCTCAACATGGTCTCTATGTGCACCCGAGGTGCATACCAGCGCGTCCAGCGTCGCCGGAATCGGCACCCTAAACTCATCTTCTACAGTTTGCGACGCAAAGTGGCGGCAACTTATTGATTCCACATAG
>JARLGM010000139.1 GCA_031292755.1 Candidatus Sulfopaludibacter sp.
GGTTTAGTGATTACAAAGGTGCCGCTGCCCAGATATTCCGCCTGGTACAGTTTATCGCTTACCGGTTTTTCGTCAGCCAAAACAAATCTCCTCTAGAATTGAAGCTGGATGGAGTCCTTATTGTACCGCGCATTCGGCAGGATCAAATTGGCGGGATTTCTGTTGCTGGTGGCGGTGCTGTCCACCGCGCAGCAGAATTCCCGTCAACTTTGTGGGCAGGTGCCCACAATCGCGTCAGAACTGACACGGATTTCGGGGATGAAGCTGAAGCACCCGGTGCCCTGCGATTTCATCAGCAAGGAGAAGGTCAACGAGTTCCTCAAGAAGCGTGTCAAAGAAGAGTCCAGCCCGGAAGAGATTCGGGCCGAAGAGTTGACCCTGAAGAAGTTTGGCTTCGTTCCGCAGGATTTCGACCTGGCACAGAGTACCGTGGACCTGCTCACCGAACAGGCCGCCGCCTTTTACGATTACAACAAGAAGAAGTTGTTCATCACCGAGTCCGACACCAAGGAACCGCAGGAGCCGGTGTTGGCCCACGAACTGTCCCACGCCCTCGCAGACCAGAACTTCAACCTGGCGAAGTTCATCAACGCCGGCCGCAAGAGCGACGACGGATCCACGGCGCGCCTGGCGGTGATGGAAGGGCAGGCCACCTGGATGATGTCCGAATTCCTGGCGCGCAAGAACGGCCAATCGCTCACGACGTCGCCGGAACTGGTGACCATGATGAGCAGCGAATCCGATTCGGGCGAGGGCGGCCAATTCCCGGTCTACGACAAGTCGCCGCTCTATCTGCGCCAGACTTTGATTTTTCCGTACACCAAAGGAATGCTGTTTCAGGACGCTGTGATTCATCGCGATAACCAGGAGGGCTTCGCCCAGGTGTTCCGCCACCCGCCGCTCTCGACCCAACAGATCATCCACCCCGACAAGTATTTCTCCGGTGTTAAGCCCACCGACCCGGCACTGCCCGATCCGCACCTGCCTCGCCGGTACAAGGGTCTGGTAGGAGGATCGCTGGGCGAACTGGAGCACACCATTCTGCTGGAGCAGTACGCCGGAAAGCAGGAGGCGGCGGACATCGCGCCCCACTGGCGCGGCTGCAACTTCGAGCTGCTCGAAAACAAAAAGGCCGGCCGCGTAGTGCTGCTTTATGCTTCGGAATGGGACAGCGAGGATAACGCGCGGCGCTTCTTCGCGGCCTATCGCAAGGCCATGGAGAAGAAGTGGAAGCACCTGGCGATTGCGTCGGACACGGCGGATCGTGTCTCCGGCATGGGCGACGACGGCCAATTCGTGTTGGAACGGAAAGGCTCTCTGGTTACCACCATGGAAGGCCTGGAGCCGGCAAGCTGAACTGGTAGACTGAGACTTATGGTCCAGCGCAGGATGGTTCTTTCTCTGGCGATTCTCGCCGTCGCCGCGGGCGCGTTACCGGCGCAACAACTGCCCCGTAAGTCTCCGGAGTTTTCGATTAACATGACGGGAGGCAAGCCGGCCGTCCTGCTCAGCAGTTTCAAGGGCAAGGCCATCGTATTCGCGGCCATTCTCACCACCTGCTCGCACTGCCAGCACACCATTACGCTGCTCACCAAGCTGCAAAACGAATTGGGCCCGCGGGGGTTGCAGGTGGTGGCGTACGCCGCCGGCCAGGACTCGCCCGACTTGGCTGTTCCCCTGTTCATCAAGCAGTTCAATCCGCCCTTCCCGGTGGGCTTCAGCAGCGACGTCAAGGCGGTGCTGGACTACTATCAGTATTCCCTGAATAACTTGCCGCACATGCCTATGCTGGCTTTCATCGACCGGCAATTCAATATTCGCGCCCAACACGAGGGCGGCGAAGGCGCGTGGTTCGCCGACCCCCAGCAGGAGACGAATCTGCGCACGCAGATCGAAGCGCTGCTGAAGGAACCCGTGAGAAAGACGACCTCGAAAGCGGCCACGCCCAAAAAGGGAAACTAACTCCGGCGAGTGGCGGGGCCCCCCCGGCTGATGAGTTTCCGGGCTTTACTCGCTCTGAACCGGAATCCCCGCGGCGCTGAGAGCGGATTCCACCTCTGCCGGACGCAGGCGGGTGGCGTCGTATTCCACCATCAGCCCGTCCAGTGCCGGATCGAGCTTGATCTTCTGAATGCCGTACAGCGCGGTGGTGTCGGACAAGCGGTTGAGCATGACGTCATCGAGCGGCTTCTGGAGGCGGAATCGAATTTGTACCTTGGTCATCACTAACAGCCTATCTTACCGGGGCGGGCGGCGCTAACTGATACGATTCGCGATACCGCAATCGCACGCCGGGACGGCCTACCTTGACGCGGATCTCGTGCAGCCCCGGCGCGGCGCCGGCGGGCACGTGGAATCCCAGAATGTAGCTGACGCGCATATCTTCGAGGGCCATGCGGATTCCGGTATCGATGTCGTTGCGTCCGGTGAACGTCACGCCACCGGTGCGCTCCGACAATTGCTCCATGGTGCCCGGGTAGCCCGTCGAACTGATGGTCAGGCCGCGGGCGTCTATCGGGTATACCGCCACGTCTCCGCGGTTGAGCCGCGCCAGGAGTGTTTCCATGTTCTGGTAGTAGCTCGTGCCTCCCCTGAGGAGGAGGGGGAATGCGGCCGTGAGCCAGACCAGGCTCTTGCGTCCGGGCAGGCGGGCCAGGCGGTCCGCGATCAGTTCGAGCGTATGAAAGCTGTCGTTGACGCGGTTGTTCAAAAAGAACAACTGCTCTTCGACGGCGGCCGGTGGACCGGTGCGCGCGCCATAACGGGCATCGAAGCGGCCGGGGGCTGAATCGGGGCCCATGTCGGCAGGCTCCAGCCCGGCGTCCTCCACGGCTTGCGCCAGCTCCGCCATATCCGTAGTGAAATCGTGAATCAGGCGTGGCTCCCTGGCCAGCAAATAGATCGCGACCCGCTGCCTGGTCTGGTAGCTCTTCAGCAAATCGAGCAGGTGTTGCCGGGAATTGTAGCGGTCGGCGTAGTTGGTGTTGAGCCAGTCCAGAAGGATCAGGGCATACTCGCCGGCCTTCTGCACGGGCGCCGGTTCGCTTGCGGCAGACGGCGCGGCCGGCGGCAATGCCCCGCCCCGTTCGGCGCTGAAAAGAGTGACCGGCTGCGGTTTGCGATCGTCCTGCACCTGGAAATCTTCGCGTGTGAGATCTGCGACGGGATTACCCTTGGCATCTTCCGCCACCACGCGGACCTGCACCAGGCTGGTGGTGGAGCGAATCACCACGCCGGGGCCGGCCTGCGGAGTGTCTTGCGCCAATGCAATGGTGAAAGGCGCCAGGAACGCAGCCAAGAGCATTGTCATCTGGGCGTGCGAAACAGTCAGGACGTTACCGGCGGCAGTTCCGCGGATCCACTCAACTCGGCCAGCAAGCGGAGGGCGAGGGCGCGATAGCCGGCGTCATAATCGCTCCCGGCGTCGCCGGCCGGTATGTGCGCGGTGATCCAGGCGTGTAGCATTTCCGTGACGGGCGCCGCGACGGCCTCTTCGGCGCCGGGCTCGAAGCGCAGCGGAATCTCGGAGCGTTGAATGGCGGAAAGCAGCAGATCGGCAAATGTCATACGACCTCGGCATGGTGATTTACGGGACCGCAGCCGCGCCCTAGCCCGGGGGCGGTCCGAATGGCTTCGTGAACGAACTGTTTGGCGCGGGCCACGGAGTCGCAGAGCGACAGGCCGTGCGCCAGTCCCGCCGTGATGGCGGCCGAATAGGTGCAGCCGGTGCCATGAGTGTGGCGCGTCTCGATGCGGCGCGCGGGAAATTCCCGCCACGTCGCACCATCCCACAAGACGTCGATGGCGTCGCCCTCCAGGTGCCCGCCTTTGAGCAGCACGGCGCGCGGCCCCATCTGGAGAATGCGGCAGGCGGCTTGGCGCACATCCTCCAGCGAGCGGATGGAAATGCCGGTGAGCGCCTCGGCTTCGGGTACGTTGGGAGTGAGCAGGGTGGCGCGCGGCAGCAACTCTTCGCGCAGTGCGCGCACGGCCTCTTCGGGCAACAACGGCAGGCCGTGCTTGCTGATCATCACCGGGTCCACAACCAGGGGGAACGGGAACGCCGCGGCCGCTTCGGCGACGGCCCGCACCATCTCGCCGGAGCCGAGCGCTCCCGTCTTAGCCGCCGCCGGAGGGATGTCCTCGATCACGGCTTCGATCTGTTCCCGCACCAGGAGCGGGTCCAGCACCTGAATGCGCGAGACGCGCGTGCTGTTCTGCACGGTGATGAGGGTGATGACCGCCTCGCCATAAACGCCGAACTGGTGAAACGTTTTGAGGTCCGCCTGAATTCCGGCTCCCCCGCTGGGATCGGATCCGGCAATAGTCAGTGCGACAGGCGGCATTCACCTATCAGTCTACTTCTACTGCAACCAGATGCTGAGAACCGGAGATGTCACGGCGCCCACCGTGAGGGTCACCACCGCCTGGCCGGGCGGAACAAAACCGCCCGGAACGACGGCGTTGAGCTGGAGCAATCCGACCAGTCCGGGAGCGCTGCCGGCATACAACAATTGCGCGGTCACGCCGCCGATAGACAGCGTAACGGGCGCCGCCGGCGTAGCGTACGGCGGGGCGGAGGGGAGCCCGGCGATGTTGGCTCCGTTGGTCAGACCGTCACCGGTGGCATACAGTGTGACCACCGTGCCGCGAGGCGCCGGGGCAGCCCGCGAGTTGGTGTTGCCATCCTGATTCACTACGGCCGGAAACAGCCCCGGAGCGGCTGCCGCTACCGGCACGTCCACGGATCCGGTGGATTGATTCTGGTAAAACAGCTCGACATGGGTAGAACTCGCGCCGGCTACTGTATAGGGCACCTGCGCGTTGATTTGCCCGGCCTGCGCATAAAAGAGCGGCGCCGGCACGCCATCGAACCGGACTTCCGCGCCGCCCAGCAGGGTGCCGAACAGGCCCGTGGAACTGGACGTTCCGGCAACTCCGGCCTCAGGGCCGATGCCGGCGCCGTATATCGTAATCGATTCGCCCGGAGCCACCGGACCTTGCGCCAGGCTGGCGGTGTTGACTACCGCCAACGTAGTGAGTGGGTCGGCCACAGGATCCGGCGGCGGAGACGAAACCGGAACCAGGCGGCGAATGCGGTTGTTCAACGAATCGGCAAAATACACGTTGCCCGCGCCGTCCACCAGCAGGCCGAGGGGCGTGTTGATTTGCGCCGCGCTGCCGGCAGCACCGTCGCCCGCAAAACCGCTGGAGCCCAGGCCGGCGATGGTATGGATTACGCCATCCGCCGTCACTTCACGGACGCGGTGGTTCGCGGTATCGGAGATGAACAGGTTGCCGTGGCCATCGACCGCCACGCCTTGCGGCGAATTCAACGGGGAGAGGCTGGCGGCCACTTCATCCGCCGCGCTGTCCGCCTTCCCGGTGCCGGCGACGGTGCTGATGATTCCGGACGGTGTGACCTTCCGGATGCGGTGGTTGAACGTGTCGGCGAGGAACAGGTTGCCCGAAGAATCCACGGCACAGGCGCCGGGCTGGTTCAGTTGGGCCAGCCGTGCCGGGCCTCCATCGCCGGTGTCACCCGGCGCACCGTTGCCTGCGACGGTCATTATTAAGGCGCTGGCGCCGACCGCCAGCACGCGGTGGTTCGACGTATCCACAATGTAAACGGTGCCGGCGGTATCGGCGCAGACCGCGCGCGGCTCGCGTAGTTGCGTGACTTGCGGCAGCATACCTTCGGCTCCCGCGCCGGCGGCGCCGGTGCCGGCGAAGGTGGAAACGGTCCCCCCACTGGCGCGGCGCACCAGGTGATTTTCGGTGTCGGCAATCAAAAGCACGCCGGCGGGCCCGGCGGATACTCCCATGGGCGAGTTCAACTCGGCGGCAGTGGCGGATACCGGATCGTAGCCGTATCCCGCGATTCCGGTGCCGGCGAAGGTAGAAATGGCGCCGGAGGGCGCCACGCTGCGGACGCGTTGCGTGCCGGTATCGGCAATATAAAGGTTGCCGGCGGGGTCCAGCGCCACGCCCGACGGGCGGAGCAGCAGGGCAGCGGTGGCGGAGTTCCCGTCGCCCACAGCGTGCAGGTATCCGTCTCCTGCGACAGTCTGGATGATGCCGTACACGTCGATACGGCGGATGCGAACGCCATCGGCGATGTAGAGGTTGCCGAAGAGGTCCACAGCCAGATCGCGCGGCGCGGAAAGCGTGGCTGCCGCCGCCGGCGCGCCGTCACCGCCGAAGCCCGCGGAGCCCACGCCCGCGGCGTCGATCCAGGAGCCGGCGGAGGTGAAGCAGCGGACGGTGGCGCTGGCATCGGCGACGAAGAGATCGCCGGCACTATCCACTGCCACGGCGATCGGCGATAGAAGCGTGGTGCTGGCCGAACCACCCAGGGCCGTGGCGATGGTGCCGCCGGGAAGGACTTTGCGCACGCGCTGATTTTGCGAATCGGCGATGTACAGCGTGCCCGCGCGATCCAGCGCGAGACCTGCCGGAAAGGCCAGTTGTGCGTTCACCGCCAGTCCGCCATCGCCGCGAAAGCCCGCGGCTCCCGTGCCGGCAACGGTGGCAATACGGCCGTCGGCCGTCACCTTGCGCACGCGATGCCCCAGGAACTCGGAGATGTACAGGTTGCCGGCGCCATCCACCGCCACGTTGCGCGGACCCGACAATAGCGCGGCAGTGGCCGGACCGCCATCCCCCAGCACCGTTTGATCGCTGCCGGCGTAGGTGTTGATGGTACCGTCGGTAGCCATGCGGCGCACCCGGTTGTTGCCCAAGTCGGCGATATACAGGTTGCCGGCCAGGTCCACGGCGAGCCCGTAAGGGAGATTGAGTTGGGCCAGCGTGGCCGCGCCGCCATCTCCGCTGAACCCCGCGGTTCCAGTCCCGGCAACGGTGCTGATGATGCCGTTGGAATTGATTTTGCGGATGCGGTGGCGGTCGGTGTCGGAGAGGTAGATGTTGCCAAGGCGGTCGGCGGCCACTCCCTGGATGTTGCCGATTTGCGCCATGGTGGCGGGGCCGCCATCGCCGAGCAGGTCGCTGCCGGCAATGGTTTCAATGCGATAGGTGGGAGCGGTGCCGGCGAGAGCGGCCGCGGTCGACAGCAGGACCGGCAGGAAGCTCCGATAGCGGTTCATGATGGTCAATGATTGAGTGCCGGCGGCTTCAAGAAGTTCTCATTTTGTTCGAAAAGATATTTGAGAACCCGAATGTCTCTCAAATACGCAATCTGCCTGATCCTGCTCAGCCAGTGTGCCTGGGCGGGCGACCTGATCCGCCTGAAGTCGCGCACGATCGATGGCGCTCAGGACGGGCTACGGAGGGAGACGCCGCCCAGTGGAAAATACTGGCTGGTGCAGTTTCAGGAGTATCCCGGCGCGCGATTGCGGGCGGAGCTGGTGCGAAGGGGTTTCCGGATTATCGGATATGTGCCGGATTCGTCGCTCCTGCTGGAGGCGCCCAAAATGGCGGACCTGAGCGGTCTGGGCGCCAGATGGACCGGCCCTCTGGATGCGGCCGATAAGCTCAGCAAGGGGCTGAACGATGAGAATTCCGGTACGTATCTTGTGGAGTTCCACCGCGGCGTGAATCCACGGGTGGCCCGCGGTATCGTGCGGCAACACGGATTTCTGGTGCACGAAACCGAAGGGCTGATTCCCTGGCATCTGCTGGTGACCGGCGGCCATTCCGCCTTGCGCGATCTGGCCGGCCACGAGGAAGTCGCGTACATCATGCGGGCCGATCCGGAGCTGTTGGCCAGGAAGAGGGTCGCCGGATGTGGCGGCCCGATCACCGAGGCGGGCCCGGTGGCCGATTATGCCCTGGCGGATACCGGCTGGCTGCGGGACGCACAGGGAAACGCGGCCCTGCAATACATCTTCGCCACGATGACACAGAAGCTGGACGCCAACGTGGCGCGCAGCCAGGTGGAGCGCGCGTTTTCCGAATGGGCGCGCTACACCAATCTCACGTTCACGCCGGCGCAGCAGACCGGCGCGGCGCGCACTATCGATATTCTCTTCGCCAACGGCGCGCATGGGGACGCCTACCCGTTCACTTCCATCACCTCGCTGGCCCATACGTTCTACCCGGCGCCGCCGAACCCCGAGCCCGTCGCCGGGGACATGCACTTCAACGACGCGCAGACCTGGGGCGTGGGCATGAACATCGATCTGTTTTCGGTGGCGCTACACGAGATCGGACATGCCTTGGGGCTGGCCCATTCGGACGCGCCGAGCGCGGTGATGTATCCGTATTACAAACTGTCATCCGGTCTGACGAACGACGATATTGCCGCCATTCAGGCGCTTTACGGCACTAGGGGAGCACAGACCGGAGCTTCGGATCCCCCCCCGCCACCCACTCCTCCGGCGCAGCCCACGCAACCGGCACCGCCGGCGGCACCCACACCACCGACGGATACTGTGGCACCCACGGTGGCGATTAGCGCGCCGGCTTATACCATTGTTTCCACGACCAACACCTCGATTGCGGTCAGCGGCACGGCCAAGGACAATGTCGGCGTTACGGCGGTGAAATGGGCAACCTCCACGGGTAATTCGGGGACGGCGTCCGGAACGTCGGCGTGGTCCGCCACCGTCCCGCTGCTGGTCGGGACAAATACCATCACAGTTCGGGCCTATGACGCCGCGGGCAATTCCGGCTGGCGCTCGGTGACCGTGGTCCGCCATTGAGAATCGACACAAATTCGGGCGATGCACTATCCCGTTCCTGGCATACCGCCGATAGACGCAGCAGCACGATGGAACGAGAGCAGCTAGTGGTTTTGCCAAATAGCCCGGGCGTGCTGGCCCTGGACGAAACCACCCAAACACTGATTGGCCTGGTGGCGGCCATGGACCAGCGTGACGGGCACGTCGCCGGGCATTGTGAGCGGTTGGCCTATCTGGGGGTGACGCTGGGTATGGCATTGGGGTTGGATGGAGCCAGCCTGCAGGACTTATACCGGGGCGGCTATCTGCACGATATCGGTAAAATCGGCATTCCGGATTCAATCCTTTTGAAGCCAGGGACGCTTACGGCTCAGGAGTGGGCCACCATGCGGAGCCATCCGGCTCGGGGAGAGGAGATCTGCAGGCACCTGCGGTCTCTGGCGCCGGTCTTACCGTTGATCCGGCACCATCACGAACGATGGGATGGCTCAGGATATCCCGACGGTTTGCGCGGCCCACAGATTCCCTTACTGGCGCGCGTGTTGCAAGTGGCCGATATCTACGATGCGCTTACCAATCCACGCCCCTACAAGGAGGCGTTTTCCCCCGAAAAAGCGCTGGAAATTCTGCGCTCGGAAACCGAGCGGGGTTGGCGGGATCCCCAGATTGTGAAGACGTTCTTCCGTGTGCATGAAGGAGTCATCGCGGGCGGTTCCGATGGAAATGAGGCCGCAAGCGACGAATCACTTTCCCATCTGCGGCATTTTCTGGCCGCTGGTGCAGGGAAAAAGCCTAATGATCGTATTTCTTTTCGCCCGCTTCCACCCGTACCGGCAATCGATTTTCCGGCGGAGGTAGAGGGCAGGTGGCGTACGGAGTAAAGGAGCAGGGAGGGTTGTAGGCTTTATTGAAATCCAGAATCACCTTACCGTCGCGGGGCATGTCCGAATAGAAGAAACGGCCCGCGCCGTAGGTCTCTTTGCCGCTGGTCTGATCTTTGAAAATATAGAAAAGCTCTTTGGCGCCGGGTTCTTCCAGAATGGGATAGAGTCTGAATTCCTGGCCGGCGAGGTGAAAGACCGCGTACCCCGGGCATTCGGAATCTTCGGTCTGACCCAGAACGTTCAGGATCGGGATCTTTTTCGGTTCCGCCACGAAACGCGCGGTGACCCGGTAGGATTCATTCGTTGGAAAATACTCCAGCCCGTGAAACTTCCGCCGGTATTCGCTGTCGGGATCCTTGAGGCGGATGCCGAGACGCTCGCCGCGCTTGATCGCGAACAGGCTCAGACGGTCTACTTTCAACACGTCGTCGGAGTCGGGCTTGAGTTCGCGGGCGGGAGCGCCTTGCGTTATCCGTACATGCCCCTGGTGCAGTTCGAGGGCGCCGAACGTTGCGGGACCAGCCGGCAGGACGATGTCATTACCTCCGCCCGTGCCAAGGGTATTGGAGCCTTCTTTCAGCCAGAACAGACCGGCGACCGTGAGCCAGCCTTCGTCCGCCTTGAGCGCTGCTTCGCGCTGCCGGCGCCACTGGTCGATTTCGGATTGATACGTAGATGACGCGGAGAGTGTCATTGCAATAAGAAATGCCGCCAGGCGCATCAGCGTTCTCCGGAAGCCAGCAACTGCTCCAACATGCCGGCGAATTCGCAGCTCTTGCGATCCACGCGCTCCTTGAGTTGCGAAAGGTCGCGCTGCAGCGCTTGCAGACGATCCGCAAGGTGCAGGCACGCGAGTACCGCGATGTGGGTGGAATCGGCGTTGGGCGCGCGGGAAGCGATGTTGAGCATCAATTCATCCACGCTTGCCGCTACCGCCTCGACTTCCTTCGGGTCGCCGGACGTGCGCAGGGTATAAGGACGGCTCAGAATGGTGACGCGAACGGCCTGTTTTTCAGGATTGCTGGTGTCCATTCCGGCTCTCCCCAAAGGGTTGCGGCCTACGAACTGCTGAGCTGATCGATCTGCCCCAGCAATTTTTCGATCCGGCTGCGCACCTGTTTGCGCTCGGCTTGCAGCGCTTTCACCTCATCGGCGAGGCGAGCCGCTTCAGCCTTGGCTTCGGCGGCTTCTTCCGCGGCGGTTTCCTTTTCGCGCCGCAGTTGCGACACGAGTTGAATGGCTCGCTGGATGCGATCTTCCAAACTGCTCAGGGAATCAGTTTCGTGATCGGCGGGAGTCATGCCTTCTCCAAGGCGGTCTTGGCGGTGTTTACCAGTTGGCCAAACGCAGCTTCATCGTGCAGGGCCACATCCGCTAGAACCTTGCGGTTCAAATCCAGACCGGCGGCTTTGAGCCCGTGCAAAAACTGGCTGTAAGACATGCCGGCGGCGCGGCAGGAGGCATTAATGCGGACGATCCACAAAGAACGATATTCGCGCTTCTTGTTTTTCCGCCCGACATAGGCGAATTTGAGGCCGCGCTCGACGGCATCCTGTGCCGCGCGGTTCAGTTTACTTTTGGTGAGAAAATAACCGGACGCCAGCTTCAGCGTCTTTTTCCGGGTAGCCCGGCGGTGGGTACCTCTTTTTACTCTAGGCACGTTTCATCTCCTTAAATGTTTCTATTCTTGGCGGAACGGGCACGTGCGACGAGCGCCGTCCGCGCAATCTGCCCACGCCTACTCTAGTAGGGGAGCATACGCTTCAAAACGGGCTGATCGGCCGCATCGGCCACCACGCTTTGATGCAACTTCTTTTTGCGTTTGTGCGGTTTCGAGGTCAGGATATGACGGCCAAAGGCATGACTGCGAACCACTTTGCCCGTACCAGTCTTCTTAAACCGCTTAGACGCACCTTTGTGTGTCTTGAGCTTAGGCATAAATTTCCCTGGATTCTAACAGGTAGACTTCAAAAGTATAGCATGACGCTAGGCCCAGCCGGTAAGTCCCAGCTTGCGGATCCGCCGAACGGCCTCGACGACCTGACCGGCGGCCTGTTCCACTTCCTCCCCAGTGTTGAAGCGGCCCAGCCCAAAACGGACGGAAGCCTGAGCCTGCCGCCGGTCCATCCCGAGGGCCTGAAGCACGTGGCTCGGTTCGACGGTGGCGGACGTGCACGAAGCCCCGGTGGAGAGCGCCACATCGGGCAGAGCGATCAGCAGCGACTCGGCATCCACTCCCTCGAACGTCACGTTCAGATTACCGGGCAGGCGGCGCTGCATGGTGCCGTTCACCGTCACTCCGTCCAACCCGGCCTCCAGGAGTGCCCGCAGACGATCGCGCAGGGCGGCGAGGCGCGCCCCGTCCGCGTCCATTTCACGTGCGCAGAGACGGCACGCTTCGCCAAATCCCACGATCGCCGGGACGTTCAGGGTACCGGAGCGCATGCCCGATTCGTGCCCGCCGCCATCGATTTGCGCCACCAGTAGGGCCCGTGGATTGCGCTTCCGCACGTACAACGCGCCGACTCCTTTGGGACCGTACATTTTATGTGCGCTGAGCGACATCAGGTCGATCCGGTCGCGATCCACGTCCACGGGTAACTTGCCGAACGCCTGCACCGCGTCGCAGTGAAACAGCACGCCGGTCTCACGGCAGATTGCGCCGATCTCCGCCACCGGCTGAACCGTGCCGATTTCGTTGTTGGCATACATCACGCTGACCAGTACGGTCTCCGGCCGGAGCGCGGCGCGCAGCGCATTCAGATCCAGCAGGCCGTCAGCCATCGGCGGCAGAATGGCCACCTGGCATCCCTGCCGTTCCAGGTGCTTCACGGAATCGAGCACGGCTTTGTGCTCCGTCGCCATGGTGACGACATGGTTGCCTTTCCGGCGCCCGGCTTCCATCGCGCCTTTGATGGCCAAGTTGTCGGATTCGGTGGCGCCGCTGGTGAAGACGATTTCCCGCGGGGCGGCGCCGGCCAGTTCGGCGATACGGCGCCGCGCCAGTTCCACGGCCTTTTCGGCTTCCCATCCGAAGCGGTGGCCGCGGCTGGCGGCATTCCCGAACCTGGGGCCGAAATAGGGCAGCATGGCCTCCAGAACACGCGGGTCCACCGGGGTAGTGGAGTGATTGTCCAGGTAGACCATAATTCTATTGTGAGGCACGAGTCGAGCTAGAATGAGAGGCATATGGCTGCCCTTCCGAATCTGATTACGGTGGCGCAATTCCGGGACTTGCCGGAAGGCGGCGAATACGCATATGAGCTCCATCATGGCGAGGTGGTGGCGTTGACGCGGCCGAAGATCCGGCACACCAAAATGCAGGTGCGGCTAAGCCGACTGCTGGAACTGAAATTGAAATCGTTCGGCGAGATCATCATCGAGTTGCCGCATTGCCCGCTTGCGGAGTTTGAAGTGCGCGCTGGAGATGTGGCAGTGATTTCCAGAAGCCGTTGGGATGCGAGCGACTCAGACGGTTATTTGGCTGGAGCCCCCGACCTGGTCATCGAAGTAAGATCGCCGTCCAACACGCGGAAGCAGTTACTAGAACTGGCCGCGCTTTGTCTGGCGAACGGCGCGCGGGAGTTTTGGGTGGTCGATCCCGACACCCGCACCGTCTCCGTCATGGGCCCCGAAGGTTCCGCCTCAGTTTATGACGCCGGCGGTTCCATTCCACTGGCCGTTTTCGGCGGCGGCGACCTGGCCGTGGACGAAGTCTTCGGCTAACCGCCGGCGCCTCCTGCTAAGCTGGCATTTCAGTCATATCCTCAAACCAATGGAGCCTCTACCATGAACGTAGTCGCCGGAGTCGATCTGGGCGGGACCGCCATCAATTACACGATTGTCAACGGACAGGAACAGTTTCTGATTGAAGGACTGTGCGAGCATCCCGCGCGCTCGACGGAAGGTCCGGAAGTCTGTCTCCGGCAAATCGAAGAGGGCCTGGCAGTGGCAGTGGAACGGGCCGGCGTGCGCGTGGGCGAGGTGGTCGCCGCCGGCCTGGATACGCCCGGCCCGGCGAGTTCGAGCGGGGTCCTGAGCGCGCGCGGTTCGACGAACTTCGTGCACCATGATTGGGCCGGCTTCGATATCCGCGCCGGGCTGGAGGCGCGGCTCGCTCGTCCGGTCACTTACCTCAACGATGGCAATGCCGGAGCGCTGTGGGGACACTTCACTCTGTTCGGCGCCAGCAACCGGGAAACGTCGATCTCGGCGGTGATCGGCACCGGTCTCGGGGGCGGAGTGATCGTCGAGGGCAACGTGGTGAAGGGCAAGATGGGTTTCGGCGGGGAACTCGGCCACGTACTGATTCCCTACCAGAGCATCTCGGGCATAGAGGGCATCGACCCGGCATGCAATTGCGGGCGCACGGGCGACCTGGAATCGCTATGCTCGCTGACCGCCATTACCAGAACGCTCCTGCCCTACTTTCTGCAGCGCCATCCGGAACACGAACTCGCGAAACTGGACATTGTGAAGGCGGCCAAACTGGTGCGCGGGATGGCGGAAAAGGGCGATTTCGTGTGCCGCGAAATCTTCCGCGTGCAGGCCCAGGCGCTCGGGCTGTTCTTCGATGAAATGGTGAATACGTTCGATCCGGATGTCCTGATCATCGGCGGCGGAGCGATTGAAACCAGCGCCGATTTCCAACGCTGGTTCATCGCCGAAACCCGCGCCGGGATGCCCGCCCAGCGAGCCGAACAGACCGCCATCCCGATTCACATTATGCCGAACGGCGACACAGCGGGAGCTCGCGGCGCCGCCGTTGAAGCGCTGAAGTACGCCCGGGCGTCCGGCTTGCTGTAACTGGGATAGCATGTGGACATGCCGGCCATTCGCCTGAACCTTTGCCGGCGCGGGATCCCGCGGTATCGAGATCTGTCGAGGGTGCTCGGGGTGGCCGCCGTCGTGGCCCTTTTCGCCGCGTCCGCGTTCGGCCAGGGCCGGTGCCGGGGATGCGATCCAGCGCCACCTCCTCGCTCAAAGGACACAACCGCGTCCGATTGGAAAATCCCCACAGCCCTTAGAACAGTACCTTCAGCTTGTCAATACGGGATGGGCGGCGTCCGGTCATCCTTCGGATCGGCCCACCGGTCGTTGGGCACGATCGGCGTCCAACCCGGCCGCCCGGGGTCCTGGTCGTAGGCATAACCGCCTAGCCGACGATACAACTCGCTATACTCTTTGAGCTTTTCGCGATTCAGTTTGACGCCCAGCCCGGGAGCGTCCGGCACGCGGATGGCGCCATTCTCGTAGGGCAGCAGGCCGCCTTCGATAATGTCGTCGGTCAGATGGTGATAATGCGCGTCGGCGGCGAACGAAAGGTTGGGGATCACCGCGCCCAGGTGCAGCATCGTCGCCAGTTGAATGCCCAACTCCCCGGACGAATGCACCGCCACACCCAGTTGAAATGTCTCGCAAACGGCCGCCGCCTTGACGCACGCCCGGATGCCGCCCCAGAACGTGGTATCGAGCAGGATCACGTCCACCGCCGGATTTAGCGCATTCGCAGCCAGTTGCTCAAAGTTCACCACCACGGTATTAGTCGCCAGCGGAACGCACACCATCTGCCGCGTGCGGCGCATGCCGTTCAGTCCGTACACCGGATCTTCCAGATAATCGTTGCGCAGCCCTTCGATGCCCTGTCCGAAACGAATGGCCTGCTCGGTGCTCCACACGGCGTTGGGATCGAAGCGCAGCGAATCGCCCGGAAATGCGGCGCAGGCCGCGCGATAAACCTCCAGTTCGTAATCCGGATGGAACACCCCCGCCTTCACCTTGTGTGTGGTGAAGCCAAAACGCTGCTTGAGCGCCCGGATATTTTCGATCACCTGCTCCACCGTCCGGACCTCACCGCGCCCCGTCCGCGGATTCGGATATCGGAAGAACGAATACGTCGCGAACGGCACCCGGTCGCGCAGCCGCCCGCCCAGAATATCGCAAACCGGGACGCCCCACGCTTGCCCCAGGATGTCGAGGCACGCGAATTCCAGCGCCGCCAGCACCTGCGTCCGGTTGTTATATAACGACGCGGTGGGGTTGGCGATCAGGAACCGCATCTCTTCCAGCCGCGCCGGGTCGCGACCCACCAGGTACGATTTCATGGCGCGAAAAACCGCTTCCGCCGATTCCCCGCCGCCGCCCATCTCGCCCAGCCCCACAATTCCGTTATCCGTCTCCACTTCCACAATGGTGCGCACGAACCGGCCCCAATGGCAGCCATTGGCGTGACGCAGGGGTGCTTCCAGCGGGACGGTGACCGTGGTCGCCCGGATGTCCTGAATCCGCATATTTAGTTTCATCGTACAACAATGTCTGATTCTTGACGCGCGCCAAGATTTCCCTTACACTGTTGGACAAATGGTGAAGCCGGATTCGTTAGGCCAATTCGAGCAGTTGGTGATGACGGCGATTCTGACCCTGCGTGACGAGGCCTATGGCGTCACGATCCACGCGAAGGTAGAGGAACTGGCGCGTCCCAAAGCGGTCTCGCTGGGCGCCGTCTACGTCACATTGGACCGCCTGGAAGACAAGGGACTGGTGGCATCGTGGCTATCGGACCCGACACCGGAGCGGGGCGGACGCTCCAAGCGCTACTACCGGCTGGAAGCCCTGGGCGAGCGGGCGCTGCAGGAATCGGCGGTGACGGCGAAACGCATTTGGGACGGGATCGTGGAGGTGTGGGGCAAGGAGTGGGCCAAGGAATGGGGCAAGCGGTGGGGGAAGGAAGCGGGATGATGCCGCGTGGTCCATCCAAAGCCGCAGAGGGGGTGGTGGCGATCTTTCTGCCGCCGGCGTGCCGCGAAGAGGTGCTCGGCGATCTCCGCGAACTCTACCGCTCGCCGGGCCAATACGCATTTCTGGCACTGCGCACCGTGCCCCTGGTGATCCTCAGCAGAATCCGGCGGACGGCGGACCCGCAGGTCGTACTGATGCAGGCCTTCGTGATGTACCTTTCGTTCCTGGGAGCGGCGTGGTTGCACGATCGATGGCTGCTATCGGACGAATCGGGGCTGCGGCAACTGGCCATTCCGGTGGGAATAGCGCTGTTGGGAGTACTCCTGGAGGATGCGTACGCGCGTCCGGGTCGGCGGAACGCCCTGAAACTGGGGCGGGGTCCCGCGATTGGGCTCAGCGTGGCCCTGGTTCTATATCGAGCCCTTCCCGTCTGGGTGATGCTTTACGGGTGCTGGATGGGGCTTCTGCTTTCTTCGGCAGTCAGGTTGCTGTTTCCCCCGGGTGCGGATCAGTTGCAGGGGGTCCATGCCCCGGCGGCGTGGCTCAGACGTGACGTCGAGCCCATCGAAAATGGCCGGCGGGTAACGGTGACTCTTGCCGTCATCCTGTGGTTGTGGGTTGCATACCTGACGTGGACGAAATGAGCGGCAGCGCCGCGTCTTCGGCCGCGTAATCGAATTGCGATGGATCGATCCGCGCCGGCGGGTTCGCCCCCTCCCATGCCACCGTCCGCCGCAGCGCCTCGTCGATGGGAACCGGTTCGCGGTACCCCAACTCCTCGCGAATCCGCTTCGATTCCATAAAGAGGTGCTGTTCGAATCGATACGGCTTCACCAGGTGGGCCGGCGCCTTCTCCCGCGGCACTACCACCACACGGACAATCTTCGCCGTCCACTCCGCTTCCGTGAACGCTTCCGGATCCGCCACGTTATAAATCCGCCCCGCCGCGTGCTCCGACGTAGCCGCCACGGCAATCGCCTCGGCCACGTTTTCCACGTATCCGCGGCAGGGAACCCACTGCGCGAATCTGTCCTCCAGCACGGCGGGACGCCGGTCCTGCGCGCGCTTGACGAACGGATACAAGCGGTGCAGCGGTTCGCCTGGCCCGTATACCATGGGCAGCCGCAGAATCGTCGCCGGCAGACCGGAGTCGGCACCGATCGCCCGCTCCACCTGCACCTTGTCGTATTCCGTATCCATCCACGGAAAAATGCCGCGCACCGCCGCCGGCGCTTCCGGCGAATATGTCTGCGATTGCTGACGCAGCGTCGATCCCTCGGTCAGCGGCACGGGTTCCAGCGCGCCCGAGTCCAACCTGTGCAGCACCGCCATCGCCCGATACACGTCCGCGCTGCTCACCGCCACCATGCGGCGGGCGATGCCGTGCAGTGCTTCCAGCGTCGCCTGCGCCTGTGCCGCGCTGCTCAGGATCATGTCGATCGCCACATCCGGAGCCCACTCGCGAAACCGCCCGCGAAAATCGCGGATCGCCGAACGGTCTCCCACGATCCCGGTAATACCGGGATGCGCCGGCAATGACGCGTGCCCGCGATGCAGCACCGCCACCTCGTGCCCCGCATCGGCCAGTTTGCTCACCACATGGCGGCCAATGACTCCCGTCGCTCCAATCGCCAGAACCTTCATGGCAGCTTGTAAAAGTCGTACGTGATGCGCCAGGTGAACTCTTTGCCCGGCTCGATGTGCATATCGATGAACGCTTCCGGGCACGCGGTGGTACGAATCGACCAGAAGACCAGCTTGGAAAGCGGCCGGTCGCCGGTCTGCCGCACGCCGATTCCCGCCTTGCGATTCTCCACGCGGATGTCGTAATCCTTCGCCGTATCGCCGTACCCCTGCAATTCCGTAAACACCGAAGACCCGCGCGGCAGTTCCCGCAGATAGAGCAGTTCGTTCCCGCGCGTTTCCGCGTTGCCGTTCAGGTTGGCCGCGGCGTGCACCTCGAAAGGAAATTTCACCACCACGTCCGGCCCGGAAGGCAGCCCGTCCAGCATGTAAAAGTTGTGCTCGTACACACTGCTGTCGATGGTCTTGCGTCCGGTGTTGCGCAGACGGTGTTCCAGGACAAGCTGCGGCTTGTCGGCCGCCAGTTTCACCGTTTTTGTATAGGTGTACGCATAGCCCAGCGTGTCCGGAAGCGTCTGGGTGAACTCCACCGAATCGGGCCGCTTCTGCACGCTCCACTTGCCCGGATTCGTAATTTCGTAAGTATTGAACTGGTGGAACGACGTTTCGTCGGGCTTACGCACCGCGCCCACCCCGATCTTGACGAAGCTTTCACCGGTCTTGGCCTCGTCGTATCCCAACCCCGCGCCGCGCGTGAGGAACTCCTCGACCGGTCCCATGATCGCGTCGTGCAGTTTCGGGTCGTAGCGGGGAAACCACTGGCCAAAATAATTATGCCCGTTCCATTCCAGGCTGGCGATCACGCCCGACCAATCGAAGCGCGTAGCGCGATAGTAACCCTGTTCCGCATCCGGCAGGTACAGTTTGGCGCGCAGCGTCGCAGTGGAGATTTCGGCCTGCGGCGCCTCGGCGGCAAACAACGCGAACGCTACCGGCAAGCTAAGAAGTGCGGCGGATGTCTTCATTTCTTTCCCTGGAACAGCAGCGGAGCCAGTTCCGCCAGGTTCTGCCGCCAGAGCGGCCACACGTGCGCGTAGCCCGGCACTTCCACGTCCGTAAACGCAATGTCCTTCGACTTCAGCCACGTTTTGAATTGCCGGTTGACCGCGTTCAGTCCGTCATCCAGCCCGCAGGCAATCCACACCAGCCGCAATTGCGACGCAGCCTTCGCGTTCAACTCGGGAAAGTTCTTTTCGAAATCGGCGTTCGTCATGGACGGTGCGCCGCGCCCGCCCCGCCCGCCGCCGCCCGCCGCGGGAGCCGGCGTTGGATTAGCGCGCGGCCACATGATAAAAGCACCGCTGAAGGAACCAATGTAGGCGAACCGGTTGATGTTGTGCAGCCCGGTGTAAAGCGACTCCGCTCCGCCCATCGAAAGCCCGGCGATGGCCCGGTCGTTCCGATTCTTCGACACGTGGTATTCCTTCTCCACCTGCGGCAGCACCTCATCCACCAGCGCCGCGGCGAACGCCGGAATCATGCCCGCGCCCATCGCGCCGCGCGGGCCATCGGCCGTGCCGTACCCCAGCGTGTTGACCATCACCATGGGCTTGGCTTTGCCCTGGTTGATCAGGTTGTCCAGGATCACGTTGGCCGCGCCGACATTCAGCCATGAGCCGGCCTCATCGCCCAAGCCGTGCAGCACGAAGAAAACCGGATACGCCTCCTTGCGCGCCGGGTCGTAATTCGGTGGCGTGTAGACGTAGAAATCCCGGTTGTCGCCGATCCGCGCGGATTTGTAGAAGTGATGCGAGACCACGCCGCGCGGTCCTTCGGCCGGTTCCCAAATCGCCGGACCCGGCACGTGCACCATGCTCTGCCCGATGCTGCCGTACGAGGTCTTCAGAAGCGCGTTCGAGGGGTCGGGAACGGTCGCGCCATCCACCGAAAACGAATAGGTGTAAATGTCAGGCTTTAGAACGTCGGTGGTGGCGGTCCAGACGCCCTGGTCATTCTTCTCCATGGGGAGGCGCTGCCCGATGCCGGTGACAGCGGCATCCTTGGCATCCGGCGCGCGCAGGCGAAACGTTACCTTGCCATCGGGCGAAACTTCGGGCGACCGGATCGCATTGCCTCGCCCGGGCTGTGCGGCCAGGCTCGAAGACAGGGCGGCCAGCAGAACGGCTGTTCGTAACAGGGAAAGCCTCATGGAAATAGCTTAGCCCAAGAACGCCGGCCGCCGGCCGTCTGAATTCCCGGCTTACCCCAGATACTGCACGTGCACGTAAGTGCCGAGCCTCGCGTTGTAAGCCAGATACCAGCCCGGATGGTCCGGGTCGTCGTAGATCACGATCGGATCTGAATTCCAGACCCAGTCATCCACGTAGCCGTAATCGTAGTTGATTAGCGGACTCGGACCGTTTAGCCAGGTGGCGAGTGGGCATCGATAGGAGCTTTGCGGCGTTTGGACTGGAACAGATTCTGTAAAGCATTGATGATGGAGCAGCCTTTTGTCTTGGCGGCTGTTTGAAT
>JARLGM010000013.1 GCA_031292755.1 Candidatus Sulfopaludibacter sp.
AGGCCGTTGCGGGCAGTGTAATGGGACACGCCGGCGATTCCTGGAATCCAGGCCATCAACAGACCGTTTGAGCCGGCCCACAACACACCGTCCGAAGATTCGTGCAGGCTATAGACGACTCCGCCGGTCTGGCCCGGTACCGCCGCACAAACGTCCTGCAGTTGCCTTCCCGCGAAGCTGCGCTCAGGCAGTATCCGGCACACGCCTTGCCGTGTTCCAGCCCACAACCGCCCTTCCCGGTCTTGCAGCAGCGCCGTGACATCCGAGTGAGGCAGGCCGCCATGGGCTCCTTCACTTTGCCCGTTGGGAGAACGACGGTAAAGGCCGCCACGGGTACCTACCCAGAGCGTCCCGGTGCGGTCCACCAGCAGCGCTTCGACCGAGTCATCCTCGAAATTCTGGTGTGGCAATCCGATATCGACCAGACGCAATCGCCATTCCCGGGTGGCAGGCGGGTGCGGTGGATCGAGATGGTAAAGCCCGGTGCTAGTGGCGGCCCAGAGTCCTCCTGCCGGATCCGCTGCCAGGGTCTGGATCGGGTGCCTGAGCGGACCGGCGATGCGAAAGACTGAGAAGCGGGGATTCGGATCGGCCGGGCGAAAGCGGGCAATGCCGTCACCGGTCGCGATGAAGTAATCGCCGGATTGTGTCTCGACCAAATCGTTGTCGGGAGCCGGTAATCCCTGGTCCGCGCCGAAGTTCCGGAACTGGTAACCGTCGAAGCGGGAAATGCCCTCGCGGGTGCAGAACCAGAGGTAGCCGCGGGAATCGCGCACGATCCGATCGATGGTATTTCCCGCTAATCCATCGGCAGTAGTGTAGATGCGGAGGGGCAGCTCCTCGCCAAAAGCCGCGAGACAGAAGAGTAAACAGGCGGCACCTCGCATGAGCGCTTTCTCCCAGGCCCAACACTGGGGTCCCTCTATATTACAGCGTTTAGTCAGCGCGAAGTCTTCTTTTGAAAACGACGCCGCAAGCGCGAGGCAATTGGAAGCTGCCTCACGCGCATGTCTGCCGTAAGCGCCATGTGTGTGGTGGGTGCGAAGGCTGGCGAAGATAGCCGGACTTCTCCTGGCCCTTGGTGAAACGCGACTCAAAGCGACTGCTCGGATCGGAGTAGTAACCAAATGCGTTGCTGGGCAAGAGAACGGTCGAGTGGGGTGTAAACAGCTCAACGCTTTCAAACAGAGGGTGCGGGCGGGGACCGGGAAAGCGCTCAGCGTTTCGCCGCGGTGATCGGTGTCTAATGCCATGGTTGGCACGCAAGTAAAGGCATGATACAAGAGGGTGAGCTAAATCCGAATCAACTTTCGCAATTGGAATCGAACGGAACCACAATTTATGTTAAAGACTTCTGTTTGCTTAGCAATTCTGGTACTTGCATCCGCTCCCATACCGGCGCAGGACGCCAAGTCCGACCCCACCGCAAATCTCCCTATTGCCAAAGGGAAGTTTCAGCCGACCGATGAGTCGTTCAAGCAATATCAGTATCCGGAGTGGTTTCGCGATGCCAAGTTTGGCATCTGGGCGCACTGGGGGCCCCAGGCCGTGCCCCGCCACGGTGACTGGTATGCCAAGAAAATGTATATGCACGATGTGCCGGGTCGGGGCGGCAAGGCAGCCGCGCCAGACCCTGACAACGTTTACCACGTCGAACACTATGGGCATCCTTCGAAGTTTGGCTATAAGGACATCATTCCGCTCTGGAAAGCGGAGAAGTGGGATCCCGACCAACTCATGGCCCTCTACAAGAAGGCTGGGGCGAAGTATTTCGTCAGCATGGGCACGCACCACGACGATTTCTTCCTTTGGAACTCGAAAATCCATCGTTGGAACGCTGTGCAGATGGGCCCCAAGAAGGACGTGGTCGGGCTCTGGCAAAAGGCCGCGAAAAAACAGGGGCTGCGGTTCGGAGTCTCTGAGCATCTCGGCGCCAGTTTCACCTGGTTCCAGAGCGCCCACAGCGCCGACGCCACCGGTCCCATGGCGGGAGTCCCGTATGACGGTAACGACCCTGAGTACGCGGATCTCTACCATGGGAAAGCCGCGCCGGACGACCGGGGCTGGCTCACCAAGAACCCGGTGTGGCAAAGGGAATGGTTCGACAGCATCAAAGAGTTGGTCGACAACTATCACCCCGACCTGCTTTATTCCGACAGCCCGCTGCCCTTCGGAGACGTCGGCCGCAGCATGCTTGCCCACTTTTATAACCAGGACATGGCCAAAAACGGGGGGAAGTTGGAGGCGGTCTACAACTGCAAGCAAGAGTCCGGAGGCAAATGGGTACGCGACATTGAGCGCGGCGTGGCGGAGGGCATCAGCCCTGAGCCCTGGCAGACCGACACCTCGATCGGCGACTGGTTTTACCGGACCGGCCAGAAGTACAAGACTTCCGCGGAAATTGTCCAGATGCTGACGGACATCGTGAGCAAGAACGGCAATCTGCTGATCAACATCGTCCAGACTCCCGAGGGAGATTTGGAGCCCGACATGTTAAAGACCCTGGATGATATCGCCGCCTGGATCAAAGTGAACGGGGAAGGGATCTACGCCACCCGCCCGTGGGCCGTGTACGGCGAAGGGCCCAGCACAAAAACGCAGCAGAGGGGCCAGTTTGGCGGCTTGAGAGATGTTCCCGAAAAGGGGTACACCCCCGAGGACTTCCGATTCACCAAATCGAAGGACGGAAAGATACTCTATGCCTTCTGCCTCGGAACGCCAGCCGCGGAGGTCCGGATTACATCGCTGGGCCGCAATTCCAAATTGGCTGAGAAGCGGGTAGCGTCCGTACAGTTGCTGGGGAGCAAGGCGAAACTCGACTGGAAACTGGAAGACGATGCCGTCGTTATCAAGAGCCCGGCGAATCTGCCGGCGTCACCCGCGACCGGTTTTCGAATTACCTTTGCCAACTGAGTGAGCATCCCCCGGCAGAACTCGGCGGGCGTTTTTCATTTCGGACGCGCCAGGGAGGCTTCCTCCCCGGGACTAGAAGGGACGAGTGCCGGAATAAGAACAAATAATCAGGCCTGGTGTGGTGTCCAGTAAATAGATGGACCGGGCAGTCGTGTCTAGTGTCTAGTACACCAACGCAGCTTCGTGCTTCCACTACTGCTCCGATTGCTACCGGGTGGAACGAACCAGTTCCCGGGCGGGATTTTACCCGCTGTGGACCAGCGCCTTTTCACGGCGCACGCCAAAGTTGGGTTAACGTAACAGGCAGCGCCAGCGCCACCAGGACTCACTGGTCCTGTTCCGGACCGCGGCGCATCGAAAGTGTCTCCACATCGTCCGGTGCCACCGCGGCGCCAGGCTGTACGGCTGCTTCCGACAGGGCGCTCGACAGCGTCCGCCAAAACTCGGCCACGGTGGGCCGGCGGGCGGGTTGTACCGCCAAACCGCATTCCAGGCTGCGAGCCAGGCCGGCCCAGCCCGGCCCTGTTCGTCTGAAACTCGCGTCCAGCCACTGTGACGATGCTCCAGCGCGGGGCGGACGGCACCCGGTGAGAGTCTCCACGCAAATTACCGCAAGCGCAAACACGTCACTGCGCCCGTCGACCTTCCTGCCGGCACGTTGTTCCGGCGACATGTAACCGCGGGTCCCCATCACCGCGCCGGAGAGTGTCAAGTCGCGGTCCGTATACTCCGAGCGCAGTTTGGCCAGTCCGAAATCCAGGATAATCACGCGGCCCGTCGGATCCTCATCGGCGATCATGATGTTCTCCGGTTTCAGATCGCGATGGACGATGCCTTTGGCATGCGCGGCTTCCATGGCGGAGCATAACTGCTTCATCCAAGAGGAGACCTGCGCCAGCGTTATTTTCCGGCCGCCCCTCAGCCGCTCGCGCCACGAGGCGCCGCCAACCAGCTCCATCACCAGATAGGCTCCGCCCGCGGCAAGCCGTCCGAAGTCGTACACGCGAACCACATTGGGGTGGCTGAGCGCCGCCGCGGCCCGGGCTTCACGTTCAAACCGGGCCATGGCCTGGCTGTTGCCGAAGAGGTCTCCGACCATCATCTTGATTGCCACGGTCCGGCCCAGGCGCAGGTCACCGGCTTCATACACCACACCCATGCCTCCACGGCCGATGCGGCGGTCCAGGCGGTACTTACCGTCGATCGTCTTTTCCACCGGCAGCGTCAATGTCAGGTTTGCGCCGTCCAGCGGGCAAGTGAGTTGAGAGGTTGTGTAGCATCGCCCGCAGTCGGGGCATTCGTTCAGGAGTTGCACGAAGCGGTCGTCCAGATGTCCCAGCACCTGCACTCTCACGCGCTTTTCCTGCTGGACACTTTCCTTGAGACGCAAGACCTCGTAGAGGAGCGCGATCTGGCCGGCCACCGCTTTTAGCAGATCGCGATCCCGGCTGGTATATGGTTGTTCGGAACGCTTGGGGCCGAGCACCAGCGCCCCCACCTCCGCGTGGTCCGTAGCCATCAGGGGCACGACTACGTGCTCCGCGGGCACTGGCGCCTGGGGCAGATCCGCTGTCCCACTGCCTTCAGACGCATACAGGCTGAAGATGGAGCCGTTCCTGAGGAATTCCGATCCCGACTGGTTCAGCCAGTCTCGCAGGCGCACCGCCGTATCGGGCATCCGCGAGTAAGCCACTCGCAGCCTGCCGTCATTCTCCCCGCGCAGCAGGATATGCAGCCCGGTAACGTGCAGCGCGGCATCGATTTCACGCGCGGCGCTCAGACAGATTTCGGCCCCGGACTCCGCCGTCCTGATCCGTTCTACAAGGGCAAGGAGCACGCGCTCCTGCTCGAGTTGGGGAAGAAAAAACTTGCGATCGAGCCAGGAGCGCATCTGCCGCCGATACCGCAGGCTGATCGCGCCCGTCACGGTAATCACGACATAAAACGGCCAGGGTCTGTGGAGCAGCAAATCGCGGACACGCTGATCGGGATGGCGGATCACCTCGAAAAGAAAGATAAGAGCCGGCAGGACAATAATCAGTTGTAACGCGTTCTTCGCCAGCAGGTATTGCACACCGCGCCGGATGACTACGTGGATTCCCAGGACGCGATGCCTGGCCACGGCATACGCGAGCGCCACGCAGGAGAGGGCGATGACCACCGTGGCCAGATCGTTCGATACCTTCACCAGCCAACCGATAACGAGGCTGCCCGTCGCGAACCACAGGGTCTTGAGTAGCGCGAACACCAAAAAGATGCTTAACGTCGCCCCGAAACCGAGTCCCGCCCAGCGAAGACGGCGTCTGGAATCGGGATCGCCGGAGCGGCCATAGTTGCGGGCGAGCACAAGGCCCATGAGTACCGTAGCCAGGGTTTCATATGCGGGTATCAGCAGTCCCCCCGGACGGCCATCGGGCCGGAACGCCGCGAGCAGCGCCAACATCGGACCGGGGGCGGCGCCAAGAATGTGCGCAAGCGCCGGGAGGTTCAGTGGAAGCCACAACAATACGGCGAACGCGTAGAGCGTGCGGCGCAGCGCGATTCCCCGGACGGAGTCCGGCAGCGGTTGCGGAAAACGGCAAAAGAAATGATACGCGACTGCCAGATTGAGGGGCCTGGCGATGTTGGCGACTGCCAGCGCCAATGCGGACGTGGGACCGTTCCAACCGGGAAACCGCTCCAGGACCACGGAAAGAAAGGTGAGCACGGTCAACAGGAAAGTCAGCGTCGCCAACCTTCCGGTAATATCCCGAAACTTCACGGACCCGATCCAAAATGCCAGGGCGTAGAGGAGCGCGCACACAATCAGGTTGGGAACCAACTGTTTCCAACTGCCCGGCTCGCCCGGCAGGCGCAAGGAGACAGTCTCGATTCTGCCGGCGCGGAGAACCGTGATGGCATACCAACCAGCGGCGGGGACCCGGGACAGCGCCAGCGCCGGACCGTAAAACCCCGCCTGCTTATCGCCGGCGACGGTTTGGATTTCGTCTCCGGGACGCAGACCGGCCGCCGCCGCCGCGCGGTCGACCTCCGTTACCCGGTAATTACCGCCGGTAAAGGTTGCACTCCAGCCAGGAAGGACCGCCATCCCCCCGCGAAGCAGAATACTGGCGGCAATGAAACCGAACGACAGGACACCGATTCCAGCAATGGCGATGACGGCTCCGGGATTGCGGGATCGCTGACGCTCCGGAGGCGCTCCTACGAAATATCGCGCGCCGGCTTGCTCTCCGTCGAGATCGACACGAGCACCGGAAGATGAACCTTGCTGTTCCATCGTCGGGACTCCGGCTGGGCCCGTGCCAACACAACTCGATTACCGGGTGAGTTCCTTTGGCCGGAATTCAATAACCGGACAGATGCCATCCATTTCTCGTGTTTCGTTACGGAACAGCGTAATAGTGGCAAACGGGATTGCTGACCCTTCCAACGGGATCACACCGGTGATCATCGAATTCTGTGGGTCCTCGGCGTTGAAAATGGTCAAACGGCATTGCACGTTTGCGAGGGGTTTTGACCGGATCCGGACGAACAGCCAGTTGGCGAACCGGGTGGCGGTGAAAGCTCCGCGTCTGGCTCCTCCGCCAGTTAGCGCCGGGAACTCCCATTTTCCCTGGAAAGACCCGCTGTTGCCATCAAACGACACATGAATCGCTCCGCGGCTGGGACAATGCACCATCATCCCGTACCAATTTCCTTCTAGGTCCACACGATCAGAGGCCATTTATATCCTCCAGTACAGCTTAGGGTAACTGTAAGCGATTCCCTGTCGTACGTCAATGCACATTCTGCAGCTTGGAGGGAGATTACTGCGAGGTTGGACCTTGGTGTTATGCTTCTTTACCATGGCAGTTGAATCCCTGATGGTGGTGCGGAAAGGTCTGGGAATCATTCGTACCGGGCGGATGCAGGGGAGATAACATGCGTGCTATTGCGTTGGCCTTACTTATGACGGCGTTGGTCGCGGCGCCAAAAAAGCCGGAGGTTCTCAAACTGACGGGGGACCTGGAAGGAGTACATGACCCGGCACTGATGCGGCAGGGCGGGACCTACTACCTGTTTGTGACCAACGGGCGACCCGGCGAATTGATTCCCATCCGCTGCTCGCCGGATCTGCACGTGTGGAAACTCTGCGGCCACGTTTTCGACAAACTGCCCGAATGGGCCACCAGGGAAATACCCAAAGCGCGCGCGCCATGGGCGCCGGACATATCCTTCTTCAACGGCAAATATCATCTTTATTACGCCGTGTCGTCGTTCGGCAGCCGGGATTCGGCCATCGGTCTCGCGACCAACGTCACACTCGATCCGAAGGACCCAAACTATCGCTGGGCGGACGAGGGCATGGTGCTGCGCTCCTATCAGGATAAGGACGACTGGAACGCGATCGACCCCAACCTGTTCATCGCAAGCAAGAACGAACTGTGGCTGGATTGGGGCAGTTTCTGGGGCGGCATCAAGATGAGGCGCATCGACCCGGACACCGGCAAGCTTTCGGCGCAGGACAGCACCATGTATTCCCTGTCGAGCCGGCCGCGGACTCCGTCCATCGGCGGTTCGGTGGAGGCGCCGTTTCTGATTCGCCACGGCGGGTATTTCTACCTGTTCGTGTCCTTCGACCGCTGTTGCCGCGGCGCGAACAGCACGTACAACGTGGTGGTGGGCCGCTCGCGCAAGGTAACCGGTCCTTACGTGGATAAGACAGGCAAACCGATGACCGAAGGCGGCGGATCTTTAGTGATCGAAGCGACCACGAAAACCTGGCGGGGTCCCGGCCATGAAGCGGTGCTTCAGGAACCAGGCGGCGATTACCTGGTGTTTCACGCCTACGACGGAACTACCGGCAGGCCGTTCCTGCAGATCTCCACCATGGTGTGGGAGAAGGGCTGGCCGGTGGTGGGATCTTTGCCGTAAAATGCGCGCACTTTGCGATAATCATAGTTCCAGAACTGTAACTATGATTGAAAAGACCGCCAGGTTACTCGTGCTCGCCTGCCTCGCCGCGGGCGGAGCCGGGGCACAGCCGCCGGGCTTTGTGCCGATGGATCCGTGGGATCAGATCAAGACCATGCGCCGCGGGGTCAACATCATCGGGTACGACCCGCTATGGCGCGATTTCGAAAAGGCGCGCTTCCACGAGCGGCACTTCCGGCGCATCCGCGAGGGCGGGTTCCAGACGGTCCGCATCAATTTGCAGGCCTTCTCGCACATGGATGCGCAGCACCGCCTGGACGCGGCGTGGTTCCAGACACTGGACTGGGCCGTGAAGAACGCCTTCTCCAACGGCCTCACGGTGATTCTTGACGAGCATGACTACGGCGTTTGCGGCAAGGACGCCGAGGCGTGCAAGCCCAAGCTGATGGCGTTCTGGAAGCAGGTGGCCGAGCATTACAAGGACGCGCCCAACAGCGTTCTGTTCGAGATCCTGAACGAGCCCAACAGCCAGGTGACTCCCGAACTGTGGAATGCGTGGCTCAAGGAATCGCTGGCCATCGTCCGCACATCGAATCCGCGGCGGAACGTGGTGATCGGCCCCGCGTCGTGGAACAACATTCACTATCTGGACAAACTGGAACTCCCGGAGAGCGACCGCAATCTCATCGTCACGGTGCATTATTACCTGCCGATGAATTTCACGCACCAGGGGGCCCGCTGGAATGCGGCCACGGCCAAACTGTCGGGGATCGCATGGGGCAGCGACGCGGAGAAACAGAAAGTCGCGGAAGATTTTGGCGGCGTCCAGCAGTGGTCCAAAGGCCAGAACCGGCCGATCCTGCTGGGCGAGTTCGGGGCCTATGACGGGGGCGGCGCGGACATGGATTCGCGCGTCCGCTATACGTCGCACGTGGCGCGCACGGCCGAATCGCTGGGATGGGCGTGGACCTACTGGCAGTTCGATTCCGATTTCATCGTTTACGACATGGCCAAAGACGATTGGGTCCGCCCGATCTGGCGCGCGTTAATTCCGGAGGAAGGGAAATGAGCATCCTGAACAGACGGCAGGCGCTCGCCGGCGTAACCGGCGGATTCCTGATTGTGAAGGCGGAGACCGCTTTCGGATATCAGGCCAACTCGGCGATCTCCTTTGGCGTCATCGGTACCGGAGGACGCGGCGTTTATGTCGGCACTCACATGGCCAATGCCTCCGGCACGCGCCTGGCGGCGATCTGCGACATCTTCCAGGACCGGATCGATAGCGGGAAGGCGAAGATACCGGGCGGTGAAGGCGCCGCCGTGTATCGCGACTATCACGAATTGCTGGCGCAGGCGGATATCGATGCGGTGCTGATCACCACGCCCGTCTACCTGCACCCGGAGCATTTCGAAGCCGCCGTCAAGGCCCGCAAGCACATCTACTGCGAGAAGCCCGCCGGTGCCGATGTGGCAGGCGTGAAGCGTTTGCTGGCGGCCAGCGGCGCGGCCGACAAATCGAAGACCATTCAGTTCGGATTGCAGCAGCGCTTCAGCCCCGAATATCTGACGGCCATGCAATACGCCAGGTCGGGCAAAGTGGGCGATATCAAAATGATGATGAGTTACTGGGTGCTGGGCGGCACGCCGCCCAAACCGGCCAACGCTCCCGCCGCGCCGCCCACGGAGGAGGAGAAGATCCGCCGATGGGGAAGTTGGATGGCGCAATCCGGCGGCGTGATCGTGGAGCAGGACTGCCATGGTATCGACATGCTGAACTGGTTTGCGGGCGACCGGCATCCGTTGAGCGCGCGCGGCACCGGCGGCTTGCGCTATCCCCTGGCATACGGCGATCAGGATTCCGACCATCACGAGATCGCCTACACCTATCCGAACGGCGTCGAGGGCTGGCTGATCAGCGTGAAGCAGACGGCCGGTTTCCGCGATGTGAAGGAGCAGTTCTACGGGTCCGCGGGCATGCTGGAGACGGCGCGCACTTACTACAAGCTGCACGGGCCGATTGCCAACTCGCCGTATAAGAACGCCGACGATTTGACGGATTCGAGCCTGATCGAGCGGCGCGCCTCCAAGCGCGAGATTACTATCGACGCGGTGGAGGCCTTCTTTACCAGCATTCGGGAGCGTGCGCCGTATAACCTGGCGCCGGTCGCCGCGGATGCCACTCTGGCGGCGATCCTGGGCCGCGCGGCGTATCAGCAGAAGCGCGAAGTGACGTGGGACGAGATGCTGAAATCGGCGTAGGTCCGCCCGCCGGCTACCCCAATCGTTTGCCGCGCGGCAGGTACCGCGGCGCGCAGTAGCGGTCGCCCCGCATGGGTGCGGAAGCCTGCTTCAGATCGCCGTAGGGGTCGTCGAACTGATTCATCAACTCGTAGAGGCGGGCGCGCATATCGTCCACGTTGGCCCGCTTCTCTCCCGTAGCTACCAGGTTGCGCATCTCTCCGGCATCTTCGGCGAGGTCGTAACACTCATCGATATCGAAGCCGTTGAACACGTACTTGAACCGGTCGGTGATCGCCATTCTCTGCGTGTATAAGTATTCTCCGCCGTAGTAAGCGCAGAGGATCTGGTCCCGCCAGGCTTTGTCCCGCGGGTCTTCGAGCAGCGGCAGCAGCGAGCGGCCGTCGGCATAGGGCATGGGCCGCGCACCCGCGGCGGCGACATAGGTGTGGGCCAGGTCGTGAGTCTGCACCAGGAGATCGCTGCGGCCCCCGGGCGTGGTTCGTCCGGGCCAGCGCACGATCAGCGGCACGCGATAGGTCTCCTCATACGGAAGCCAGCCTTTGATCCACATGCGATGCGCCCCCGCCATATCGCCGTGGTCGGTGGTGGCGACCACGATGGTGTTCTCTTCCTGCCCGCTTTCCCGCAACGCGTCCAGCACACGGCCGATCTGCGCATCCACCTGCTCGGTGAAGGCGTAGTAGTGCGCGCGCCCGTTCCGGTAATCGTCCGGCGTGACGTGCCCCCACGTCTCGGCTTCGCGCCGGTGCATGCCCGGTTTGCCTTCGAAGGTATCGGAAAAGTTGGCCGGCACACGGATGGCCGCGGGGTCGTACCGGTCCAGATACTGCTTGAGCGGCAGATAGGGATCGTGCGGCTCGACGAACTGGACTTCCAGATGCCAGGGCTGACGCGCGCGCGCGAAGCGCCGCATCATGCGGATGGCGCATTCGGCGCGATAGTACGGCGAGGTGGCTTCCTCCGGACCCTCGCGATAGCCCCACATGGTAAACGGCTGGGAGCCCGGCCATTGCATCTGCCGCTGCGCCACGGTCCGCAGGCCGCGCGCGCGTTCCACGCGGTCCGGGTTGGTGTTCAACTGCTGGATGAGTTTCGGATCGCAACCTTCCAGGTCGGCCACTTCGTGGAACCCGAAATCGAGCGGCGTCCGCACGTAGGAAGCATGCCACTTCCCCACATAGCCCAGACGATAGCCGGCGTCGCGCAGGCGCTGCGAATAAAGCACCGCGTCCGCATTCATGTCGCGATGCACCGAAGGCGGCGAATGCACCTGGTTATAGACGCCGTTGTGCCAGTGATAAGCGCCGGAGAGAATCATGGCGCGCGCCGGACAACAGACGGCCGAGGGCGTGTAAGAGCGCTCGAACGTCATGCCGGAATCCGCCAGGCGATTCAGGTTGGGCGTGCGGCATTCCGACCGCCCGGCGATGGTGGCCCACTGCTGCTGGTCGGTCATGATGTGCAGGATGTTCGGCGCGGCGGGGGCTGCGCCGGCCGCGCGCATCAGGGTGCATCCGGCCAGGGCTCCGGTCAAAAGGGCTCGACGATCGATGGGTTCGGGCATGGCGGCACTCCTAATCTTTGGGCGAGCGTTTGATCTTTTCGAGTAGCGCGCTCAGTCTGGTCACAAGCTCCGGATGCTCTTTGGCCACATCCATTTTTTCCGCCGGGTCGGTGCGAATGTTATAAAGCTGCGGCACGGGGCTGTTGCCCAGTTCGGTTCCCGTTTGCGGGTTGAAGGCCGGGCCCTTACCGCCTTCAATCATCTTCCAATCGCCCTGCACCACGGCCAGCGCGCCGGCGTATTCCGTCAGGCTGTCCCGGCCTCGCGGAGTGCGGCCCAGCAGCACCGGCAACAGATTGCGGCTGTCCAGTCCAGCCGCAGCGGGCGGCGCTTGTCCGGTGAGAGCGCCCAGGGTTGCCAGCAGGTCCACCTGGCTCACTAGTGCGGGCGAAACCGAATCCGCGCGGATTTGACCGGGCCAGCGAGCCATCAGCGGCACACGCGTGCCGGCTTCGAAATTGCTGTACTTGCCACCGCGATACACGCCGGCGGGCTTGTGCGTTCCCACCCGTTCCACCGCCTGATCGCGGTAGCCATCGTCCAGCACTGGCCCGTTGTCGCTGGAGAACAGCAGCAGCGTGTCGCGCGTCAGGCCGTTACGTTCCAAGGCGTCCAGAATGCGGCCGACGCACCAGTCCAGTTCCGCGATGGAGTCGCCGCGCGGCCCCATGCCGGTGGAGCCCACGAAGCGGGGGTTAGGCATTCGCGGTACGTGGATTTCGTGCGCGGCGTAATACAGGAAGAACGGCACACTCCGGTGGGCGTCCACAAAATCGGTCGCCTTGCGGGTGAGGATGTCCGCAAAATTTTCGTCCACCCACCGTGCCTGGCGGCCTCCTCGCATAAAGCCGATGCGGCTCACGCCATTCACAATGGCGCCGTCGTGTCCGTGACTGGGAGCCATCTTCAATAGCTCGGGATGATCGTGGCCGGTCAGTTCGCCCGGAAACGCCTGCTGGTAGCTTACCGAAATCGGGTCGGCGGGATCGAGATTTACCACCCGGTGATTCTCCACCAGGACGCAGGGGACGCGGTCCGGCGTGGCTGGAATGATGAACGAATAATCGAACCCGATCTCATTCGGCCCAGGCGTGATTTCTCCATTCCAGTCGATCTTGCCCGCGCCCAGGCCCAGATGCCACTTGCCCACCACGCCGGTGCGATAGCCCGCCGACCGCAGAATTCCCGGCAGCGTCAGCTTGCCCGGCGGAATGATCAGGGGTGCATCGCCGGGCAGAATACCGGTCCCTTGCTGCCGCCAGGCATACTCGCCGGTGAGCAGGGAAAAGCGCGACGGGGTGCAGGTGGCCGAAGTGGCGTGGGCGTTGGTGAAGCGAACTCCCTGTCCGGCGATGCGGTCCAGATTCGGCGTCCGCACCGCGGATGCGCCGTAACAGCCGATGTCTCCATAGCCCACGTCGTCGGCATAGATCAGGACGATGTTCGGCCGGCGCGCGGCCTGCAAACCCGAAGCGGCGGCAAGTCCCAACCCCGCCTGCCTCAAAAACCACCGGCGATTCAATTTGTCGGCCATCGCATTTACCTTTCAGGGCGCAGCAGCAGACGCAGCGTCACGATGGAGTGGGGAGGCATCGCGACCTCCACACCATTCCCGCGCGCCGCTATCTCCTGCTGATTATCCTCCACGGCGTTGCACAGCCACGCGCGGCCGATGCGGAGCAGGCCGGAAGAGAGGCGTGCCGTGCCGGCCCGGCCCGCGGTTTCCACCAGCCTGGCGATGTAGCCGTTGCCATCCTCGGCGGGCTTGAGCGTTTCCATCTCCACGCCTTCGCCGCTGAGGCTGAGAAACGATCCGGCGGTTTCGGGCAGCGAGCCCCGCAGGCCCACCTTGTCGTTGCGCGTCAATTCGCCTGATTCCAACGGCGTCAACACCTCGCGGCCCAGGCGGCTCAGTGCCGCCGGATCCAGAGTGGCGCCGCTGGTGAGCACATAATCGAAATGGAACTCGCCGCTCTGCACGCGCGGGAAGTTGGTGTGCCAATAGTTATTCAACGCATAGGAGAAGATGGTGGAAGACCGCGGCTCGAACTTCTCCGGCCACAACCCGCGATTGATATCGCCGAACGTTACCAGCGGCGCATCGAGCGGGATCACGGCCGCACTCACTCCACCACCGCTCACGCGCGACCAGCGCCCGGCGGTGTACCATTCGCGGCAGCCGCCCGCCAGTTCGTCGCGCGCGGGGTTCACCGTGCCGGTTTGTCCCTCGTATTCGAATTGCGGATTCGGCGCGGCGAAGGGGAAGGCGAAGTAGACGGCCTCCTTCTGGTTGACCGGGTCCTTGGTCAGGCGGTTGAGAATCTCGATCTTCTTTTCGCCGTCGAACAGGCGAATCTCCACGGCGATGCCGGGCGCTTCGGGTCCACTCACGCGGTAGCTTAACGACTGCCCCCACGGCGTGGTCCCGGCGTTCACCATCGCCGCGCCGCCGGACGGGCCCACCGTGAGCTTTGCGGTGGGAAGGTGCTCGGTAATGTGAATCAATCGCGTTCCCTCGCCTCCGGAGACGTGTAGATACTGTCCCAGAAGGTAGGGGCTCGCGGAATCCACCAGTTCGCGCCCAATCTGCTTATCGAAGATGCTGGTGACGCCGCCGCGCCGCGGATCGACGGTTACGCGGTAGAGTGCATTCTCGATGACATTCCCGGGCTTCTTGTCCGCTTCCGCATTTCCGGTTGGCCCGCTTTCCAGCCGGTAGGTGCGATATCCCATCGCCGGAATCTTTTCGGCCAGGAAGCGCACGCGCCGGTACCCGCTGCCGCCATGGACAGTCTCCAACGGGATCGTCCGGCCGCCTTCCTCCTTCAGGATCGTCCCGTTCGAAAGATCCAACTCCACCAGTCCGCTGCGCTCGTGCGCCAGCGAATTGAACACCACCAAGGCGGGCGGCACGGTGCGGATGGATTCCAGCAGACGGCTGACGGATTCCTGTGCGATCCAATGCGCCGTCTCGCGGGCATCGTCCACATGGAAGTGCTTGGTTTCGATCTGGCGCACGCTCTGCTCGCTATCGGGCCTGGAATATCCGCCGGAGGACGTGTAGGTGTGTTCGGCGTACAGAATGAGGTCGCGCCACAGGCGGCGAATCCCCTCCAGCGGCGGCGCCCATTCGGAGTTCTGGAGCGCGGCTAAAGACGACAGCGTCTCCACCGCGGGGGCGCGGCTTTCGGTCTCGCGGTACAGGGCGGCGTACCGCGCGTCCGTGCCGATGCCGTCCTCCCAATACGGGCCGAAATCGCCGCGCACGGTCTCGAGCCGGTCGCCATACTTTTTCGCGATCAGGTCGAAGTAATCCGGAAATGTCGCCAGTTGCAGGCGCGGCCAGGCGTACCTGGCATTCCAGTTCCGCACGAACTCGCCTTCCCCGGGAATCAGGTCGGTGTTTTCCAGTTGACTGCCGAACATCAACACGGTGTCCGGCTGGTAGGTGGGCGATTCAAAGGTCTGAAAGAAAGTGGGCAGGCTTTCCCGGCAGGCGGCCTCGCCCGGCGGCAGGCCGCAGATGAACCAGAGGTTCGAATACTGACGCGTGTAGGCCATCAGCACTTTCGCGCCGTCCGGACCTTGCCACCAGAAGGGCGAGCGCGTCTGCCAGCGCCCATAGAGAGGCTGCGGGCCGCGATCGTCGTTGGCCCCGGCGGCGAAGTACTTCACGCCCGACGCGGCCAGCACCGAGGCATAGGCCCACGGATATGCGGGCACGTCGGTAATGTTGGCGACGTCGCTGGGGCGTCCGGCATTGCTGTTGAGCGCGTGGCCCGCGTAAAGCGAGCGGACCAGGGTCCCCAGGCTGGCGCCTCCGGCCATCAGGTTCACTTCTTGCGCGGGGATGGAAATGCGGCCTGCCCGTACTGCGTCCAGGAATTCGCGCTGCGCGGCGGCCGAGCGCGTGCGCAGATATTGCTCCGCCAGCCAGGCGCCGTCCAGCGAAAAGCGCATGTCGGCGTTGCGGCGCATCTCTTCCAGCAGGCGGTCCAGATTGCGATTCTGCAACTCCTCGATCTTCGGCTGGTAATCGGTGAAGCCGATGTCCAGATGGGTGTGCGGGACGATGTAGACCGTGAGTTTGCGTTTCGGCGCCAGGCGCTCGGAGTGCTCCAAACTCGCGCCATTCAGTTGTACCGAAACGCGCGCTTCGGTTCCGGCCGCGAACTCGGGAACCCAAAACTCGAAGCGCTGCTGGCCGAAGCGGGCCGCGGTCAGTTCGGCACGATAGGCGGCGCCACCCAGGTTCAAGGTCAGGTTTCCGCGAGTCACGATCTCCCCGGTTGTGACCGTCGCGGTGATCGATTCGCGTAGCCCTCCATCGCCGCCGGCGAAGAAGTACGCCGGCTCCAGGGTCACCGCGGGTGGGGCGGGGGAGGCTTCGCCGCGCACCAGGGCCAGCGCGTCCCAACTGATTTGCGAATCGCCATTCTGGTCGGGTGCATCGTCAATCGCGGTGATGCGGAGCACATTTCCGCCCAGCCGCAGCGCGGCGGCGGGAACCGGAATGCGCACGCGCGCCTCGGCGCAAATGGGCGAATCGGCGCGTCCTTCGGCGTGATAACTCAACCGGCGGTCCAGATAGACCCACGCGCGGACGCCGTTCAGATCCAGTTCCAGGTGCGGTACCCGGGGATTGCCGGCCATCACCGCCAGATCCAGCGCGAACGTTCCTTGCGGAGCCTCGTCGAGATGGAATTGGATCGCGCGCGAATGCGATTGCGGGCCCGCGGAGGCGTTGAGCGTTCCGGCTTGCGATGCCGGCCAGTTTCTGGCGGCATCCGGAGCACCGGCATCCACCACTACGGGCTGGTTTCCCGCCCGGCCGCCGAATTCGGCCGCCGTATGGTCGAAATCTCCCAGATGCCAAACCGTATGCTCCTGGGCTGACAGCACCAGGACTCCCGCAATCAGGTGCAACAGGGCGATCCCGGCGGGAAAAACCGATCGGATGCGCATGGCACCGATCATTCTAGCCCCGCTCAGCAGCCGGAAGAACGAGCGCTACGGCCGCCCCGTCGCATACCAGAAGATGAAGTCCGTCATGGGCGGCTTTCCCCCAAGCTGGCGCATCCGCGACGCGTTCTGTCCGCGGTGATGCTGGCTGTGCGTCACCGCCTGCAACAGCAGCACCCACGCCGGAGTCTCAAACGGACCTTGCGGCCCGCGCGGCAGGGTGATCGTCTGATCGAGATCGACCGATCCCAGGGCCTCGCAGAAATTGGCGTTCGCCTGCTCCATCGCGGCTTGCAGTTGGTCCATGGACTCGAGGGGCTGTATGCCAGCCGGGTCCGGCGCTCCACCGCGAGCTAACGCGGTCAGCATCTTCGCCGCCGTCAGGATGTGGTTGAGACGGGAGCGGATCTCGGCATCTTCCAGCAACGTGGGATTCTCGCGAAGTGCTTTCCAGTGCGCCCCGTCAGCCCAGACCTGATGCCGGGCCAGGTCGCGCAACAGTTCTGAATTCATGCTTCCTCCTCCAAGGCTCCAATTCTAATATTGTTTTTAGCCTGTAGGCTTATAGCGCGCCGCCAGCAGTCCGGTGGCTGCGGCGATATCGATGTCCGCCACCAGCAACCCTTCCTTCCCGTATGGCTGGTAGCAGAGCAGCGTCCCGTCGGGCCGCACCACCGCGGAAGTAGTGGGTGCGCCCGGGCTCGCGCAATTCACCGTGGCGAAATAGCAGGCGTTTTCGGCGGCGCGGCACAAGGCGGCTTTTTCATGGAATGAGTTCGCCGGATCGGCGAATGTCGCGGGCTGGTAACTGCCCGGCCCGGCGGCGTGGAAATGCGGGTGGAACACGATCTGCGCGCCTTGGCGCACGGCCCAACGTACGGTTTCCGGGTAGCGCCATCCTTCGTGACAGATCGCAATGCCGAATGTCAGCGGGCCCGCCTGGAAAATCCGCCTGCCCGAGCCGGGCGAGTAAGTACCCTCCTCGGAAGGGTCGAGCTGAATTTTGTCCTGAAAGCCGGCGAGCGAGCCATCCGCACGGAACACCAACGCAGTGATCGACAGGGAACCATCGACGATTCGCTCGGTACCAAGGATCACCGCCAGGTTTGCCCTGTCGGCGGCCGCTGCGATCGCCGACCGGGCGCATTCGAGGAACTGAGGGTCGGCGGGCGGTATCGACTTCCCCATTCCCCGGTAGCCGGGCACGTAGCACTCCGGAAAGCAGATGATGCCGGCCTGCTCCACCGCCGCCTGAGCGATCGCTTGTTCGGCCAGCGCCACCGACTCCGCGGGTGTCGCGGGGAAGCGGAGATTGGCGAGTGCAATGCGAAACGTATTCATTGCGCTGTGCCAATTCTAGCCGATTCGGCGCGTCAGTGAGTCGTCACGGTCAAGACAACCTGACCGTTGATCGCAATGGTATAAGTATCGGCAAAGGACAGGTTCTCGAAGAAGCTGAGGAGGCCTTCGCTCGTCGTGGTGTAATCACCGTCATCGATTACTTCGCCGGAGCTGTTGGTTACCTTGACGTGAACCTGTCCGGTGTACTTCGTGCTGGTGAAGACGGCTTCGCCTCCCACGCAGTCGGGAAAGGTCCCGCCATTCTGGCAGCTTCCGCTGACGGGGGACTGGCTGGCCTGGCCAAGCAGGCCGAGTGATAGCAGCATGGCGGCTGCAAAGTGCCTGGTCCGTTTCATAGCTGATGCCAGTATACGTTCCTTCCGGCCGAATAACTCGTCACTAAGTAACATCAAGACCGAATGTAAGGCATTCGTTGCAAAACAAAATGCCTGGCTGAATAGTCTCACGGGTAAGGGCGAAGTCCCCTTCACATTACAGCGCTTACCCGATTTTCTGCCCGCTCCTCCTATGTTCTTATAGGGTCAGTGGCATGAAGATGCAACGCAGCTTTTTGTGTTCCTGCCGCTCCACCCGGCGGAGCGGATTCGTGCTGGTCACCATGGCGCTGACTGCCGCCGGCGTCATCGCGGTAGCCGGCCTGGCCGTAGACCTGGGCAGGGTCTTTATCGTCAAGAATGAGATCCAGGTCTATGCCGATGCCGCGGCTTTGGCCGGGGCCATGGCGCTCGATGGCACGACCGCGGGCATACAGAATGCGGCCATCGCCATCGCTGCTTCCGGCAATAAGTGGAACTTCGGCACGGCCGGCATTAGCAGCCCTTCCGTGGCTTTTGCCGTGGCGTCCCACGGCCCATGGGCCGCCAACCCGAACCCCGCCGCAGGATACTCCTTTGTCAGGATTACGGCCACCGCACCCGTGCCATTGTATTTTCTTCCCTGCCTGACGGGCCAAAGCAGTTTTGTAGTCACCTCCACCGCTGTCGCCGGGCAGATCCCGATCGGATCCATCGGCAACGGCCTGGCCCCCTATAGCGCGGTCAGCACCGCCGCCGGCGGCCCCGGTTTTGGATTTGTCGCGGGGAATTCGTATTCGATTCACTGGCCCACGTTCAACGGTAACCGGTCGGGATGCGGTCCCGGCAATCCGGGTAAGTGCTTCAATTCGGCTCCCTGCGCCGATGATTCGGCTGCATCGCTCCTGGCTGTGGTGAATAACTGGGGATCCTCCTATCATGGTTATTGGGGGAGTAACAGTAACAGCGCGATTGCCAGCGCCGTGCTGAACGGCACACAGCTAGCGCCGTTGTCTATCGGGATGAATCTGGACCCGTATCTGACATCGGGGAATAAACAGTCCGAAGCCGGATATCTGGACGAGCGGGCAAGCCAGGATGCCGATACCACTCACAACACGCCTGGCGATTATATGGCCAGTACCAGCCACAACGGCAGGCGATTGCTCCCGGTGGCCATCGTGGACCCGGTCGATCCGTCACACACCAACGTGGTGGGCTACGGAGTTTTCCTGCTCATGGCCAATGGCGCACCCAGCAGTTATTACAAGAAGAGCACCAACGGAAACAGTCCTTACTGCGCGCTCTATGTGGGTCCTTATAACATCGGTAACTCCGGACCCTCGGCCGGTGGATCCACGGGCGCCACAACCGTAGAGGTAGTACAATGACGCATTGGCTGAAGACCTTCGGATGCAGGTTACAGCGCCGCGGGCGGAAGGGCATCGCGCTTGTCGAATTTGCCCTGGGATCGGGCGTGTTACTGGCAACCTTCTCCGGCACGTTCGAAGTCGGTTATGCGGTGATTCAGTACGATAAACTCCAAACGGCAGTCGCGCAAGGCGCCCGTTACGCTTCCCTGATTCCATACGACTCCGCCTCGACGGCCCCTTCCAGTGCATTTCTGTCAGCCGTGCAGCGCATGGTCGTGTACGGGAATCCAACCGGCGGAAGTTCGCCCGTCGTGCCCGGACTCGCCGCGAAACACGTCAGTCTGAAGGTGAGTTTCGCCAACGGTGTGCCCAGTTCGATGCAGGTCTGCATCACCGGATACAAAATCAATGCCCTCTTCGGCAGTTTTACGCTCACTGGCAAGCCCCAGGTTTCGTACCGGTATCAGGGCGTGTGGGCGCCGGCTTGAGAAACTCGCCATGCTTGCGTGCGCATACAAACCCAAAGCGTTGACAGGGTGGAAGGAGAGATGCCGCGGCGGCACCCTGGTGGAGTTGACCCTGATCGGTCTGATCTTCCTGGCGCTGCTACTCGCTATTGCGGATTTCGGACAGTTCCTCTTCATCCAGCAGGCCATCGTGGAACGCGCCCGCGCGGCCGCCCGTTGGGGCGCCGCGACCGATCCCACCGACAGCGCCGCCATCCAAAATATGGTCCTCTACCTCCAGCCGGCCGTGCCTGCGGGACGAACACCCTCGTTTGGACTGGCTCCATCGATGGTTGCCGTGTCCACCGCCGGTAGTGGGACCGCCAATTACCGTTTAGTGGTTCAAATCTCGGGATTCTCCTACCAGGTGCTTTCGCCCTACCTGGCAGGCACCTACCGGGGAACGCCGGTCAGCGTGTCAGTCCCGCTGGGTCCCTACCGGTAACTGAGTCCAAACTCCGCGCGGCACACATCCGAGCCGCGCGCGCGAGTGGCGTCGCCCAGGGCTCGGCGTCTGCTTCCACCGGGTCGCCGGGCGAACACGTCATAGTGGAGCGGCCGATGCTCACGTTGCTTGCTCTGCGAGCCGGGTAGACATTTTTCTCAGGATATTCGACCTTGAAGGGATGGATAACGAAACGCGGCGCCGCAAGGCGGTGATTCTCGCTGCCGGCAAGGATGCCCTCGATGCGGAGGGCCGCTCCATGATGCTAAGCCGCCTGGGAGACCGCAGCGTTCTGGAATGCGTGCTCCAGAACGCCCTGGAAGTGGCGCCGGCCAAAGATATCGCCATCGTGGTGGGCTACCGGCGCGAAGATATCTGCTCTCACTTGGGCGCCGGCTACCGCTACGTGATTCAGGAAAGCCAACTGGGCACCGGTCATGCCGCGTTGCAGGCGTCGCGCGACCTTGCGGATTTCGATGGCGACCTGCTCATCCTCTACGGCGACACGCCGCTGTTCCGCCCGGGATCGATTCGCGGCCTGCTCAACCGGCACGAATTGAAGAAGGCCCACCTGACCTTGCTCACGGCCGTGATGGAGCAACCGCTGCCGTACGGGCGGATCATCCGCAATGCCGATGGCCGGATCATGGACATTATCGAAAACAGTGAGGCATCGCCCGAAATTCGCCAGATCCGCGAGTGCAACGTGGGAGCCTACGTGGTGAATGCCAAAGTGATTTTCACCGCCCTGGAAAGGCTCTCGCCTTCGCCCGAAGATGGCGACTACCGCCTCACCGACTGCGTGCACCAACTGATACGGGCCGGCCTGCGCGTGGAGAGCTACCGTATTTACGATCCCGACGAAGTGCAGGGCATCAACGGCGTCGAGGATCTCGCCCGGGCGGAGTTCATCCTGCAGAAGCGGTTGTTTCGTCCACGGCGGCAGGAGGAACGGAACCTGGTCACCTTCGGCACCGGCGGATGGCGCGCCATCATCGGAGAAGGCTTCACCATGCACAACGTGCGCCGGTTGAGCCAGGCGCTCGCCAATGAGATTACGCGGCAGGGCGGCGAGGAGCGCGGAGTCGTCATCGGGTACGACCGCCGCTTTCTCTCCAGGCAGGCCGCCGAGGCCTCTGCCGAAGTCTTCGGCGGCAACAATATTCAAACGGTCCTGCTGAACGAGGACGCTCCCACTCCCCTCATCACGTATGCCACGGCGGCCCGCCGCGCCGCCTATGGTCTGGTCTTCACCGCCAGCCACAATCCGCCGGAGTGGAACGGACTCAAGGTGTTTCAAAGCGACGGCGCGCTCCTGCTGGACGAGGAGACGCAGCGGATCGAAGCCGAAACCAACACCCTCACGCCGGAAGACGTCATCAAACTGGAACTGGATATCGCCCTCGATTCCGGCATTGTGCAGCGAGGCGATTTCACCAACGAATACGTGGACGCAGTCGAAAAACTGATCGACCTCCAAACCATCCGCAATGCCGCCCTGAAAGTCATCGTCGACCCCATGTACGGCGTGGGGCAACTCACCCTGGGCACCGTTCTGACCGAGGCCCGCTGCCGCGTCACCTTCATTCATGAGCGCCACAACCCGCTGTTCGGCGGAAGATCCCCCGCGCCCAATGCGGAAGCCCTGCGCCTGCTCACCTCCACCATGCGCGACGATAGTTACGACCTTGGACTGGCCATGGATGGCGATGCCGACCGCATCGCGATTGTGGATGAGCTCGGCGAGTACATCCCGGTCAATGACGTTCTGCTGCTGCTTTATTGGTACCTGCACGAGGTGCGCGGCGAACGCGGGGGCGTGGTGAGGAATCTGGCCACCACTCATTTGTTGGATCGTCTGGCGCATCGCCTGGGCGAGGAATGCTACGAGATGCCCGTCGGCTTCAAGCACATCGTCTCTTCCATGGTGGAGCACGATGCCCTGCTGGGCGGCGAATCCTCGGGAGGGTTGACCATTCGCGGCCACATTCTGGGCAAGGACGGGATTTTCGCAGCCGCCCTCATCGTGGAAATGCGCGCCCGCACCGGTAAGAAGATTTCGCAACTGCGCTCCACGGTCTACGAACTCACCGGCCGCCTGTACGATCGGGAGGAAACCTTCCCGGCCACGCCCGAGATGCGGATTGCCGTCCCCCGTAAGTTGCAGGACGCGTCGTGCACGCACATCGGGCCTTACCCGGTTCTCCGGATCTCGCACCTGGATGGAACCAAGCTGTACCTGGAAAACGACAACTGGGCCCTGCTGCGGTTTTCCGGCACCGAACCGGTGCTGCGCCTGGTAGTGGAGGCGGACACGCCGGAGAAGGCATCCGAACTCATGGCGTGGCTCAAACAGTTTGTCGAGGCGCAGTAGCCGTGGCCGCGCCGCCGCGTTTCACCGCGATGACGGCGGATCGCATCCCGGGCGGCCTGCGCCTGTGCCGCGCGTGCGGATGGAATCAACTGGAAGAGGATTGGCGCTTCTTTCTCGATGCGCCCGGCAGCGGCGGTGTCGTGAGCGAACGAGCCGGCAATATTTTAGGAACCGCGGCATGGATTCGCTACGGCGCCCTGGCGTGGATCGCGATGATGCTGGTGGATCCGGCGGAGCGCGGCGCGGGCGTGGGTGCTGGACTGCTGGCGGAGGCGCTTTCGAGCGTGGCCCACGTGCCCTGCGTCGGTCTGGACGCGACCCCGGCCGGAGAGCCGCTCTACCGCCGCTTCGGTTTCGAAGCGCATTCCAGCGTGATCCGCACCAAAGCAGTGGTCGATGGCGCGCTTCTTCCGGGGCCTTCGGGAGCGGTGCGCCGCATGGTGGAAGCCGATTTGCCCGATATCTACCACTGGGACCGTAAAGTCTTCGGCGCGGATCGCAGCCTGTTGCTGGCGGCGCTATTTGCGCGTGCCCCCGAGTGCGCCTGGGTGGTCGGCGGCGCGGCCCGCCTTCGCGGTTATACCTTCGGGCGCCCGGGTCATCTCTACTACCAGTTGGGGCCAGTCGTGGCCGCGGACGCCGCGACAGCACGAGAGTTGGCCGCCGGTTGTCTCTCGCGGCTTCACGGCCGCAAGGTCGCCATCGACGCGGGCGCGGCCCGCGGCGAATTTCTCGGCTTCCTGCAATCGGCGGGCTTTGTGGAGGAACGCTGCTTCGCACGCATGTATCTGCGTGGATGCGTTCCCCCGGGCGTCCCCTCGGCGCAATATGCCATTGCCGGTCCCGAGTTCGGCTGAGCGGACATTCAGCGGTCAGTTTTCAGCTTTCAGCCCAGCATTCAAGATCATTGAACCGGGTGCCGCTCGGTAACGACAAAGCGCAAAACAATGCCGCCCTTTTGGCCTTTCCCGGTCGAGACGCGAACATCCTCGAAGCGGCCGGTATCCCGGAGCACGGCGACATCCAGACGCAACGTGGCTTCCTTGTAAATATCGCCGACTTTGCTGAAGATCACGGTGCGCATCGTATCCGCGGGAACCCGATGCAAACCACGGAATTCGACGCCTTCGATAATGTTCGGACCCACGGCCAGCTTTGCCGGCGGGGGAACGTCCTCAAACGGATTGTTCCGGTCAGGCTGCGTCTGCGCAAATAGCAGCGCGCCGAATCCGCAGACGCAGACTGCGATTATCGAAATTCGGACCATGACGGATGAGATCATTGAACCAGTTTACGCTTCATTGCGCTTTGAAATACTTCGCCAGGGGATCGTCCGGCAGCTTCTTCAGCCCCGCGATGACGCATTCCGCATTCAACTCCGCGCCCGCGCGGCTGGTGTGCGTATGCGGATCGCCGAACAGCGGCTCCACCTTCTCCGGCCCCAATTCGTCATACCGCTCGGCGATCGTCTCGTTCAGATCGATCAGCGGCACATGCTCCGCCGCGGCCACCGCCTCGGCCCAACCCGCGTAGTCCTGCTTGTTGCGCGCGATCTTGCCGTCTTTCCAGATCTTGCGCGGAATCAGCGTGCACATGATAGGCGTCGCACCCTTGGCCCGCGCGTCTTCGATGAACTTCTTCAAATACCAGCCGTACGTCTGCACCACCTCGTGCTGTTTCGTAATCGGGTTATCGATCTCGCGCGTTTCGTCGCCCGTGCCCTTCAGCGTGCCTCGCGCGCGCGCCGCGTCATCCAGCGATCCGGAGTCGTTGTGCCCGAACTGCATCATCACAAAATCGCCCGGCTTGAGCATCGCCAGCACGCGCTCCCAATGGCCGCCGGTCAGATACGTGCGGCTGCTCAATCCGCCCACCGCGCGGTTCACCACGTTGATCTTCGAAGTATCGAAGTGCTCCACCAGCGGCTCGCCCCAGCCCCATTGGCCGTTGGCGCCATCGCCGCGCCCGTTGCGCACCGTGGAATCGCCAATCAGAAACAGCGTGGGCAGGTTCGGATTCGCCGGCACCGGCAGCCGCAGCGCCGCAGCGCCCGTATTCAACAGCGCCGGGTACGCCGCCACCGCCTTGCCCTTGTCCGAAAGGAACGCCACGAGCGGCGAACGCGCGCCCTTCAGCGTCGCCACCACGATGGAAGCGTTCAGGTCCGCGCCCTCCGGGCTGGTGTGCGTGTGATCCTGCGGGAACAATTCCTTCACTTTTTCCGGCCCCATCTTCTCGTACTGGTCCGCGATGGCGTTGGATTCGTCCAGAAACACCAGGCCCTCCGCTTTCGCCACTTCCTGCGACCACTGCGCGAAGTGGCCCATCTGACGCTCCACGCTGGCGCCCGTCCAGATGTTGCGCACCGTGGGTGACAGCATGATGGCGGTGGCGCCTTTGGCCTTGGCATCGTTCACGAATTGGCGCAGATACCAGCCGAACGTGTGGACCGTCTCCTGCTTTCCCGCCGGCGTGGTGATCTCTTTGGTCTCTTCGCCGGTGCCCGGCAGGTCGCCGCGCCCGGGAGGCTGATCCGGTGCGCCGCCGTCATTGTGTCCGAACTGAATCAGCACGGAATCGCCGGGCTTCAGATTGTCCCGCACCGCGTCCCACAGGCCTTCGTTGAAGAACGTCCGGGCGCTGCGTCCGGCTCGTGCGCGGTTCAGCACGTTGACCTTCGCGGGGTCGAAATAATCCGCGAACGGGTCAGCCCATCCGCGATGGTTGGCATTGTTGGCGGTGGAATCGCCCACCACATAGATTGTTGGCTTGCTTTCCTGTGCGTGCGACACCACCCACGAAATACCACACAGGGCAAGCAGCCGAAGGGCGCGATTAATGACCATAAGGCGTCTCTGCTTTCCCGCTGGGCTCCGCTGGAATATCGAATTGGTCAAACGGATCGGGATGCGCCGGGTCGAATGCCGGCGTATTCACCAGGAACTTCGCAATCGGCAGTTTGGCGTCTTTGATCCCCTGCACAATGCACCTGGCCAGCTCATAGCTGCCATAGTCGCTGTGGTGCGTGGTGTCGCTGCCGGCGAACGCGCGGTGCGCATCCACCGGACCCATCGCCTCGTAAAACGGCTTGCTCATGGCGTTCAAATCGATAAGCGCGACATTCTCTTCGCGCGCCGCCTGCCGCACGGCCTCCGGATAATCGCCCAGGCTGTTGGCGATCTTGCCGTCCGGCCCGAAGGTCAGGCGATTCATCGGCGTGATCGCCACCGGCGTCGCGCCGTGCTGCCGGGTATCGGCGATGAAGCGCTTCAGCATCTCCTTGTACGTGGTGAATGCGCCCACGCCCTCGCCGCGCTCCTTCTGGTCGTTGTGGCCCATCTGAATGAATACCCAATCGCCCGGCTTGATGATACTCATCACTTTCGCCCACCGGTGCTCGCCGATAAAGCTGCGCAGCGATTCGCCCGATTCGCCGTTGTTGGCCACCGCGATCTCCGGCGTGAAGAAGCGCGTCAGCATCTGGCCCCAACTGTTGAACGGCTCCTTGGGCTGGTCGGTAGACGTGGAATCGCCGGCAATGTACAGCGTCGGAGTATTGTCGGCCTTTTCCACCTCGATGTGCGTGAACGCCGGGCGGCTGCCGGTGAACTCCAGCGTGAGCTTGTCGTCCCACGCCCGCGCCTCGGTCGTCTTCTCGCGGTCCTTCAGCCGCACTTCGCCATCGCCCGCGATTTGCGGCCGGCGGATGTTCACGATAAACGTACGCGTTTCGAACTTGCCCGGCTCGGTCACCACCTTTTCCACCATCAGCCGCCGCAACTCCGCCTTCACCGTGGTGACGGAAGCGGCGGTGGCGCTGCCGAAGGTCACCGTCACCCGGTAGTTGCCTTCTTCCGGCGCCTGGATCGAAAAGTACAGCGGCGGGTTGCCCCCGGAATCCTCTTCGAACCCGTAGCCGCGTTCCGCCGTGTAGCGAACTTCCGGTGTGATCTTCCCCGGGCCGAAATCGAATTTGCGTGTGGTCTGCGCGCCGGCAAGAGCGGTGAAAAAAATCACGAAAATCAAAAGCTGTCGCATGGTATTCAAAGCTCTTCGATCCTACGCCGGCCGTACGGGCGCATCAACCGGATTCCGCCCCGGCTCCCGATGTTTTGCTGGCACAAACGCCGCCGGCCCGGTCCACCCCGGCCAAGTTCCGACCGAATCAGCGACTTATCCCACAAAATCCAGCGTTGCCTACCGCTTCCCGCACCGTGCCGGGAACATGAACAGTTTTGCGGATCGAAACCCCGCGCGCGCCAGCCTTGGCCATTGCCAGCGGCCTGCGCCCTCGTCATAATCAAGTCCTCACCATGATACGCAAAGTCGCACTCGTCATCGCAACCGTCCTGAGCCTGCGGGCAGCGACCGTCACCTCCTTCGATCCCGGCTGGCGATTCCTCAAATCCGATGCCCCCGGCGCCGAAGCCCCCGACTTTGCCGACGACGCTTGGCGCACCGTCAACGTCCCGCACGATTGGGCCATCGAAGGTCCGTTCGATCAGAAAAACCCCGCGGGCGGCGCGGGCGCTTTCCTGCCCGGAGGCACCGGCTGGTATCGCCGGCATTTCATGCTGCCCGACGCCGACGCCAACAAGCGCGTCTTCATCGATTTCGATGGCGTCATGGCCAACAGCGACGTGTGGATTAACGGCTTCCACCTGGGCAAGCGGCCCTATGGCTATGTGAGTTTCCGCTATGAACTCACGGGCCACCTGAAATTCGGTCCGAAAGCCGCCAATGTGCTCGCCGTGCGCGCCGATAATTCCGCCCGGCCCGCATCGCGCTGGTATCCCGGCGCCGGCATCTACCGCCACGTGCGCCTGATCGTCACCGACCCGGTTCACTTCGACCACTGGGCAACGTTCGTTACCACTCCCAAAGCCGCTGCCGGCGCCGCCACCGTGCGTGTCGAGAGCCGCATCGTAAACCAGTCCCAAATGCCGCGCGCCGTCTCCCTGGAAGTCAGCCTCCTCGCGCCCGATGGCCGCACGGTCAAAACGGCTTCCACTCCGTCCCAAACCCTGCCGCCCGGCAAGACCGCCGATGTGCAGTTGGAATTCGCCGTCGCATCTCCCGCGCTCTGGGACCTCGACCATCCCAACCTGTATCGTGCCGTGGCCAAAGTGCGCGCCGGTCCCGCCACGCTCGACGAGCAATCCGTTCCCTTCGGCATTCGCGACGCCCATTTCGACGCCGCCACCGGATTCTGGCTCAATGGCAAAAACTTCAAAATCAAAGGCGTCTGCCTGCACGCCGACGCCGGCGGACTCGGCACCGCTATCCCCCTGCGCGCCTGGGAGCGCCGCCTGGAGCAGTTGCGCCTCATCGGCGTCAACGCCATCCGCACCGCGCACAATCCGCCCGCCCCCGAATTCCTGGACCTCTGCGACCGCATGGGCTTCCTGGTCATGGACGAGATGTTCGACTGCTGGACCGTCGCCAAGAACCCCTACGACTATCACCTCTACTTCCGCGACTGGTCGCAGACCGATACGCGCGACACCGTGATGCGCGACCGCAATCACCCCAGCATCATTCTCTACAGCGCCGGCAACGAAATTCACGATACGCCTCGCGCGGACCTGGCCAAGCAGATCCTCAAAGGTCTCGTCGATACATTCCACGAGGCCGACCCCACCCGCCCCGTCACCCAGGCGCTGTTCCGCCCCAACGTGAGCCACGATTATGACGATGGACTTGCCGACATGCTCGACGTGATCGGCCAGAACTATCGCGAAAGCGAAATCCTCGCCGCCCACGCCGCCAAGCCCACACGCAAAATCATCGGCACCGAAAATCAGCACGGCCGCGACGTCTGGCTGGCCCTGCGCGACAACCCGCCTTACGCCGGCCAGTTCCTCTGGGCCGGCATCGACTACCTGGGCGAATCGCGCGCGTGGCCGCAGATCGCCAGCGCCGCCGGCCTGCTGGACCATACCGGTGCCATCAAGCCTATCGGCTATGAACGCCAAAGCTGGTGGTCCGATAAGCCCATGGTGTACATCACCCGCCGCGTCGCCCCCACCGCGCCTGCCGCGGTCGACCCCGGCTATGAAGCGCAGGCCCGCCGCGCCGTGCAAACGCTGTACTCCGATTGGACGCCCGCCAACACCGCGGCCCACGAGGAGACCGTGGAGGTGTACAGCAATTGCGAAGAGGTGGAACTGCTGCTCAACGGCAAATCGCTGGGCGTCAAGCCGCTCGCCGCCAATGCCGCCGCGCGTACGTGGCGCGTGCCCTACGAGCCCGGCGCCTTGCGGGCCGTGGCGCGCAATAAGGGCGCCACGGTCGCCAGCTATGAATTGCGCACCGCTGGAAAGCCTGCCAAGATCATCCTCAAAGCCGATCGTACCCGAATCGCCCCGGACTTTGACGACGTCTCCACCATCACCGCAACTGTGTTCGATGAGCACAACGTTCAGGTGCCCGGCGCGGATCCGCTGCTCCATTTCCAGATCACCGGTCCGGGCACCATCGCGGCCGTCGATAGCGCCGACAACGTCAGCCACGAATCGTTCCAGGCGCCCGAGCGGCGCGCCTTCCAGGGCCGCTGCATCGCCATTGTCAAAGCCACGGGCATCGGTCGCATTCTTTTCTCCGTCTCTGCCGAAGGCCTGGGCCGAGGCGGCTTGACCGTGGAGGCCATGAGATGATTCGCCCCGTCTTGTTGCTGCTCGCGCTCACCGTGTCCGCCTGGGCCGCCGACTTCCGCGCCGCCGATTACGGCGCCAAAGGCGACGCCGCCACTGTCAACACCACCGCCATTCAAAAGGCCATCGATGTGGCGGCAAAAGCCGGCGGCACCGTGGTCTTCCAGCCCGGCGTCTATCTCACCGGCGCTCTGTTCCTGAAATCCGGAACCCGCCTCCAGATCGATGAAGGCGTGGAACTGCGCGGCGTACAGGACCTCGCGGCGTACCCCTTCATGCCCACGCGCGTCGCCGGAATCGAGATGGATTGGCCCTCCGCGTTGATCAATGTCTACCAGCAACAGAACGTCCGCATATCCGGCAAAGGCACGATCGATGGCGACGGCAAAGCCTGGTGGGACAAATATTGGAAGATGCGCCGCGAAGAGTACGAGCCGAAAGGCCTCCGCTGGGCCGTCGATTACGACTGCCGGCGTCCGCGCCTCATCCAGATCTACAAATCTTCCAACGTGCGGCTCGAAGGCGTCACCCTGAAGCGCCCGGGTTTCTGGACCGTCCACATCTGCTATTCGCAACAGGTCACCGTGGACGGCGCGATCATCCGCAATAACACCGAGGCCCGCGGCCCCAGCACCGACGGCATTGATATCGATTCCTCCTCCGGCGTCACTGTGGAGCGCTGCGATATCGAATGCAACGACGATGCCATCTGCCTCAAAGCCGGGCGCGATGCCGATGGGCTGCGCGTGAATCGCCCGTCAGAGAAGATCACCATCCGCGACAACACCGTGCGCGCCGGAGCCGCGGGCGTCACCTTCGGCAGCGAGACCTCCGGCGGCATCCGCGATGTGGAAGTCTCCGGCCTCCACGTGCTGGCCGGCGTCCCCGCCGGCATTCTGTTCAAATCCGCCAGCACGCGCGGTGGCACCATAGAGAACATCAACATCCACGACGTCGTCATGGAAGGAGTCAATTCGGCCATCAGCGTCACGTTCAACTGGAACCCCAGTTACAGCTACGCCAAGATGCCCGAAGATGTGAAAAATCCGCCCGCGTACTGGCGCGTCCTCACCGAACCCGTGTCCCCCGAAAAAGGACTCCCCCACCTGCGCAACGTCCGCATAACCAACCTGAAAGCCACCGGAGTCCGCCAGGCCTTCACCGTGGCCTCCTACAAGGACTCCCCGCTGCAGGACTTTCAGTTCAAAGACGTCACCATCGAAGCCCGTTCCGGCGGCTCCATCCAGAACGCCCAAAACTGGACCTTCACCAACTGCCACATCACCCCGTCCATCCCCGAAATCCGGTAGGCCGAGCTTGCCGCGGATGAGGATCTGGCAAAGGGTACTCAGGTCCCCGGCCGAATCGTAGCGCGAGCTTGTTGCGGTGCAACATCCTGGGACAGCAAGAGCGGTTCCGGTCGCGCGAACTAGTGTTATTTGGCTGACTGCGCCAGTTTCGTCAGCATTTTGGAGGCTTTCGCTTCCAATGCATCCGGAGTCATCTGGCTCAGTTCGATGAAGTTGCCGTCGGGGTCTTGAACCATGAAGTAATAGGTGCCGTCGTCAGCCAATTTCGCCGCTTTTTCGAAGGCATTCGCGGCCAGCGCATATCCATTCGCCTGCAGCGCATGAAGCGTGTCTTGCAGGTTCTTTACTACCAGGCCGATGTGAAACACGACCGGCGATTGTGGAGGGGTGTGTGCCGGCTGCGGGAAGATTTCAATAAACGTACTGTCGTTGACCTGAAGATACACGAGCTTCGGCGTCCCGTCCGGCTTGGGGAGCCGGAAAGCCTCTTTCAATCCCAGTTGCCCTATATAGAAATGAAGAGCCCGGTCGAGGTCGGTCACCGAGACGCCGGCATGGACGAGGGCCTGAACGCCGATCCCGCTGTCAGCCGCCGGGAGTGTGGGAGCGCCTGACGCAGCCAGCGCGCAGAAAACAGCCAATCGCTTGATCCATCGCATGAAGTTGATTGTACAGCCTGTACTCCGCAATCGCTTTCGCGTACAGTGCGCCTCGCGAAACGTGGAGCCTCCGGGCAGCAGCTTCCGCCGGGCGGAAGAGATCGTCGGGCATCGATACGGCAGTCTTCACATTCTCAGTATGACCCGAGTTATACTCCTGCCGGATCTAGCGTACCGTGAAACGATTTCGCATCCATCGTCACCATTTGGGCAGATTCGTCTCTTTGACGACGGCAGAAATGGAGGGGAACAAATGCCTGGAACCTGGAAGCCTTTAGGGAATCAACCGCCCGCGGCCATCGACACGATGCTGCTGCTCACCGATGGCAGCGTGATGTGCCATGACTACGGCACCGGTACCACCCTCACGCCCGATTGGTACCGCCTGGCGCCCGACGCGTTCATGGACTACGCCAACGGCCATTGGCACAAGCTCACGCCCATGCCGGCCAACGCGCCGCTCTCGCAGAACGGACCGGCGAACGCGCCGCTCTATTTCTCGTCGGCGGTCATGCGCGATGGCCGCGTGTTCGTCGCCGGCGGCGAATACAACGTCTCCGGGCTCGCCGGTGTCGATCTTACCGCCGCCTGCATCTACGACCCCGTGGCCGATTCCTGGAGCGCCATTCCCACTCCCGCGGGTTGGACCAATATCGGCGATGCGCCCACCTGCATGTTCCCGGACGGCAGAATTCTGATGGGCAACATCAACACCACCGAAACCGCCATCTTCGACCCCGTCTTGCGCACCTGGCATCCCGGCGCGCACAAGCACGACAAAAGCTCTGAGGAGAGCTGGACTCTCCTGCCCGACAACACGATCATCGTCGCCGAGGTGGACAATCACCCGCACGCCGAGAAGTATCTGATCGCCAACAATCAGTGGATCCACGCCGGCTCGACGCCGCCCGGGCACGACCTCGTACTGAACGAGCCCGGTGTTTCGATCGAAGTCGGCCCCGCCGTCCTGATGCCGGATGGCCGGGTGTTCTGCGCCGGCGCCACCGGGCACACGGCGGTTTACCTGCCGCCCCTGCACCCCGCGCAACCAGGCACGTGGATCCCCGGGCCGGATTTCCCGTCCTCCGGCGGCAAACTCATGCGCGCCTTCGATGCGCCCGCCTGCCTCCTGCCCAACGGCTCGGTGCTGGTCGCCGTCGGGCCGCTGAACGCCGGATGGTCGGGCCCGCCCACGGAGTTCTTTGAGTTCGATGGCGCCCTGCTGCATGCCACGCCGAATCCGGCCAGTGCCGCCGGCGAGCCCACGTACAACGCCCGCCTCCTGCTCCTGCCCAGCGGCCAGGCGCTGTACGCCAACTGCACCGGCACCATCGAAATTTATACGCCGGCCGGCGGTCCCCTGCCCGCCTGGCGTCCCCAGATTACCGAGGTGCCCCATCACCTGCATCCCGGCGGAACCTTCCGCCTGGAAGGCCGCCAGTTGAATGGCCTTTCGCAGGCCAACGCCTACGGAGACGATGCGCAGATGGCTACCAACTATCCGCTGGTGCGATTGCTCGGTCTGGCTACCGGCGCCGTGGACTTCTGCCGTACGTTCGACCACTCCACCATGGCGGTGGCCACCGGCAGCGCCGTCCATCACACCCACTTCCACGTTCCCGCGCACTTGCCGCACGGCGAGTATGAATTGGTGGTGATCGCCAACGGCATCGCCTCGGAGCCCGTGAAGGTCCACGTGGGCCACCACGAAGAACCGCACGAACATCACGAACATCACGACCATGACCACCACGAGCACGATCACGATCACGATCGTGACGAGGGCAACAGCCTCACGCTGCATCTGAAGCTCCCCATCCACTTCGGCCGGTCTTAGCAGCGGACCGGTCCCCGCGGGCAGGTTCGTGCAATATACTCTGTTAAGCGAGATCTTATGCGGAGATATTGCAGAACCTGCTTTTGCGTGGCCCTGTGGTCCGCCGCGCCCCTGTTCGCCCAGTCTGCTCTGACGCCCGCCGCTCTGGCAGCGCGAGCCAAAGCGCAGAATGCGCCCGAGATTCCCTACGAATCCGTCCCCAACTTCCTGAAGCTGCCCGCCAACCTCTATCTCGGCGAAGGCATCGGCGTGGCCACCAACTCCAAAGGACACGTCTTCGTCTATACCCGCAGCCAGAGGACCCGCCTGTTCGAGTTCGATCCGAAGGGCAACTACATCCGCGAACTCGGCGAGGGTCTGTACGGCTTCGTCTTCGCCCACGCTGTCAGAGTTGATCCGCAGGACAACATCTGGGCCGTGGACGAAGGCTCCAACATGATCATCAAGTTCAACCCCGAAGGCCGCGTCATCATGACGCTGGGCCGCCGGCCGGAACCGAACGATGCCGTGGCGGCTCCTCCCCCGCCTCTGCCCGCCGCCAATCCCGGCAAGTACACCTTCGACCGCCCCACCGATGTGGGCTGGGACGCCGCCGGCAACATTTTCGTCTCCGACGGCTACGGCAATTCGCGCGTCGTCAAGTACGATAAGAACGGCAAGTTCATCGCCGCGGTCGGGTCCAAAGGCTCCGCGCCCGGACAGTTCAACCTTCCGCACACCCTCGCGGTCGACGCCAAGGGCAACGTCTATGTGGGCGACCGCAGCAATCGCCGCATTCAGGTGTTCGACAATGACCTCACCTTCAAGGCCGTCTACGATACCGTGGGCGCGCCGTGGGAAGTCTGCGTCTCCCCGGGCCCGCACCAGTATCTCTTCTCCTCCAACTCGTACCCCGACGGCAACGATTCCACGCTCTCCACTGTCACCGGCGAGATCTACAAGATGGAACTCGACGGCACCATCTTGGGGAAGTTCGGCAGAGCCGGCAAGCAGTTGGGCGAATTCAGCGGCCTGCATGAAATCGACTGCCGCAACCCCAACGAACTGTACGTCTCGGAAATTCAACTGTGGCGCGTGCAGAAAATCCTGCTGCACCCCCTCGCCAAATAGGAGCTTCCATGCAGAAACTACCTCTCCTCTCGCTTGCCCTGCTATCCGGCGGGATGCTCCGCGCGCAGGTTCCTGACATACCCTTCGATTCGGCCGCGAACCTTCTCAAGCTGCCGCCGAACGTTTATCTCGGCGAAGCCGCGGGGGTGGCCACCAATTCCAAGGGAAACATCCTCGTCTATACGCGTACCGGGGAAGCCGCCACCATGGGCGGGTCGCGCTTCTTCACTCATGGCGGCTCGCGGCTCTTCGAATTCGATCCCACCGGAAAATATCTCCGCGAAATCGGCGTCGGGATTTACGGCTTTCTCTTCGCACAGTCCGTCCGCGTGGATAGCCAGGACAATATCTGGACCGTGGACCGCGGCGCCGACGTCGTCATCAAGCTCGATCCCGCCGGCCGCTTCCTCATGGCCTTCGGTCGCAAGCCCGAGTCGGTCAATCCCGCCGGCAGCGGAGGGCGCGGCGGACGCGGCGGTGTGCTCGGCGATAATTTCAATCGCCCCACCGATGTCGCCTGGGACGCCGCCGGCAACATCTTTGTCTCCGACGCTTACACCAACGCCCGCATCGTCAAGCTGGATAAGAATGGAAAGTTTCTCAAGACCTGGGGCTCCAAAGGCGCCGGCGAAGGCCAGTTCGACATGCCCAACTCCCTCGCCGTCGATGCGCAGGGCAACGTCTACGTAGCCGACCTCGGCAACAAGCGCATCCAGGTCTTCGACAACGAAGGCGCCTTCAAGACTCAGTTCACCGATATCGGCGCGCCCTGGGCCATCTGCATTTCTCCCGGAGCCCACCAGTATCTCTACAGTTCCAACTCCAACCCGCCGGACTCCTTCGATAACGGCGAAATCTACAAGATGGAATTGGACGGCAAACTCTTAGGCAAATTCGGAGTCGCCGGCAAACTCGCCAAACAATTCGGCACCGTCAACGAAATCGATTGCCGCAACCCCAACCAGCTTTACGCCGGCGAACTTACTAACTGGAGAGTCCAGAAACTAACATTACACCCGTAGCAGGAACTTAAAAAGAGTCATTGGCCGCAGATGAACGCAGATAAACGCCGATAAGAAGCGGTTTTGTTTTATCCGCGTTCATCTGCGTTCATCTGCGGCCAATATCCACCTACAGGACCGCCCGCGCCGCGGCCAGAAAGCGTCGCCGCTCGTCATCCGGCGAAATCTCGGCGGCCAGCGCGTTCTGCAATTCCTCCGCGCTGCGGGCGCTCCTGGCAGCCCGCGTCACCATGACCTTCGCAATCGGACCCAGATACGGCGCCAACACCTGCGTCAGGCGTTCCAGCATCGCCGGATCGAACGTCATTACCGGTGCGGGCGTAGGCGTAGGCATCGCCACCGTCATAGTCAACCCCGGATTGGTTTTCAGAAAAGCCGCCCGCTCCTTGGGATCTTCGATCTGCGCCGCCAGCACCTGCCGGATTTCGCTCATCGACCCGTAGCGCCGCGCCGCATCCGCCACCAGCCGCCTGGCAATCGGTCCAATCGCGCGCGCCAGGCGTGTTTCCAGGTCTGCCAGTTCCGCTGGAATCACGGTGGTCGAACCGGCGCCAGCCGGAACCGGAGTCGGGGCCGGCGGCCGCGCCGCGGGTTGCAGAGCCGCCTGGAATTCGCGCGCCGTTTGGAATCGCATGGCCGGATCCTTGGCCAACGCGCGCATAATCGCCGCGGAAACGAACTGCGGCACCATCGGATTCACCGCGGCAGGTTCCGGCGGCATCACCGTCAACTGCGCGTTCATCAACGCAAGCTCCGTATCTCCGCATATGGGCCGCCGCCCGGTGACCATTTCGTAAAACGTGAGTCCCAGGGAATAGATGTCCGACCGCGCATCCGTCTCCCCGGTTCGCACCTGTTCGGGCGACATGAAAGCCAGCGTCCCCACGGCAAGGCCCGTTCCGGTCAGACGCACCCCGGTCGCAGAGCGCGCGATTCCGAAGTCCGTCAGCTTGACTACTCCTCCGGCGGCGATCAGGATATTTGCGGGCTTGATATCGCGGTGAATCACCCCGCGTTCATGCGCGAACTCCAGCGCCGCCAGCACCTGCGCGATGTAGTGGACCGCCAGCGGAACCTGCACCGGCCCGCGCTGCAGCGTCTCTTCCAGCGTCACGCCCTCCACCAGTTCCATGATCATCACCAGCCTGCCTTCTACCCGCAGCGCTGTATGCAGAGCGGCGATGTTGGGATGCTGCAGGCTGGCATGCACCTTGATCTCGCGCAGAAAGCGTTCCGCCAGCCCCGGGTTCTCATCCAGATCGGGCAGCACTACCTTCATGGCCTCTTCCCGGTCCGTCAGCAGGCTGCGCACACGGAACACTTTGCCCATGCCGCCGCGTCCCAAAATGCCGGTGACTTCGTAGTCACCGAGGATGTCGCCGATTTGAATGGGCATTCATTTGAATGTAACGCGATCTCCGCGGCGATGCGAGGCGCAATCGGTGCGATCCTGTGGAGATGCCGCGCGGCGGGCTCTGGCGCAATCCCGATTTCCTGAGACTCTGGACAGGGCAGGCGATCTCCCAGATGGGCTCGGCCGTCAGCGCCCAGGCTTTGCCGCTGGCCGCCGTGCTGTCGCTCGGCGCTTCGCCGCTCCAGATGGGCCTGCTGAACGGCGCCGGCGCCGCCGCCATCCTGCTGTTCGGCCTGTTCGCCGGCGCGTGGGTGGATCGCTTCCGCCGCCGTCCCATTCTGATCTTCGCCGACCTCGGGCGCGCCGCCGTATTCGGCGCCATCCCTCTGGCCGCCGCGTTCCACCGCCTGAGTATGAATTACCTGTACCTGGCCGCCGCGTCCGGCGGGCTCCTGAGCGTCTTCTTCGATTCCGGCTACCAGGCCTACGTGCCGGCGCTGGTGCGGCGCGAAAACATCCTGGAAGCCAATGCCAAGCTGGCCCTCACGGTCTCTATCGCCGACATCACCGGCACCGGCGCGGCCGGCGTGCTGGTCCAATGGCTCACCGCCCCCATGGCGATCCTGTCCGACGCGGCCTCTTTCCTCTGCTCGGCATTTTCCGTCTGGCGGATTCAAACGCGGGAACCGCCGCCGAAAATCGACGGCCCCCGCCACATGCAGCGCGAAATCGCCGAAGGTCTGCGCGAAGCGTGGCACAACCCCACCCTGCGGATTCTGACCAGGCGCACCGCCACTGCCGCGTTCTTCCTGGGCTTCATCGGGTGTCTGTATTTCGTGTTCGCCATCCGCGAATTGCATTTGAGCCCGGCGCTGCTGGGCGGCATCATCGCCATCGGCGGGGTGAGCAACCTGTTCGGCGCACTCATTTCAGAACGGCTGGTCGCGCGCTTCGGCATCGCTCGAACCCTGCTCGGCAGCGCGCTGGCCGCGGGTGCGGCCGCCCTGCTGCTGCCCCTGGCGCATGGACCCGTTCCCGCCTGCGCCGCTACGCTTGCCCTGGCGCAAACGCTCGATATGGCCTGGCCCATCTATCACATCAACGAGCTGACCCTCCGCCAAACCGTAACTCCCGACCGTTTGCTCGGCCGCGTCAATTCCGCGATGCACCTGCTGTTCCGCGGCATCATGCCCGCCGGCGCGCTCGCCGGAGGCATCCTCGCCGAATCCATCGGCATGCGACCTACCTTGCTCGCCGGAGCCCTCGGATTTCTCCTCTCTTCCCTCTGGCTCGTCAAACTAACGCGAATTCATCCCACCAAGCCCGCTTAGGATCGATCCGCGGAAACGTCATCTGAGCTCGATTTTGAAGCACCACGCCGTGGAACCGGAATGCTCCGCCGGCAGCTTGATCCGCAGGCCTTCCGCATCCTGCGAGAATTCCAGCGGGCCGGAACCGCCCAGCAACGCGACGCGTTCCACCGTTCTGCCCGCCAGCGCATGGATCGCCGCATCGCCCGCCGGCCACCCGCCCGCAATCGCGTACAGTGCGCCGCCCTTCGTCGTGAAGTGCCAGGCGGGAGTTTCCGTCTCCGTAAACTGCGACCACGGCCGCGTGCCATAGATCGCTTCTCCGTTCACGGCCAGCCAGGCGCCAATCTCCAGTAATACGTCCTGCTGATTCTGAGGAATCGTCCCGTCCGCCATCGGCGAAATGTTCAGCAAAAGCACGCCGCCCTTGCTCACCGTATCGATCAGCTTGCCGATGACACTGCCAGCACTCGCCACGCGCAGACCCTCGATGTAGCCCCAACTGTTGCTGCCGATCGGATCGTCCACCATCCAGGGCCCGGGACGAATTCCCGCGGGCGAGCGTGTCCCCACTTTCTCGAAGTCGACAATCGAGCCGATCTGTTTCGTGTCGTCGTTGCTGGGCGCGTAAGCATTGAATTTGGTGCTGAGCGAGACCTCTTTTCTCCACTGGCGCGCGCGGTTGTAATAATACGCGGCGATATGCAGCTTAAGTGGATCCAGCAGTCGCAGGTTCGCGCCGTTGTCGAACCACAGAATGTCCGGTTGGTATTTGTCGATCAACTCCAGATTGCGATTGACCCAGTCGGTAAGGAACCTCGTCATGGCCGCGTCGCCGCGGTCGGCGACGTTGTAAAAGGCAGCCCACTTCGGGTCGAACAGGTCAGCCTTGGCAGCCTCCAGCCGCGCCCGGAGTTCCGGCGGCGGGTTCACGAACGTGAAGTTCTCCACGCCATGGTTGGACAGTCCGAACTTCAGCCCCTGCTTGCGCACCGCCGCCGCCAGGTCGCCCACCAGGTCGCGGTGCGGACCCATCCTTTTGGCGTTGTAAGGCGTGACCTCGCTGTCCCACAGCGCGAAATTCTCATGATGTTGCGCCATACCCATCACCAGGCGCGCGCCGGCCTTGCGGAACAGCGTGGCCCAGGCGTCCGGATCCCACTTGGCGGCCGTGAACAGCGGAATGAAGTCCTTGTAGCCGAACCTCTCCTGCGGCCCGAAGTGCTCCACATGCCATGCCGAATCGGCGCCGTACATGTGCTTCTCGTACCACTCGTTGTGATGGGCCGGCACCGGGAAGATGCCCCAGTGCATGAAAATTCCGAACTTGGCGTCTTCGAACCAGGAGGGCGTCCGGTAATTCTTTTCGAGCGACTCCCATGCCGGCGCGAACGGCCCGGCAGGCATGGCCTTGGTGACCGCTTTATCGGCGGCCGCTACGATGGCAGGTGTGGCGGGTGGCCCCATCACGCCGTAATCGTAAGGTCCGGTATTCGTCACGCCCATGCGGTCCGGACGCGGCAATTGCCCTTGCGCGAAGCCCGAGGCCATCCACGCCAAGAAGAGCAGCGCGACCTCGCGCGTCATTTGATCTTTGCAGCCGCCGGACTGGCCGGCACCTGGACAGCGTCCGGCGGATCCGGATGTGCCGGGTCAAAGCCCCTGAAGTCGTCCACAATATATCGCGCCAGGTCCAGTCTGTCGGCCTTTATGCACTCCACCACGCATTTCGCTAATTCATAGGCGCCATATGCGCTATGGTGCGTGGCATCCCGTCCGCCCGAGAAGGCCAGCCAGGATTTCTCCGGCCCCAGCGCTTCGTAGAGTGTCGTGCTCATGGCGGCGAGATCGATCAGCGGCACGTTCTCTTCCTTGGCCGTCTGCCGAACCGATGCCGGAAACTCGCCCAGCGTGTTCTTGATCCGCCCCTGGGCGTCGAAATTGCGCCGCTGCATCGGCGTCACCAGCACCGGAATCGCCCCCCTGCGGCGCGCTTCCGCGATGAAGACCTTGAGGTATTGCTTGTGCGTGGTGAACGGCTCCACGTACGTCTGCGGCCAGTTTTCTTTCATATCGTTGTGGCCGAATTGGATGAAGAGATAGTCGCCCTTGCGGATCTGGCTGAGAATCTTGTCGAGCCGGAGACCGGTGAGGAAAGATTTTAAGGTCTCGCCCGATTCCGCGTGATTGGCGATGGCCACGCCAGGCTTGAAGAATCGCGTGATCATCTGGCCCCAGCTTGTAGTGGGCTCCCGCGTCTGGTCGGTAACCGTGGAATCGCCTGCCAGGAACACCGTCGGAATGTTATCGACTTTGTGAATCTGGATGGAGTCCACGCAAGGCCGCGTGTTGCTGAATTCCAGGGTCAGTTTGTCATCCCAGTGCAGTGCTCCCTGTTCCCGGTCGTTCAGGCGGACCTGGTCGCCGCCCGGCGCGTTCTGGGGCGGCGGCGGTAGTTTCGCATTGCGAACGTTCACGTCGAAGGTGTGCGTCGCGAATCTGCCGGCGGCGGTTTCCACCCTCTCCAGCATCAGCCGTCGCGATTCGGCCTTCACGGTGGTGACGCATGCCAGAGCCGGGTCGCCGAATTTGATCGAGACGCTGTAATTCCCCTCCGGAACGCTCACGGAAAAGAAGAAAGGCTTGGCGCTGGTGACGCCGCCCAGAAACGCCACGGGCGCTGTTCCCAAGTCGAACCCGTAGCCGAGTTCCTGCGTGTACGCCGTATCGTGCCAGACGCTGACATAACCTGGTTTGGCCGCTCCGGCCGAGAAGTCGAACGCGAAGGAAGTGGCCGGCTCACCGGCGCCGCCCAGCCCGGCCGCGGCCAGGACGGCAACAAGGGGAATCAGGCTGGTGTGAACGATGCGATCTGCCATACGGATCCTGTGCAGACTTTCAGATTGATTGTACCGTTTGTCGTGTGCCCCGAATTGGGGCAATTGTCCTATGAGTCCTACTTAGGCCCTTGGCAGGAAAAATCCGTTTGAATATGTCACAGTTATGATATTCTGTCTCAGATCTGCGCGGGAAATCGCGGAGAATCGGAGGGAATATGCAGAAAACGTTGGGAATGCTGCTTTTGATGGCTGCCGTGTCAGCCGTTTGCTTTGCACAGACTGCCCCGGCGCCTGAGGTCGATCCCGCTTCGGCTGGTTCGGCGCTCGCGCTGGTGGCCGGCGCTCTGCTGGTCATCCGCGGCCGGAAGAAGTAAATTCGCGAGTGATTGGGAGATTGGGAAATGCAGAAGACTCTTGGGATGTTGTTGTTGATTGTGGCTGTTTCGGCGTGCTGCTGGGCGGTGCCTGCTACCCCGGAGATCGATCCGGCGGCCGGCGGTTCGGCCATCGCGCTGGTGGCCGGCGCTCTGCTGGTCATTCGCAGCCGCAAGAGATAAGACTAAGCCATTGGCTGTCGTACCTGGCGAACTAAATGCGGAGCCGAGTCTGGTACGGTTCGGCTCCCCTGTTTTGCAGTGGAGTGCCCTCAGACCCGTCGTCATGCTTGCCGCCTTGTTCGCGGCGGAATTGATTTGCCTTTCCGTCTGGCTGGACACAGCCACCCTCTCCAATCAAAGCTTCCTGCTGGTGGCCATCGGTTCCTTCGGCCCGCGGATTCTGCGCGTGGTCGTAGTCTTTTCGCTTCTGTTTGTCACCTTCGCCTTTCTCAGATACCCAGTGATTCCTTCCCCGGGATTCCGCGTTCGCTGGAGCCTGCTCTCTTTGCACGCCGCGGGAATGTTGTGTTTCGCCGGGCTTTCTTTCCTCCTTTTTACGCGCCAGCTACCGCCCGCGGAGTCCAACCTGACCGCACTCTGCTGGCTGGCTGCCGGCCTGTCCGCAATCCCGCTGGCGGCGGTGGCGTTCCTCCCGCTGGCTGACTGGATCCGGATGATCCGGTCCACCGGATTTCTGTGGGTCTACGCGCTGTCGACGGCCATCGCAGTTTCCTTCGCCGGAGATGCCGCCAGATTGACGTGGAAGCCGCTCTGGAGATTGACCTTCCGCCTGGTGCAAGCGATGCTGGGCGTCTTCGTGTCTCCGGTGGTTGTGGACCCGAAAAGGCTGATCGTCACCGCCCCGCATTTCGCCGTACAGATATCCCCGGAATGTGCCGGCTTTGAGGGAATCGGCCTGATTCTGGCGTTCGGCCTGGTCTGGCTGCTGCTTTTTCGGAAAGAATGCCGGTTCCCGCAGGCCCTTCTGCTACTGCCCGCGGGTGTCGTGTTTATCTATCTGTTGAACGCCGTCCGCATCACCGTTCTACTTCTGATCGGCAACGCAGGCGCACCGCGGATTGCGGCGGGCGGGTTTCATTCCCAGGCCGGCTGGATCGCCTTCACCGTGGCTTCTTTGGGATTCTGCTTCGCGGCGCGACACGTCCCGTGGATTGCGGTCCAGCCGGGGGGCGCGGTGCCGGCCGGCGATCGAACCAATCCCACGGCGGCTTACCTGGTTCCGTTTCTGGCCATCCTTGCCGCCGGAATGCTGGCCACGGCGCTTTCCGCGGGTTTCGAGTGGCTTTACAGCTTGCGCTTCCTCGCGGCAGCGGCCGCTCTGTGGTTTTATCGCGACTCTTACCGGACGCTCGACTGGAGATGCACCTGGAGAGGTCCGTCGGCCGGCGCTGTGCTTTTTTTCGTCTGGATCGCCATGGACCGCTGGAGCAGCGTACCGGCGGGTCGCGCCATGCCTGCCGTGCTGGCGGCCGCCCCGGCGGGCCTGCGGATCGCGTGGATCGGCTTCCGGGCAATCGCAGCGGTGGTCACCGTGCCTATCGCCGAAGAGCTGGCATTTCGAGGCTTCCTGCTGCGGCGGCTCAGAGCGGCGGATTTCGAAAGCGTCAAATGGAGCGCCGTCCCGTGGACGGCACTCGCGGTTTCGTCACTGCTTTTCGGTATGCTGCATGGCCCGCGCTGGCCGGCCGGCACGCTGGCGGGCCTGCTGTTCGGCTGGCTGGCGATGCGGTGGGGAAAAATCGGCGAGGCCGTCGCCGCGCACGCCGCTGCCAATGCCCTGATCGCGATCTACGTCCTGGCGGCCGGCCAGTGGCAGCTGTGGTGAGCCGTCTCGTCACTGTAGGATAATCTCCACCGGGTTGGCCGCGTGGCCTTCCGCGATGAGCTGAACGTTCGCATTCCCGGCTCCCGCGAGTTTGGCCGGAACCAGGATGTTCACCTGGTCGAGACCGCTGCCGGCTCCCGCGGGACCGGCATAGACCACGGTGGCGGCGACTCCATTGATGGTCGCGGTGGTCAGCGCGGTTCCGGCCGCGGCAATCCCCGTCCCGTATAGAACCAGGTAGGTATTGGTGCCGGAGCTGAGTGCGACGGGCCTGGCGATAGTGGCTCCATTGCTGTCCGTCTGGTAGGTGAGTTGCGCCGTTTGCGTGTTGCCGGCGCTCACCTGGATAGCTTGTGCCGCAGCTAACCCCAAACCATTGGCCGTGTAAATCGCCGGCGCCACCGTGGAGATCTGGACGTTCGAGGCAGTCTGTGTCACGGCGCCGCTGGTCACCATGACCTGTGCCGTTCCCGGCGCCACCGTAGACGGCACCAGAAACGTAATCAGAGAGGATGTAACCGCGGCAAATGGGGCCTGGGTAGCGACTCCGGTGGAATCCACGATCGAAACCGTGGGACTGGGGCTAGTGGAAAACTGTCCGGCCGCCGTAGCCATCGACCCCGGAGAAAGCGCCGTAGCGCCCGGATTCGTCGCCGAAAGAATCAGAGGCACATTCACGGCTGGCGTCGCCCCCGCAACCGGAGCGAGCACCACACCGCGCAATACTTCGCCCGCATTGGCGGTCCGCAGGATCGTGAATTTCTCGGCAGCGGCGGCGGTGGCGCTGGTGTTGGCCAGAACGTCTGCGATCGCCACCAACTGGTTCGGATCGGCGCCCTGATCGCCGTTGGCGCTGACGGTCGAGGTGACGGCCCAGATGGTCACGGTGCCGTCCCCGTTCACTTTGCCGGCGATGTTGCGAAGCCCGCCGGTGGCGGGGTTGAGGGATGTGGGATAGTTCGCGATGGTGTAGGGCTGGCCCAGGTTCAGGCCGTTCTGAAGCACGTAGACGCGCGTCCAGACGCCATTGCTCAAGACCCATTTCTGCAGACCGGAAGTGGTGCTGGCGGCCGCATTCGCCGTGGTGCCATCGCCCTCGTCGGCGACGTAGAGAGTGCCGGCATTGGCGAAGAAGATTCCGAACGGATACTGAGCGCCGGACGCTTTTGCGAGCGTGATGGGGAATCCCGGGAGCACAGTGAAAGCGGCACTGGCCGCATTCGCCAGGGACGGCAGGCTGCCTTTATCGCCCACCTGATACACCGTGTTGAATCCGTTGCCGCCGCTGCCTTTGGTCACATATAACGTGTTGTTGAAAACCGTGAGCCCACGGAAGTTATTGTCCTTGCCGAGCTTATCCGGGGGATAGGGCAGTCCGGTAGCCGGGTTGATGACCTGGCTGACCGAGAAGTCTCCGATGGGTAAGGGCGGAGTCGCCAGTGCCTGGCCCGGTATGGCCACCTGAACCCCCTCGCTGGCGACGACATTGGCCGGCGTGCCGGATCCGTTGTTGCCGTTGCCAGCCATGTAATACAGACCGTTAGCCAGGATCGCCGCTCTACCGTTGTTACCGCTGAATGAGTTAGTGGGAGTTAGTTGAATCGCACCATTGGCGGCCACCTGCACGACGGCCCGGAAGTAACTGGCGCCCGCCGGATTCGTCGGGTCATAGACCATGGGCGTGTTGGCGTTGGACACATCGAAGGTATTGGCCGGAGCCACATAGGCCATGAACGTGAGCGCCGTCCCATCGGCCGAAAGGTTCAGTGACAGTTCCGATTTCGAACTGAAGCTGGTATTCACCATACTTGTGGGAACGGCCAGCGTGCTGACTGGTGTGCCGGAGGGAGTCAACTGATCCAGGAAGACGGGTGAGGCGATGCCGAAGCTGCCGTCGACAATATTATTGTTCCAGACGTTGTTCGGACTGTTGAGCGAAGGATAACCGCCGCTGTCCGTCGCCTTCGCGTTGCCGCACGAGGCGGAGGAAGGACAAACCGGCGGGAGCGGCTGGCCTACTGCAAGAACTCCGGCGCTGCCGCCATAAACGGAACGGCTCACGACGATGTTTCCCGCCGTAAAACCGGAGAACGACTGGCTCCAAACTGTACTTCCAGATACAACAATAAGCGCGGCTAAGAACTGGCGATACACTCCCTGCTCCTGATGGTGGATTTGGCGGCTTGACCGCCAGTTGTGGAGGGTAACAGGTGATTGTGTCAGCAGGATGACGATGCGCCGCTGGTAAACTGGCAGGAAAGGATTTTTATGAAGACACTCGGGCGCAGGCCCTTTCTGGCGGGTTTCATTGCCGGCGTTGCCGGCGCGCAGACGTACGTTCCGAAGCAGAGCGACCGGCCCGAGACAGTGGCCGGCGATGAGCCGGGCTTCACCCCGATGTTCGACGGCAAGACTCTGAGCGGCTGGGAAGGCGATCCGAAATACTGGCGCGCCGGCGATGGCGTGATGACCGGTGAGATCACCCCGGAGACCCTGATCAAGAGCAACACGTTCCTGATCTGGCGCGAGGCTTCTCCACGGGATTTCGAACTCAAAGTGGATTACCGGATTACCACCGGCGGGAACAGCGGCATCAACTACCGCAGCGTGGTGGTTCCCGATGCCGTCACCCCGGCCAACAAGTTCGCGATGCGCGGCTACCAGTGCGATATCGACGGACAAAACCGCTACACGGGAAATAATTACGAAGAGAAGGGCCGTCTGTTCCTGGCGGTGCGCGGGCAGGTGACCAGAGTGACGGGCACGCGAACGCCGGTCGTGGTTTCGACCGTGGGCGATAACAAGGAACTGGCCGGGCTCCTCTCCGCCGATTGGAATTCCATTCACCTGGTGGCGCGCGAGAACGTACTGATGCACAACATCAACGGCCGCCTGATGAGTGTGACGATTGACGACGATGCGAAGGGACGCACGATGGAGGGCCTGATCGGAGTGCAGGTGCACGTGGGGGGACCGATGAAAATCGAGTACCGCAACTGGCGGATCAAGAAGCTGTAAGCACGCTCTTACCGTAACAGGTAACGGCGATGGGCGAAGGCGATGGGCCAGAAAACGGCCAGCGAGACAATCATCAGGAGCGCCGTGAGAACGGCTTCGGCGCCCCGCTGAATCCCAGTCCATATGGTTCGTGCCATGGTAGGTCTCCAATTGGGAGTATAGACGAAGCCCCGTAACAGGATAGTGACATTTATGACGCAAAATGGTTTATTCGGTACCCGCCGGGACCTGGCACGATGGCTGGGCGCCCTGGCACTTCCGCGGGCGCTTTGGGCGCAGCGCGGCGATACGCTGAGCCTTTCGGGCGGTGAAATATCGGCCGCCTGGAAGATTGCGGACGGCCACTTCCACGCTGCTAACATCGCGCAGCATGCCGTGCCGGCCGACGTATTCCAGTTGTCGCTCGAAGGCGGCCGGACGCTGAAAAGCAGCGAAATGGCAATGGAGGGCCGTCCGCAGGTGACACGGGTGGCCGCGGATCCCCGGTCGATCCGTCGCGCGGGCCGTCGCGCGGGACATCAGGTGACGGTTACGTTTCGCGACTCCGAAACCGGCGCGATATTGAAGTGGCGAGCCATTCTGCTGGAGGGCACGAACTATCTGCGATACGAACTCGCCATCGCGGCTGGAGCGAACGACCTGCCCGTCCGCGAGATTGTGCTGTGGGATTTCGACCTGCCGCGGGTGGCCGTGGTGGGCAGAGTGAAAGGGTCTCCGGCGGTGGCGGAGCGCCTGTACCTGGCATTCGAGCATCCTCTCTCGACGACTGAAGTCACCGGCTCGCGCGTGCGGTGCTCGCTGGCGCGGCAGTTGCCGGTCCGCGCGGGACAATCGTTCGCCTGCTCGGCGGCGATCGGAATGACCGCGCAGGGGCAGCTCCGCCGGGATTTCCTGACCTATGTGGAGGACCAGCGCGCGCACCCTTACCGCACCTTTCTGCACTACAACACCTGGTATGACATCGGATTCTTTTCGAAGTACGACGAAGCCGCGGCGCTGAACCGGGTGCATGCCTTCGGGGACGAGTTGAACCGCAAGCGCGGAGTCGCGCTCGATTCGTTCCTGTTCGATGACGGATGGGACGATCCGGCAACCTTGTGGAGCTTCCATTCGGGATTCCCGCAGGGCTTTTCGAACATCGTCAAGGCGGCGGCGGGATACCATGCCGGAATCGGCGTGTGGATGTCGCCCTGGGGCGGGTACGGCAAGCCCAAGCAAGACCGCATCCGGCTGGGAGGCGAGCAGGGATTCGAGATTGTGGACGGCGGCTTCGCACTTTCGGGCCCCAGGTATTACCAGCGGTTCAGCGAAGCGTGCCATCGCATGGTGACGGAGTTCGGCGTCAATCAGTTTAAGATCGACGGCACCGGGAATGCCAACAGAGTGAGCCCCGGGAGCCGGTTCGACAGCGATTTCGACGCGGCCATCCACCTGATTGGCGACCTGCGGCAGGCCAAGCCGGACCTGTTTGTGAACCTGACAACGGGCACATATCCGTCGCCGTTCTGGCTGCGGTTTGCCGATTCGATCTGGAGGGGCGGAGAGGACCACGACTTCGCGGGCGTGGGCACCTGGCGGCAGAAGTGGATCACGTATCGCGATGCGGATACGTTCCGGCACGTGGTGTCGGCGGGTCCGCTGTTTCCGATCAATTCGCTGATGCTGCACGGCATGATTTACGCGTCGAAGGCGCGGAACCTGGCCGACGATCCGGCGGGCGATTTTCGCAGCGAGATCCGCGACTACTTCGGAACCGGGACGCAGTTGCAGGAGATGTACATTTCGCCGGAGTTGTTGAGCGGGCAGAACTGGGACGACCTGGCGGAAGCGGCGCGGTGGTCGCGCGGCAACGCCGGGACGCTGGTGGATACGCATTGGATCGGCGGCGACCCGGCGAAGCTGGAACCATATGGCTGGGCGGCGTGGTCGCCGGTAAAAGGGATTCTTACGCTGCGGAATCCCAGCGATAAACCGCAGGCGTTCCCCATCGATGTGCAAAAGGCGCTGGAACTGCCGCCGCGCGCGCCGCAGCATTTTCGCGCCGCGAGCCCGTGGAAAAGCGATGCGGGCCGCGAGCCGGTGACGCTCGAAGCCGGCGTGCCGCATGAATTCCAGATGGCGCCTTTCGAAGTAATTACCCTCGAACTCAAATGACAAAGCTTCTTGTGGTTTTATTGACAACATGTTCCCTGACTGCGCAGATGAACGTGACGGTGAACCGCTACGACGATGCATCGACGGGCGCCGATACGCATGAGACGGTGCTGAATCCCTCCAATATTAAAGTGGCGGAATTCGGCAAAGTGTACAGTTATTTTGTGGACGGGGCGGTGTATGCCCAGCCGCTGTACCTTTCGGACGTCGCGATTCCGGGGCACGGGAAGCACAACTTGCTTTACGTGGCGACCATGAATGACAAGGTCTATGCGTTCGACGCGGACAAGGCGGGCACGCCGCTCTGGATGCGAACGCTGACCGATGAGATGGCGGGCATCACGCCGGTGCCGGTGACGGACGTTACCAACAACAACGATTTGAACGTGGTGGGCAACGTGGGGATTATGAGCACGCCGGTGATCGACGCGGCGGCGAATGCGATTTACCTGCTGGCCCGCACGAAGGAGAGCGGGCGGTACGTGCAGCGGCTGTACAAGATGGACGTCCGGACCGGGAAAGACATGGCAGACCCGGCGCGGATCGAGGCGGCGGTGAGGAGCACGGCGAAGGACGCGGTGAACGGCATGCTGCGCTTCGATGCCCGCGCGGGCAATCAGCGGCCGTCGCTGGTGCTGGTGAATGGCGCGGTGGCGATTGCGTGGGCATCGCACGAAGACATCCGGCCGTATCACGGATGGGTGATGGCTTACAGCGCGAAGGACCTGAAGCAGATCGCGGCGCTATGCACCACACCGGACGGCGCGGATGGCGGCATCTGGCAATCGGGGCGCGGGCCGGCGGTGGACGCGAGCGGGGCAATCTATTACGAAACCGGCAACGGCGATTGGGACGGGAAGCGCGACTTCGGCACGTCGCTGATCAAGCTGGGACTCCACGGCAATGCGCTGGCGGTGGATGACTACTTTACGCCGCACGACTACCAGGCGTTGAACGACCGGGATGCCGACCTGGGCTCGACCGGACCGATGCTGATACCGGGCACGAATTTCCTGATTGCCGGGAGCAAGAAGGGCATCCTGTACCTGTTCGATACGCGCAAACTGGGCCATCTGACGGAGGACGCCGACGGGGTGCTGCAAACGGTGGAGGTGAACGGCGGCCGGATCATGGCCGGTCCGGCGTTCTGGAACGGCATGATTTACCTGTGGTGCGAGGCCGACTTCCTCAAGGGCTTCCGATTCGCGGAGGGACGGCTCGATCCTGCGCCGGCGGTGAAGAGTACGGTTCCGAATCGCGGGTCGCCGGGCGGAACGCTCACGGTGTCTTCGGACGGGAGTAAGGACGGCACCGGCATTGTGTGGGCCACGCACACGAACAACAAGAGCGCCGACCACGGAAATGCTCCCGGGGTGCTGCGGGCCTTCGACGCGCAGACACTGGTGGAGTTATGGAACAGCGAGCAGCGTGCCCGGCGGGACCGCCTGGGCACGCTGGTAAAGTTCGTTCCGCCGCTGGTGGTGAAAGGCCGGGTGTACGTGCCTAACTACGACGACGCGGTGAACGTGTACGGCCTGCTGCCGTAGCCGTTACTGGCTTGCGACGAACGCCCGCAGCCTGCGATTTGGGCGTTGCCTTCAGGCTCCTTGCCTGTGATTAAGGAGCCCAGGGGCGCGAAACGTAAATCCTGGATAGGGTGGAAGAAGCGGCGAGTTGTCTGCCGCCGGAAAAGACCCGGAGTCCTTTGCCCTTACCGAATTTACTTCCGTTTCGATCCCAGAGGATGGTCAGGATCTGCCCGTGATAGGGCAGGTTGTCCAGACAGAACCAATCCCAATGAGCGGGAGCGAGGGGGTTGACCTCGATGGAAGCATCAGCGCGGGGGCGCAGGCCGGCGAGGCCGGTGACGATGAGATCGGCATAGCCGGAATGGTTGTAGTGATCGCCGCGGCCGTAAAAGGTCTTCTTACGAATTTTTATGGCGCGGGCGAGCCACTCGCCGGTGAGGGGATTGAGGTCTTCATCGATCCAGGGAATGATGCGCCCATCTTCCAGTTTGAGGTGCTGAGAGTTGGTGTAGATCTTCAGGGTCTGGAAGTAATCTTCGCGCGTAACGGCACTCTGGTGGTAGGAGTTCAGCACTTCGGCGAGGGCACGGAGGGTGATGGTGGTGGCGAAGGGCCAACTGGGACCGTTCCACTGGCAGTCGTCGCCCTGGTAGGGGATCTGGAATTCGGGATTCCGGCGTTCCGCGGAGGTGGGTCCGTAGGGAGCATAGAAGCCTTGCGGGTCCATGAGTTGTTTCCAGGCTGTCTGGTAGGCGGAGCGGTCGTCAGGGAGGTCGAAATACCAGGGCGTGAAGCCGATGTTTTCGCGGACGGGGACGAACCTGCCGGATTCATCCAGGGTTTCGAAGAAGGCGGCGTCCCTGTTCCAGAGGAGGCGCTGGGTGAGATCCTTCAAGCGGGCGGCTTTGGCGGAGTAGTTGCGGGCCACTTCGGTTGCACCGGCCATGGCGGCGATGGCGGCGATGGCTTTGGCGTTGCCGTACATATAGGAGTTGATGCTGGGGCGGATGTTCCTGACCTTGCGTCCTCCGCTGATGGAAGACTCCATGCCGTCGGAGACGTCGCGCTGCCAGAAGAGACCGGTGGGGGTGAGGCGTTCCTTTTCCCATGCCTGGTAATCGGAGACGAGCGCGTCGAGATAGGAAGTTAGTAAGTCGCGATTGCCATCGGCGAGCCACTTATCGTAGAGCGCGGCAGCGGTCCATCCGCTGAACTGGTGGAGATTGGAGCGGATGCCACCGTTTTCACCGGTACGCAGCCAGAAGTGGATGTCCTGCTCGATATATTGGGGGTCGTGCAGCCAGCGGCCTTCGGCGATATGGTGGCCGAGGGCGCAACTGAGGGCGTTGAACTCGGCGGCGTGCTTCACGGGCTTGAGGAACTCGGTGACGATGAAACCGAGGGGGGTCTGCTTGATGTTCTTCCGGTAAGTCCACCAGCGGAAATAGTAAATCTCTTCGATATCGCGATCCGGACAACTGAAGAGCGGAATGTTGGCCTTCATCCAGGAGAAAGCCCGGGCATCCGGGATGACGTTGATGACCTCTTCCTTCGCCATGCTGTTGAACTTCTGGATGTGCGGAGCGATGGACTCGGGATCGAGCAGGAAAGGGCGCGGCGCGGCGAACAGGGGCTTGAGGAGAGCGGCGAGGAAGGCATGGCGGGTGATTGGGGGCCGGGGGCCAGGGGCCGGGGGCCGGGGATTAGGGGCTCGCTTCGCTCGGGGGGGGAACTTCATTGGTTTACCTTTTGGAAGCGGACGGCCTGGTAGGGCTTGCCGGGGAGTTTCAGGGTGAATTTGCCTTCGAAGGTTCCGGGGATGGGGGTGATGGTCATCTCCCAGGGGTCGATTATGTCGGCTTTGTAAGTGGCGTTTTTTGCGAGGTCGAAAGTGTACTCGGCGGGTTGGTTGAGGTCCATATAGAAAAGATAGTAGCGGCCGGGTTGGCCGGCGGCGAGATAGTAGGTGGCCAGATTGTCCATGCCTTCGGGTGGCGCGGATTCCAGAAGTTTGCGGAGGAAGGCGATGCGGGGCGGGCTTTGCCCTTGGAGGGCTCCGCCTTTGGACCACCAGAGGATGTTATCGGGATCGAGATAGGTTTCGCCGTGACCTACGTAGGCTCCGCCGGCCGTGCCGAGCCAGAAACGGCGGACCAGTTCCCGGGCCGAGATGTTACCCCAGCGCTGGGGGATGTTGCCTTCGTACTTACATTCGTCATAGATGACGGGTTTGTGGTATTGCTGGACCCATTCGCGGGCCTTTTCGAGATCGCTGGACTGGACGGAGACGTGGGTGACCCAGGGCTTGGAGTGGTCATAGAAATTCGGGCCGTTGTGGATGGAGCGGAGGTGATGGTAAGGATCGGATTCCTGAACGATGCGGAAGAAGCGGTCCCAGTCAGCCATGGTCTTGCTCTTCATGAGGTCGTATTCATTGGCCATGGACCACCAGACGTTGCGGAAGGCGGAGAGGCGGGCGACGACGTAGCGGAGGTATCGGTCGTCGGCTTCCGGAGGCATTTTGGAGTAGCCCCAGCGGTCGTAGGGGTGGAAGAGAATGAGGTCGGCTTCGATGCCCAGGGATTGGAGGTCAGCGATTCGTTGTTCGAGGTGATGGAAGAAATCCGGATTGAAGCGGGTGAGATCGTTATCGCCGGAGGCGGTGCGCGGGAAGGGATAGTAGACCGGCTCGTTGGCGTTGTAAGTGTAACTCTTGGGGAAGATACACATGCGGATCTTATTAAACGGCGCGGTACGGAGGGTGGCGAGGGTCTGCTGTTCGAGCTTATCGCCCTGGTGCACCCAGGCATAGCAGGTGGTGCCGATTGGGATGTACGGTGAGCCGTCTTCGTAGGCGAAATGGGAGACGTTGCGGACGCGCACGGGGCCGTGGTTGGCGGATGCGGGCGTGGTGACGGTGAAGGCGCCGGTTTTGCCATCGAGGGCGGGGGTGTTACTGGAGGTGGTGTAAGTCCACTGGCCGAGTTCGCCGGGCATGAAGCGGATGCGGTAAGTGCCGCTGCCAGCATAGAAGCCGTCCGCGTCCACAGTCCGGTTGCGGAACTGGAAACGAGCGGAGAGACGGATGTCCACGAACGGATTGCCGGTGGAAGGTCCGGGGAGGACGATTTCGTGGATGCCCCATCGCTCGGTGGCACAGAGGGCGGGCACAAGAACGAGACAGGCGACGAGATGTCGGACGGTCATGCTGTGAGGGTACAACATGGCGCGCTTCGCGCGCAGGGGCCGGGGGCCGGGGGTCTGGGGCCGGGGATTAGTGGGCTTCGGGCATCGTTTTGGGGCTTTAGGCGGCCCTCCTTGGCGGTTTTTGGGCTTCGGTGAGGCGGCGATAGTGGTTTGCGAGGCGGCGGATTTTGGAGAAGGAATGAACAAACTGGGGAGGGAGGGCTTCCGGGGGGAAGTTGTATGTTTCACCTAAGATAGCGGCTTCTTCGACGAGTTTCTGGAGGGCGTTGAGGCGGGTCTGTTGCAACTGGAGGAAGAGGGCCATGTTCTTTTCGACGCGGCGCTGGATGCGGTTTTCGTAGAGGGTGAGGAGGGCGAGTTGCTTGGAACTCCGGCCCCAGAGGCCGGACATCGCGAAAGCGTCATCGACCTGTTCGTGGTGGGTGATGACCTGGCTGGGTTCGTTGATGCCTTCGGAGAACATATTGTTGTCGATGGCGGCAGCGCGCTTGAGGCGCCAGCGGTCATCAGCGATGGATTGGACGAGGTCGGCCTCCATTGCGCCTGCGGGAGCGAGGTCCTGGTGAAGGGCCTGACAATGCTGTCTGTAAGCGGCGTCATCATGGGGCTTGATGACGAGGACATGGCCTGCCAGGCCATGGCGGTAAGCGTTAAAGGCGCGTTTGTCGCGCGGTTCGGCTGATGGGGTGACGACTTCTGGTGACATGCGGATCTCCGGTTCCAGTTAGAGGTAAGTTCGGGCGAGCTACACTCGCTTATCCTACAAATACCATCGCCACTTATGGCAATTTCGGTAAGTGGTTGACGGGATTGAGCCGGAGTGATGTGACGGCAGCCTGGAGACCGCCGGCGCGCTGGAGACCGGGGACGAAGAAATTCTTTGCGAGGTCTTCATCGGTAGCGGGAAAGTGGGACAAATCGGCCTGGAGATCGATGGGGATTGGCGCCATGGCGGCGGCGAAGGTACACCAGAGGGCGGATTTGCCGAGGCCGATCAATTGCGTTTTGGGTTGGTTGAGCCAGGCGAGGGCGGTGAGGATGTCCTGGACGCGATTGGCGTCGTCGCTCCGGTTGAAGGTGAGGAACATTTTGACGGAACGGTCCCGGGGAGCTGCGGCGGAGCCGGTCTGGAAGGCGTCGATGAAGAGGACAGCGCGACCGGATTTCAGGAGGCCGGCGGCGGCGGGATCTTTGCGGGCGGCTTCGGCGCCATCGGGGTGAACGACGAGCGCCGGAGGATTGGCGCCTTCGATCCAGATGGCGGGGACACGGTCGCCCTGGCCGGGACGTCCGAGCAGGATGCGTTCGCCGTCACCTTCACGGAGGACGCGGGCGGGCCACTCGGCGGCGAGGGCCGCGAGGAGGCGGGCGCGCGGATCGGCGGTCTGCTGCTGGGCGAGATGCTTCCACTCATCGAAGAGTTGCTGAAAGGAGATGGCGTTGTCGGGCAGTTTGCGATTGTGGAGCACCATCATGTCCTGGAGTTTTTCCACGTGGATGGCGCGCTCTTTGAGTTTGGCGGGGTCGGATTCGCCCAGGACGTGTTTGCCGAAGAAGGCATAAGTGGCCTCGCGGTTGGGTTTGTTGTAATTATGCGGGGCGTCCTGGAAAAACATCTCGACATCGGCGCCTTTTCCGTACAGATCATAGATAGCGCGGACGGCGGGGTACTCTTCGGTGCGCATGTTGCGGGTCCAATCGCCGGTAGCCGCGGACATGATCATGGGACGCGGGGCCATCATGGAGGCGATTTCGACGTTGTTGGTGTCAAAGCGCAGGCCGGGCGCGTTTTCGCAGAGGCCGCCGCCCTGCATGATGAGGGACACCATGTTGGCGGGGGCGGAGAACTTGACGCGGTCATCGACGGCGGAAACGGTGAAGGTTTGGGTGGCGCCGCCGGATGCGCCGGTGGCGCCGATGTTTTGCGGGTTGACGCCGGGGAGTTTCTCGAGGAAATCAATGGCGCGGATGGAGTTCCACAACTGGAGACCGAAGGGGCCGAAGCTCCAGAGCTCTTCGACGGGCGTATCGCCGAAATCGTGCGGAGTCTGGATGGTGTCGTCGTAGCCCACCATGTCGTAACTGAAAACGACGAAGCCCAGGCGGGCGAGATTGATGGCACGGGCGGGGACCGAGGCGATATCGGTATTCTCCAGGCGGCCGTAATTCCAGTGGCCATGGGGGCTGATGATGGCGGGGTATCCGCCGGCGGGCGCGGGCTGGAGCGGACGGTAGAGGTTACCCGCAAGGTAATAACCGGGGAGCGTTTCCAGGAGGACCTTTTCGATAATGCAGTCGCGGTTTTCGATGCGGCCGAAGATCTGCGGGTGCAGATCGTTTTTAGGGAACGGCGGGAAGAGGCCGGCAGCAGCAAGGATCTGGGTGCGCAGGGCCAGCTTGCGGGCTTCCCATTCGGCGAGGGTGTTGTAGGTCTTGGGGACGAAGTGGGTGTCGGTGTTGGGGGTGCCGGTATTGCGCCCGTCCTGCGCGGGGATTTGCGCGTGCGCGAGGAGACATGCGGCGAGGGCGCCGGTGAGGAATCGCGGCATGGCTATAGTGGTACCACAGATTGGGGCGGCGCGGCGGCAAGTCCGGCGGTGAGGGCGCCGGCGAGTTCGGTGATGGCGCGCGGCTGCATGGCGGTATGGAGCGTGGCGAGGCCTAGGTGGCGGAACAGGGGCGCACCTTTCACGCGCAGGACGCGAAGGCGCGCGGCGAGGACACGATCGCCGACGGCGCAAAGCGGCAGGACGGAGGCGCCAAGGCCGGCGCGCACGAGGCTTTTCATGGCCTCAATATTTTCGACCTCCATAGCGATTTGCGGGGCGAAGCCGAGGGTCTGGAAGTAGCTATCGATCAGGTTCTGCATCTTGGTTTTCTTTTCGTAGGAGATGAAGCGGAGCTTGCGCAGGTCGTCTGGCAGGAGGAGGGTTTTGCGGGCCATGGGGTGGTTGTGGTTGAGGACGATGACAAGCTCTTCGGTGCCGAGTGGGGCGATGCGCATGCCCTGTTCTTCGCGCGGCGACATGACAATGGCGAGGTCGACCTGATGGCTTTTGACGGCGGCGAGGAGCAATTCGGAGGTGCCGGTGACGACGACGAGTTCGATTTCAGGGAAGCGGCGGTTGTATGCGCCGAGGATGCGCGGAAGGCGGTAGGTGAGTGTGGTGGCGCCGACGCCAAGGCGCACGGTGCCGCGCTTGAGGGCGCTCATTTCGCGGACGGCCATTTCGGCGTTGGTGAGGTCCCGGAAGATGCGGTCGGCGTATTGCAGGAGGACGGTGCCGGCGTCGCTGACGAGGACGCGTTTGCCGACGCGGAGAAAGAGGGGACATCCGAGCTCGGCTTCGAGCTGCTTGATGTGCTGGCTGACGGTGGATTGAGAGATGTGGAGTTGCCCGGCGGCGCGGGTGAATCCGCCGTATGTGGCGGCGGCCTGGAAGACACGGAGCTGGTGGAAGTCCATGGGCGGTTCCGAATCCATCGGTTATATTAATCCAAATGGTTGGAATAATCTATTTGAGGGATTCCTCACAAAAAGATAAAGTTTATTTAAAAGGTTATTCTCCATGAAGAGATGGTGGGCATTTGTAGTTGCGGGGGCCATGGCCGCCGCCACGCCGCCGGCCGGTAACGTCAATTCCATCGGAATTGCCCTGGTGCGGATCGCTCCGGGGAGTTTCGAGATGGGAGTGGATTCGACGCCGCTTCCCAAGGAACTGACGAAGGGGCCGAGCGGGGTGATCTACGACCGGCCCTACGATACGGGGGATTACGATGAGGCCCCGGTCCACAAGGTGACCATCGCGCAGCCGTTCTGGATGGGCGCGACGGAAGTAACGATCGAGCAGTTCCGCAAATTCCGCCCGGATTACACAGGCAACAGTTACTACGCGCCGTACGCATCGGGTGTGAGCTGGGACCTCGCGGTGGCATTTTGCAAATGGCTGAGCGGGAAAGAGGGGAAGACCTACCGGCTGCCCACGGAAGCGGAATGGGAATTCGCGGCGCGGGCCGGTACACGGACGCCCTTTTCATCGGGAGCGATGCCGCCGGCGCCCGGGACAGCGAATGCATGGGGTTTGAAGAACATGCATACGGGCGTGGCGGAATGGGTGTGGGACTGGCACGGGATGTATCCGCGAGAGGCGCAGACGGACCCGGTGGGGCCGGAGGGCGGGACGGCGCGGGTGGTGCGCGGCGGCGGGCTGGATTACAAGCAATCGAAGACGGACGGCGGGAAGCATCTGCCGGCGGAGATGGCTTACTACGAGCGGTCGGCGAATCGCGCATCGATGGCGCCGGTGTTCGCTTCGGCAGAGGGCAACCTCGGATTTCGTGTGGTGCAGGCGGAGATGCCGAAGACGAAGCCGCTGCCCTACCAGAGACCTCTGGTGCAGACAGCGGTGCGGCAGACGATTCCGGATTTGCGGCTAGGGCCGGACGCGGCGAAGCCGTATTACCGGACGCGGCCGATGTTTCCGAACCTGGGAGGCCACGACATGCGCGCGGTGGGCTGGAAGATCGGACTGAAGCCGGGGCTGGGAATCGCGTATCACAATTCGGCGGTGGCGGTTTGTGCGAACGGCGACCTGATCGCGGCCTATTACAATACGCCGAAAGAAGAGGACGATCCGGATCAGACCATTCTGACCATGCGGCTGCGGTACGGGACGGAAGACTGGGACATGCCGGAGCCGTGGCCGGATTTCGCGGACGCGGCGGACGCGGCGCCGGTGTTCTGGAACGATCACGGGACGATGTGGTTCTTTTTCGGGTCGCCGCGGCTGTTGGGCGGGCCGCCGTTCCAATACATGACGTCGCGGGACAGCGGCGCAACGTGGAGCGCGGTGCGGATGCCGAAGCTGGTGGGCGCGGTGGGAAAGTTCACGCCGCAACCGATTAACAGCGTGGTGCGCGACCGGGATGGCACGATTTTTCTGCCGGTGGATGGCAGCGGAGGCCAATCGGTGCTGTTCGCGTCGAAGGACAACGGCGAGACGTGGTACGACACGGGCGGGCGGACGGCGGGGCGGCACACAACGCTGGTGCCGGGCACAGACGGATCGCTGATTGGGTTCGGCGGGAAGAACACGAACATCGACGGATTCATGCCGAAGGCGATCACGCGGGACGGCGGGAAGACGTACGAGAAATCGAAGACGCCGTTTCAGCCTTTGGGGAGCGGGCAGAGGCCGAGCGTGATACGCCTGGCGTCGGGGCGGCTGTTCTTTGTGGCGGACCTGTTCGATAAAAAGAAGCTGGGGCCGACGGGCGCGGGGGCGTTCGTGGCGTTGAGCGATGACGATGGGGCGACGTGGACGAAGCGGCAACTGCCGGGACTGGTGACGGTGGGGTACACGACGGCGACGCAGGCCCCGAATGGCGTGATTCACGTGGTGACCTCGAAGAACGTGCCTCCGGTGCATATCGAATTGAACGAGGCCTGGGTGAGAGACGGCGGGCCGGAATCGGCGGCGCCCGCGGGAATGATTTCGGGGACGCAGGTTTTCCGGTATCCGGGTGGGGCCAGGCAGTGGGAAGTGACTTACGCGAACGGCCGGAAGGCAGGCACGGAGACGTGGTGGAGCGAGAGCGGGCAGAAAGAGTGGGAGAAGATTTATGCGGCGGACGGGAGTTGGGATTGGAGAGTGTTTGACGCCGCCGGGCGAGTGACGGCGGAATCCGTGTGGAAGGGGAAGGATCTGTTGGAGGCGCGGTCGGGGGCCAGGGGCCGGGGGCCGGGGGCCGGGGATTAGTGGCTCGCGAGTGGCTGGTGATTGCCGACGATTTGACGGGGGCTTGCGATGCCGGGGTGCAGTTTGCGCGGTGCGGGCTGGCGACGAGCGTGATGCTGGCGAGGGATGCGGCGCCGGCGGGCGCGCGGGTGGTGGCGGTGAATACGGAGAGCCGGCACATGGATGAGGATGCGGCGGAGGCCGCGGTGGCGGCGGTGGCGGATTGGATTACGGCGCGGGCGGTGTTCAAAAAGATCGATTCGGTGCTGCGGGGGAATCCGGGGGCGGAGATCGCGGCGGCGATGCGGGCGTTCGGGTGCGAGGCGGCGGTGGCGACTCCGGCATTTCCGGCGATGGGGCGGGCGGTGAATGCCGGCAACGGCGGCGAGGTGTTCCGGAGTCTGCGGTCGGATCTGCACGCGGCGCCGGGCGCGGTGGCGGAGGCTTTGGCTGCGGGGGCCCGGGTGATATCGGCGGATGCGGAGTGCGACGCGGATCTGGACGCGATTGTGAGCGGCGGGATGGCGAGCGGGCGGCGGATTCTGTGGGCGGGGTCGGGCGGATTGGCGGGGGCATTGGCGAGACGGAGCGAATCGACAGGACGACAGGCGACGAAAGGCGATCGCCTCTCCCGTTTGGTCTTCTGTATCGGGACCGATCATGCGGTGACGGGGGCGCAGGTGGCGGAATTGCGGCGGACGCGGCCATCGAGCGTGATTGTGCCTTTGGGGGCGGTTCCGGAGTGCGGGGTTTTGGTGCTTTCCGGCGGGGATACGGCGGCGGCGGTTTGCCGGGAGGCTGGCGCGCGAAGGATCGATTTATGTGACGAAATTCTGCCGGGGATTCCGTGGGGAATTTTGCGTTGCGGGAGGTTCGATGGTGTTCCAGTGGTAACGAAATCGGGAGGCTTCGGCGCTCCGGACGCTTTGCTTCGGGTAGCGGAGTTTTTCGAATGAGCGGACTGCCTACGATCGCGTTGACGATGGGAGATCCGGCGGGCGTGGGGCCGGAGATTGTGGTGAAGGCGCTGGCGGATGAGGAACTCGCGCCGATGGCGAATTGGGTAGTGGTGGGCGATGCGTCGGTGTTCCGGATGATGGGCGTGACGGTGGCCAACGTTCGCGACGCGCGAGCGCTGGATGGGGACGTGGCGTTCGGCAAGTTGGACGCACGGTGCGGAGCGGCGGGCGTGGAGTATGTGCGGATCGCGACCGAGATGTGTCTGCGCGGCGAGGCCGATGCGATGGTGACGGCGCCGCTGAATAAGGAAGCGGTGACGCTTTCGGGGCGGGCGTTTTCGGGGCACACGGAGTATATCGCGGAGTTGTGCGGGGCCACGGAATCGCGAATGCTCCTGGCGAGCGAACGGCTGTCCACCATCCACGTGACCACGCACGTGGCGCTGCGGGCGGCGTGCGCGCTGAGCACCGGCCGGATTCTACGCACGATTGAATTGGGGAACGAAGCGATGCGGTTGCTGGGCTTCGAACGGCCGCGCATCGCGGTGTGCGGGCTGAATCCTCATGCGGGGGAGCACGGGCTGTTCGGAGAGGAAGACGGGCAGTTTATTTTGCCGGCGGTGGCGGCGGCGCGCGCGGCGGGAATGGAATGCAGCGGACCGCACGCGGGGGATACGGTGTTTCTGCAGGCGTCGCGGGGAGCTTACGACCTGGTGGTGGCGATGTATCACGACCAGGGGCACATTCCGATGAAGCTGCTGGATTTCGAGGGCACGGTCAATATTTCGCTGGGCATTCCGATTATCCGGACGAGCGTGGACCACGGGACGGCGTTCGATATCGCGGGCAAGGGTCTGGCGGATCCGCGCAGTATGAAGCAGGCGATGCGGATGGCGGCGCGCATGGCGGCCACGCGGAGGCGCGCGGCGAAATGATCGACGCGGTGGTGATCGTGGCGTATATGGCGGGGCTGGTTGCGCTGGGGCTGCGTTTTTCGCGGCGGCAGACGTCGACGGAACGCTACTTCGTGGCCAGGCGATCGATACCCGGTTGGGCGACGGGGATGAGCCTGCTGGCGACGCTGATCAGCAGCGTGACGTTCATCGCGTATCCGGGGTCGGCGTACGCGGGCGATTGGTCGAACCTGGTTCCGGGGTTGATGGTGGCGCCGGTGCTGGCGGTGGTGGCGGTGGTGGTGATTCCGTTTTTCCGTCATGCGGTGAGAACCAGCGCGTACGAATATTTCGGGAGGCGGTTCGGATATCCGGCGAGGGTATACGGATCGATCGCGTACGCGCTGGGCCATTTTTCGAAGATGGGCTTCGTGTTTTACCTGCTGGCGCTGACGGTGAGCAGCATGACGGGGTGGAAGACGGATTCGGTGATCGTCCTGGTGGGGATCGTGACGGTGGTGTACACGCTGGCGGGCGGGATTGAGGCGGTGATCTGGGCGGACGTGATTCAGGGCTTCGCGCTGTGGCTGGGAATCGCGATCTGCGTGGGTTACCTGTTGTACCTGCCGGCGGGGGGGCCGGGCGCGGTGCTGGCGCACGCATGGCAGAGCGGGAAGATCAGCCTGGGAAGCAGGGCGCCGGATTTCAGCCGTCCGACGGTGTGGGTGCTGGCGATTTACGGGTTCTTTTACTATTTGCAGCGGTACACGGCGGACCAGACGGTGGTGCAGCGGTACCTGGTGGCGCGGTCGGACCGGGCGGCGGTGCGGGGGATCGCGATCGGGTCGCTGCTGTGCATTCCGGTGTGGACGCTGTTCATGCTGATCGGGACACTGTGCTGGGAGTATTACCGGGCTGCGCCGCCGGCGATGAAGGCAGACCAGGTGTTTCCTTACTTCATCACGACGCACGTACCGCCGGGACTGGCGGGACTGTTCATGGCGGCGCTGTTCGGCGCGGCGATGGCGAATCTGTCATCGGACTTCAACAGTTTGGCGGCGATCGCGGTGGAGGATTATTACCGGGTGATGCGGCCGGAGTCCGGGGAGAAAAGGCGCCTGGCGATGGCGAAGATCGTAGTGGCGGCAAGCGGGCTGCTGTGCATGGCGGTGGCGACGATTCTGGCGCACACCAATGGAACGGCCCTGGGGCTGTGGTACACGGTTTCGGCGATTGTGGCGGGCGGACTGGCGGGGCTGTTCCTGCTGGCATTTCTGGTGGCGCGGGCCGGAGCCACGGCGGCATACGCGGGGATTGGGGCGAGCCTGCTATTTACGGCGTGGGCGACTTTGACACTGGACGGCGGTAAGTTGTGGGACCTGGGGAGATTTAACTTTCCGCTACATAATTATATGATTGGAGTTATCGGTCACTTAGTGCTGCTGGGCAGCGGCTGTGTGGCGTGTTTCTTTTTCCCCAATCGCGATTTAGAGGCTCGGGAGATGACGTTATGGGGATGGCTGCGTCACTCCAGGGCGGAGGCATTAGCGATAACGGGCTAAGTTACTTGGCAAATCCCGTGAGTTCGGTTATGATTGCGCTAATCGCTCCGGGTTAGTCGGTACTCCAAGTGAGGCGAGGTTAGTTACAAGTTGGTTTGAAGAGGGTCATTCACATGCAACTCGGTAGATTTTTCGTTAGCGCGCTGCTGATTGGCGGCGCTTTGTTCGCACAGGAATATCGCGGCACGTTCAGCGGTAACGTCACCGATCCGCAGGGCGCAGTGATTCCGAACACCAAGATTTTGGTGACGGAAACGCGCACTGGCACCAAGAGTTCCACGGTCTCCGGACCTACCGGCAAGTACACGATTCCATTTCTGGCCCTGGGAACCTATGACATCGAGGCGGAGGCCGCGGGCTTCAAGAAGTTCACGCAAAAGGGACTGACGCTGAGTTCCGGCGAGAATCCGGTGATCGACATCCACCTGGAAGTGGGTAATGCGACTGAAGAGGTGACGGTCACGGCGGAGGCGCCGATTCTGGTGACGGCGAACCCGTCGCTGGGCCAGGTGATTACCACGGCGGAAGTGGAGGACGTGCCCATCAACGGCCGCACGCCGATGATGCTGGACAACCTGGCGATGGGCGTGGTTTCCACGTTCGAGCCCGGTCCGGTGCGCCCGTTCGATAACAGCGCCCCGAACGACATCAGCATTGGAGGCGTACCCGCGACGCACAACGAAGTGCTGCTGGACGGCGCTCCCAACGCGGGGCAGCAGAACCAGATGGCGTACAGCCCGATGCAGGACGCGGTGACGGAAGTGCGCGTGAACGCATTCGATATGGACGCGGCTAACGGCCATACCATGGGCGGCACGGTCAACGTGATGACTAAGAGCGGCACCAACGATCTGCACGGGTCGGCGTACATCTATAACCAGACGTCGGCGGTGGATGCCAACACATTTTTTAACAATGCCAAGAACGTTCCGCGGCCGCCGTACCACCAGAATCAATACGGTGTGACGGCGGGCGGCCCGATTTACGTGCCGAAGGTCTTCAACGGCAAGAATCGCGTCTTCTGGTTCTTCGGCTGGGAAGGGCTGCGGGATTCCGACCCCGCCAATTCGCCGCTGGAAACGGGCAACCCAGAGAACTTCACATCGGTGCCTACCGCGGCGGAGCGGAAGGGCGACTTTTCTTCGTTGCTCAATCTGCCCACCAATGCAGCCACCATCTACGACCCCAATTCGGGAGTGCTTTCGGGAACGCTGGTATCGCGCACGCCATTCCCGGGTAATCAGATTCCCGGCAGCCGCATCAGCCCGGTAGCGCAGGCGTATATGAACACGTATTTCCCACAGGCGAACACGGCGGGCCTGGCAAACGGGCAGAACAACTATGTGATCAACGCCGTGGATTTCGATGGCTACGACAACGAACTGGGGCGCCTGGACATCAACGCCAGCGACCGGAACCGGATCTCTTTCGAGGCGCGGCACAATTACCGGGCGCAGAACAAGAACCAGTTTTTCGGTAATCCGGCGACTGGCAATTTCCTCTACCGCATCAACCAGGGCGCGACGCTGGAAGACGTCAACACCATTACGCCTACCACGGTGGCGGACGTTCGCTTCAGTTGGACGCGATACATCGAGAATCATTCGTCGCCGGCCGACGGGGTGGACCCCGCGACGCTGGGGTTCCCGTCCTACATCGACGGCAATTCGGAGTTTAAGATGCTGCCGTACCTCACATTCGCCAGCACGAGTGTGGCCGGCGGCGCGCGCGGAGCTTTCGAGCCGCTGGGGTATAACGGCGACGGCACGAACTTCAACGATATCTTCCAGTTTTTCGGCCAGGTGGTGAAGATACACGGTAACCACACTCTGAAGATGGGCACGGACATGCGTGAGAACCGCTGGAGCGCTTACACGTACGGTAATCCTTCCGGCACTTATGGATTCAAAGGCGACTGGACCAACGACCCGCTGGTGGCCGGCAGCAGCAGCACCGTGGTGTTTGGGCAGGACCTGGCACAGTTCATCATGGGGATTCCCAGCAGCGGCAGTCTGGACTTGAATACGCAGACAACGCTGCAGGCGAAGTACCTGGGGCTGTTTCTGAATGACGACTGGCGCGTGCGCAACAACCTGACCATCAACCTGGGAATTCGCTTCGATCACGATTTCCCGGAAACGGAACGGTATAACCGGAGCGTGAGCGGGTTCGACCCAGCGGCGGCGAGTCCCATCTCCGCCGTTGCCGCAGCTGCTTATGCGGCCCACCCGCAGCCGCAATGGCCGGCCAGCAATTTCAAGGCGTTGGGCGGACTGACTTTCCCCTCCGCCAGCAACCCGGCCATTTATAACACGAACTCGCATATTTTCAGCCCGCGCGCGGGTTTCGCGTGGACGCCGCACCTGTGGGACGACAAGACGGTAATCCGCGGGGGCATCGGCGTGCTGGTGGATCCGCTGTACCCGCTGCCGGGGTCGATTTCCTCGGGATTCAGCCAGCAGACCACGATTCCGCTGCCTTCGCCGCTGCTGCCACCGGTGCAGGCAACGCTGTCCGACCCGTTCCCGCTCGGCCTGCTGCGAGCGTCCGGATCCTCGCTTGGCGCCGGGACTTTTCTGGGCAACAACATCAGTTTCAACGATCCGAACACCATCAACCCGTACACCATCCGGTGGGAATTCAGCATACAGCGGGAGTTGCCGGCACAGATGGTGCTGGAGGTGGCCTATATCGCCAGCCACACGATGCACGAGTATATCTCGACGAACCTGAATTACATCCCGCGCCCGTTTCTGAGCACCTCGCTGGTGCGCGATCAGAACACGATTACTGAACTTACGGGCTCATTGACCAACGCAAACCCGTTCAAAGGCCTGATTCCGGGGGTTTCTTCCTTCAATGGGAGTAACACGACGCTACAGCAACTGGTGGTGCCGTACCCGCAATTCCCGGTCAACGGCGTGACGATGGTGGACAACCCGGCGGGCACCGGATATTACCAGAGTCTGAACGTGCGGCTGCAAAAGCGGTACGGAAACGGGCTGATTCTGATTAACAATTTCATCTGGGACCGCATGGAAGACCGCCTGGCTTATCTGAATCCCTCTGACCCCGCGCCGGAAAAGCGGGTATCTTCCGATTCGCGGCCGTTGCGCAATGTCATGACGGCCACGTACCAACTGCCGATCG